>JAEZHY010000182.1 GCA_023416335.1 Pseudomonadota bacterium | reverse complement strand
CAACGCTTCACCCGTACCCTCACAGGTACCGGCGCATGACTCGGGGCCGGTGTGGTTCGTTAGACCTTCACCGTATGGCTCTTTCATCCACTACTCCAAGCCGACTTTTACCGGCGCTTTCTCACTGTTCACTGAGCTTTTTCAGTATGAGCATGTCTTCATACGTAAAATCCGGGCGACGGCAGGCAAAAAAGCTGTTGTTGTGATAGAGCGGCTCTCCTGCAAGATCGAACGAAGAAACGGCGATCCCCTGCTCCCACATCGGGGTGCCGGGAATCGGGGAATATTCGGCAATACGCGGCCGGACTCCGCTCGCCTTGACGATTTGAACAGCCTCGGCAACTTCCGCCGGGACCTGGCCGGGCAGCCCGCAAAGAAGGTAGACTCCTATATCGCCCGGTTCAAATCCTGCCGAGAAAAGATTCTCTATGCACTTCAGATACATTTCCGTATCGACCTTATTGCCCCATTCCCGGCTTTTTCTATCGACCGTCGTTTCCAGGCCGAGCCGGATCGTGCGGAAGCCTGCTTCATGAAGCAGTTCGCACCACTGGGGCGAAAGGGCCCGAATATGCAGTGCATTGGGGACATGAAACCGTACCCGCGGACCTTCCCGAATCAGTCGTTCAAGGGCCGGCCTGAGCGTTGTTTCGGCATCGAGAAGCAGGGCATCGTCATAAAATGCAAAATCGACTACGCCAAATTTCTCGTGCGCCCGCACTACTTCCTCATGGATACGCTCCGCATCATGTCGCCTGCGCTCGGGCTGCAGCCTTCCCGATGCACAATAGGGGCAGCGGAAAGGGCACCCGATACCCGTGAGCAGCGGGGCATAATCGAGTCGCGGCAACAAGTCGAGCGCCGGGGTGGGCCACTGCCGGAAATCGGCCCATGCTTCCCGGTTTCGAACAGAGAATCCAGTTTGAGCGCAGAGCAGATCCGGAAGGTCTGAAACCGGCTCCGTTACAATCCTGTCGGCACCGCTCGCCTTTCGGGCGTGTTCCGGACAGAGCTTTGCGTAAATGCCGCCAAGCCAGACCGGCACGTCCGGAAATTCCTCTCTCACAATCCGGATCGTATCCTGCACACCGGGATACCAGTAGGTCATAATGGAAGTGACCCAGATGAGGTCCGGCTTGCCGACGGCTCGAATCTTTTCCCTGAGACTGTCCGGGTGGATGCCGTGTCGGTAGTAATAACGGGGAAAATCCGAGTAGGGCTCCGGCCTGGGGAGACGCATCCTCGGGAATTTTCCCGTCCCGAATTTCCTGTCCCGGCCGGAGATGACATCCGGGTGCCGAATTGTAAAAGGGTCATGCCTGTCGAGGCAGTCGATAAAGGCTACTCCGCAGTCGTCATCCCTCAGGAGCGATGCGAGGATCAGGAGCCCCATGGGTTTGGTCCACAAATCATGGGCTGCAAAATCCGCAATCCAGGGATTAATCAGGAGCAGGAGCGGTTTTTTGGACATCTTTCAATCCACCCTTCGGAAATGCTTGCCTCAAACGGCCGGGTCCCTTATATCCTGCCAGTCGGCCCCGGGTCAAATCGGCCGTGATATGCGAAGATCGAACGGGAGAGAAAATGAGAGCTGTAATTCAAAGGGTTTCGGAAGCAAGTGTTACGATAGCAGGCGAAACGGTTTCCCGGATCGGCAGGGGAATGCTGGTGCTCCTGGGAGTGAGCGCGGGCGACACGGAAGACGATGCCCGGTACCTTGCCGAAAAGAGCGTCAACCTGCGCATCTTCCCCGATGAGGCCGACAAAATGAACCTGTCTCTGCTGGACATCGGTGGGGGGGCACTCGTGGTTTCGCAGTTTACGCTCTATGGAGACTGCCGAAAAGGGAGAAGGCCGTCTTATGCGGGCGCCGCACCGCCGGAAACCGCCGTGGCATTGTACGAATTTTATGTGAATGAAATTCGGAAATTCACGCCGAAGGTCTGTACGGGGAAATTTCAGGAGATGATGGAAGTTGCCCTGATAAACGACGGGCCGGTCACCTTGCTGCTGGACAGCCGGAAAAATTTCTGATCGGCACATTTAAGCCGTCCGGCAACAAAGGACCGGCCGTTTAGCCCATCCCTAAACCGTCCCGAAAGCTACAGCACCCAGATGCTGTGCGTCTCCTCCCATTTGCCGCCTTTGCAGACCATGCAGGTGCTGGAAAGGCAGATCATCTCCTCGGGAATAATTCTCTTTCCGCCAAAATAGCAGTTATTGTCATCCAATGCACTCATGGCTCTTCTCCCTGGACCGGTTGGTCCGGTCCGATTAGTCATTTATTCCTGACTCGAAATGATAATCACTCGATAATTGAACACCATATTTTGCGAATATCTTCACGCGGGAACGGCTTCATCGTCAATGTCGTTGCTTTAAGAAAATACGCCGCTGGTTCCCAAGGTCCGCCTCATAGCCGTCAACTTAAGAGTGGGATTGTTTTGATATGCTGACGTTTCCCCCTCCGCTGGTTCCCAAGGTCCTCCTTGGGAACCCCGGCTCCGGGAGCGATGGATTGCCCGCAACGGCCCCGTCCACCCCGTCATTTTCCCCCAGATCAACTCCTCAACCAAGTGCCAAACAAATCTAGTCCGCCGAAATCATTTCGCAATTCCGTCGGAAAGATGAATGACAGGCGCGGCTTTTGTGAGAGGAAGCAGGAGCTTCCCAAACGGGGGTTCCCAAGCAGGAGCTTGGGAACCAGCGATTTGTATATTTAGCGGGATTTGTATTTTGCGGTTTTAAATTTATATTTTGCGGGTCTAACAGGTATTCGGAAAGCTGGAAAGGCCCGTCTACTTTGCTATTTCTTCGTCGGTGAGGTAGCACGCGGGATCGGGGCTCCAGAGGTCGCCCGTTGCGGCTTCCGCGCGCACGCGGAAATTGCCTCCGCAGACTCCGAGCCATTTGCATGTCGCGCAACGGCCTTTGACGTGAAGTTTCTTGTCCTTCAGCCGGCTCATGAGCGGGTTGGAGAGGTCGGTCCAGATTTCGCTGAATTTGCGTTCCCTCACGTTTCCGAAAGAGTAATGCCTCCAGAACTGATCGGCATGCACGCTTCCGTCCCAGCTGATGCACCCAATGCCGCGACCGGAACTGTTGCCTTCATTCATCTCCAGCAGTTCGAAAACTTCGGCCGCTCTCGGGGAATTCTCACGGACCATCCTGAGGTAGAGATACGGGCCGTCGGCGTGGTTGTCCACCGTGAGGACTTCCTTGGCCAGCCCACGGCTGTGCAGGTCCGCGGTCCTGTCGATTATCAGATCGACGGCCGCGCGCGTCTCCTCGTGGGAGAGGTCTTCCTTCATCAAGTCGCTGCCGCGGCCGGCATAGACAAGGTGATAGAAACAGACACGGGGAATTTGATATTTTTCCAGGAGGTCGAAAATGCCGGGAATTTCTCCGGCGTTCAGCCTGTTCATCGTGAAGCGCAGGCCGACTTTGATTCCTGCGTCCTGGCATGCCTTGATGCCGTCGAGCGCCTTCCTGAATGCCCCTTTGACGCCCCGGAACCGATCGTTTACTTCATCGAGGCCGTCGAGACTGATACCCACATAGGAAAGGCCGATTTTCTTGAGTTCAGCGGCTACGCGAGGCGTAATGAGCGTGCCGTTAGTGGAGATGACGGCACGCATTCCTTTTTGGACGGCATAGGCGGCAAGGTCTGTGAGGTCGGGGCGAACAAGCGGCTCTCCTCCGGAAAAAAGGACAACCGGGGACCCGAACTGTGCGAGATCGTCCAGTACCGCCTTCCCTTCCTCGTTCGTCAGTTCACCGGCGAATTCCTCATCCTTCGCATGCGCATAGCAGTGAACGCACTTGAGATTGCAGCGCCTGGTCACATTCCAGACGACAACCGGTGTTTTGTCCGAGGAAAACTGGAGAAGGTGGGACGGCAGCTTGCCGCTGTGGCGGCCATAGCGGAGGGCATCGGACGGTTCGACCGTTCCGCAGTATAGTTTGGATATGCCTATCATGTCGGCTCCGGATTAGATTGCTCCCAATTCCAGGAGAGCGGGACAGCTCCAAAGGCCCGCCTGCTCACGGAAGAGCGGGCCGGGTTAAACAAAATCGCAGATAGTGATTTGCAATTGCAGAATATTTAACCTTCGCAGGCACGAAAGTCCAGAAAGGCTTGCAACAAGGAGGTCGGCCAAAAGACAAAATGCAAAAAATTCAAAAACTTTTAACCACATGCAATACACGAACGGAAAGAGCGAAACGCTGATTTATTTCGCTGGTCCCCAAGCTCCCGTTTGGGGCTCCCCACAGGAGACAATGGTTTGCGGGCGGCACGAACTGGGGTCCCGCGCGCCGGTGCCAATCGGAAGGAGGCCGTAGGATGGGTGGGAGCGGAGCGGGAACCCATCGTTTTTGGAATCAAATCGGATCAATTGGCATTATGCCTAAAACGGCGCCTGCCCTTACGCACAGAATATTCTTTATTGCGCGATCTCCCGACCAGCCATTCTCTCGGTTCCAGGCCGGCACGGTCAGGAAACCGTGCCTCAACTCAACGGGAAGGGCAGTTTTTGGCTCTCGTTCAAACAGTGTTGACGGTATATGACCGCAGGAAGGGAGACAACCCATCGCTTTTCGGAACACCCGGGAGTAATTGGCCGGAGAGGCATAAATCGACGCCTGAGAACACGGGAAAGTCGCCATACGGAAAAAAACGTTATTCGACAGTCCTTGCGCTTCCCGGCAGCTGAGAGGGAAACGAGCCTAAAAGCGATGGGTTCCCGCTCCGCTCCCACCCATCCTACAGCCTTATGCTATTGTTTTCTTTGGTATTTTTCGTGTATTTCGTGACTTTCGTGGTTGTGAGCTTTTGCCTTTCGTTTCTTGGCTTTTCGCTTCAACCGAACCTGCCCGTGATGTAGTCTTCGGTTTGCCGGTTCGCCGGACTGGTGAATATCTTTTCCGTTGCGTTCACTTCGACGAGGGTCCCGAGGTAAAAGAAAGCCGTATAGTCCGACACCCTGGCCGCCTGCTGCATGTTGTGCGTCACGATGACGATGGTGTAGTTCTTTTTGAGTTCGTCGATCAGTTCTTCGATCTTCTGGGTCGCTATGGGGTCGAGGGCCGATGCCGGTTCGTCCATGAGGAGCACGGCAGGTTCGACCGCCAAGGCACGCGCGATGCAGAGCCTTTGCTGCTGGCCGCCCGAAAGATCGAGCGCAGAGCCGAACAGCCTGTCCTTGACCTCGTCCCACAAAGCCGCCTGCTTCAGGCTCTCCTCGACATGCTCCGTTATGAAGTTCCGGTCTTTGACGCCGTTAACCCGCATCCCATACGCAACGTTTTCGAAGATGGTTTTCGGGAAGGGATTGGGTTTCTGGAAAACCATGCCGACTTTCCTCCTGAGCGTAACGACATCGACCTGCGGATCGTAGATGTTCCGGTTGTCCAGGAGAATCTCGCCTTCCAGCCTTCCCTTCAGAATCAAATCGTTCATGCGGTTGAGGCATCTTAGAAAAGTACTCTTTCCGCACCCGGAAGGGCCGATCAGGGCAGTTGCATGATTTTTATAAATTTCAAGGCTTATATCTTTAAGTGCGTGAAATTCTCCGTAGTAGAAGTTCACCTTCCTGGCGGAGATTTTTACTTCTTTATTCATACCTGGCCTTCCTGGTCCGGGAGGGCTCCCCTGTTATCGTCTTCTCCCGCTGCCGGGAGTGTAAAAAGGAAGGTCGAGCCGCCGGGCTGTCCTTTCCGGGGGCTCTGGACCCAGATTGTTCCACCATGGTTTCTAATTATATTTCGACATATGGCCAGCCCGAGCCCGGTGCTCCCGGCTTCTTTCCCCCGGTATCTTTCCACCCGGAAAAAACGCTCGAATATTCTCTGCTGATCCTGCCGGGGTATTCCCGGGCCGCTGTCGCTGACCATGAAAGTCACTTTACCTTCCTGCGCCGCCGACAATACTTCGATCTTCCCGCCTGCCGGACTGTACCGCACTCCGTTTTCCAGCAGATTACGAAAGACCTGGATGAGTTGTTCCGAATCGGCTTGCACGACGGGGCCGTCAGGCGGAAGGTGATCCTCGAGGGAAATCTTCTTCTCAGTCGCAAGCGCGGAACAAGCTTTCCAGGCTTCAGCCAGCGCCTCGCTCGCGCTCACCGGCCGAATGTCTGCAACGTAGCTGTAGTCCTCCACTTTCGCAAGCTGGAGAAGGTCGTTTACGATTTTGATTATATGGTTCGTGTTCTTGGAAATGACCTCCAGGCTCGATTTGCGGATCTCGGAGTCAGCTTCCTCAGACATCAGTATTTCGGTATATCCCTTGATCGAAGTCAGGGGCGTCCGCAATTCATGGGAGGCATTCGCCACGAAATCCCGGCGGACCTTTTCCAGTTTTTTCAGCTCGGAGATGTCATGCAGCGCGATAATGGCGCCAGGTTCACGCTTCGACAGCGCCGTGCGCACGATGTGGACGTGATAGAACCGGTCGGGGCCCATCGAGACTTCGCTGTGGTAGGAATGGATCTCGTTTGCGATGATCCTGTTGCACGCGGTTTGAAGCTCGGGGTTCCAGATAACCTCGAGAGGTCTGCGGCCTTTCAGGGTCGGCATGGATGAGAGCATATTCCTTGCGGCCCTGTTGGCCGACTCGATCCTGCCGCCCGAATCGAGTAGCAGAATCCCTTCTTCTATGCCGTCGAGAATGCTCTCGAGCTGCAGCTTCTGCTTCGTGATCGTCCTTATGAGGGAATCCACCCTGTCCGCCGTCTCCCTTATGGACTTTGCAAGCGGGTAGAACTCGTGGCCGGGGTGAAACTGGGACGGAATCTTGACGTTTTCACTGCCGATGGAATCGGCGAGAATCGAAAGGGCCCTGACGGACCTGTTCGTGTACATTATGAGTCCGAGGCTCACAACCGCAAAGACTATGAATCCGGCGAGGATGATCAGGTTCAGGACAAGACCTGCATTTTCGAGCCAGTAAAAGATGCCGGAAAGCGGTATGGCCAGGCGAAGGACGCCGTCGGGAATTCGTCCCCGCCCTTCGATCTTTTGCGCCAGGTAGAGCAGGTCTGTTTTCAGGGTGCCGCTGTACCGAATACTCGATCCGGTCGGGCTGGTATATGCGTCTGTGATCTCGGGCCTTCGCGCATGATTGTCCAACTCGGCCGTCTTTTCGAACGGAACGTCGGTATCGGCTATCACCCGTCCGCCTTCAGCAACATAGGTTATGCGCACATTGAGCTGCTGCGAAACACCCCGGAGCCAGCCGTACAAGTGTTCGGCATCGGGGAAGTCTTTCTCCTTCGTCATCAGCTCTTTTATCAGCGCGAGTTCCCTGGAGGCGCGCGTTTGGGTATCCTGAATTATCTCGGTTCGCAGGTAGCGGTTGTAGTAGGTGGACGGCACGAAAAGGGCCAGAAAGAAAACTCCCCAGAGCAGGAGGATAAATCGGATTCTGAGTCTGAATTTCAGTGCCATTTCAGCCCTTAAACCTGTACCCGATACCGCGCACCGTCTCGATCCAGTCGGCGGAGTCGAGCAGTTTCTGCCTCAGGCGCCGTATATGCGTATCGACAGTCCGAGCATAACCTTCGAAGTGGTATCCCCAGACCTTGTCGAGCAACTGCTCGCGTGTGAGCACCTTGCCTTGGTGATGGACGAGTTCCGCCAGGAGTTTGAACTCCGTCGCGGTAAGCACGATTTCCTGGCTCTCCAGGCTGACGCGATGCGCATCGAAGTCTATTTCCAGATCGGACATCCTGAATACGGAAGCCGGACGGTGCTCCTGCCCTGAGCGGCGCAGAATGGCACGGATTCGCAACAGGAGTTCCCTTGGACTGAACGGCTTCACCACGTAATCGTCAGCACCGAGTTCCAGCCCGATAATTCGGTCTATCTCTTCTCCCCTGGCGGTCAGGATGATTATTGGGAGTTCCGCCGTCTTCGGATCGCGTTTAAGTTCCTTGCACACTTCGAAGCCGTCGATTCCCGGGATCATCAGATCGAGCACCAGCAGGTCGGGTTGGTGTTGCCGGACGATGCTCAACGCTTCGTAGCCGTTTTCGGACACGAGCACCTCGAGCCCTGCTTTCCTGATGCTCAAGGCCAGGAGTTGTGCAATATCGTGATCGTCTTCGACTACAAGGATCTTTGCCTTTGCCATCTGCATTTCTTCTCTCGCTCCCGAAACAGAAAAGAGGGCTTTTTCCCACGTTATATCGGCGCGGTATCCTATAGCCGTATCATGTAGATTATGTGAAGCTTATGTTACAGTTCTGTTACGATGCGATTTTGTTGCCCGGCAAAGGGCAACACAGCTATTCCTGCCAGGAAATGCACTCAACCGGGCAGGTCGTAATCGCTTCTTCGATGCACTCCCTGTTACTCATCTCAAACGTGATTACCCGGGCCTTGCCGGTCCGCTCGTCAATCGCGAAAATTTCCGGACACAGCTCGGCGCACGCGGCGCATCCAATACAGCACTCTACGTCGATATCAATCATCATGCCCTGGACTGCCCTCGGTCATTAGAACTTTTCTTCCAATCACACAACCATTTCCGGGAAGAAGATAAGAACCCGGCGATTTTATTCTTCCCCCGGACCATGAATTCCATTCTCATTGACAAAGAAGGTCCTTGCTTTATGTTCAAATCAATAATGATTTACAAATTTATACCATGTCTTATCTAAAAAAGGATACACATTATTGTATCTGCGAGAGGAGCAACTAATGAGAAGATACGCGACCTTCTCTTTGATATTCGGCTTCGCGTTGGCGTTGCTCGCGCTGCCGGGCACCGATCGGAAAGCGAATGCGGACCGGGTCGGAAAAACAACTTCCGGAACAGTCGTCGAAGAGAGCAGGGTTACATCCATTGGCGATGAAGACGGAACCGCTGCCAATCAGGAGACCTTCCGCAGCAATCAGTACGAAGAAAGGGTCGAGCGGCACGAATATCGCGGCTTCAGTGCGCGGGATCGAAGCGAGATCGAAAATCTCCCCCCTGAGCAGAGGGATGAATTCTTCGCGATGCGTCCAGACGAGAGAAGAGCCTACCTCGCGCTCCAGCCCCGGGACAGGGGCCTGTTCTTTTCACTCGACCGTGACGAGAGACTCGCTTTCCTGGCTCTGGGGCCGCGGGAAAGGACCTTCGTCCTGACAATCAGACCCGAGGAGAGAGCGGAATTCCTGGCCCTCGGACCGGAAGAGAGGACCTGGGTTGTCAATCTCAGGCCGTGGGCGAGGACCTATGTCCTGAACCTCCGGCCGGATGAGAGAGCTGCCTTTTTCTCTATGGGACCAAGGGAAAGAGAATACATCTTCACTCTTGCAGCAAGGGAAAGGGCTGCGTTTTTCGCGCTCACACCCGGAGAAAGGGAACGATTCTTTTCACTTGCGCCGGAATGGAGGCGGGAATTCCTCGCTCTCAGACCGGACGAAAGAGACAGATATCTCGCATCGCGGCCCGACCGGAGACACTCACTTTTCGCGAGTATTCTTTCACCGGACGACAGGCGCGCCTATCTTTCACTGATCCCTCCCGAGATAAACGAACTCTTCGCCCTGCCGCCCAGTCGGTGGCATGAGTTCCTCAGCATGCACCCGAATGAAAGATCCAGGTTCTTTTCATCGCTCACGAACGAGAGATTTTATCGCGATACGGGCCCTGTAACGGATTCCGAGCGGTACTGAGAAGATAGACATCCCTCATTCGGTTCTTTAAAAAACCCCCGAAACATCGAATGTTCGGGGGTTTTCGTTTACTATCTGCGGCGAACTGTCGCTAACGGGAATAATACTCTATAACCATCGGCATTTCGCAAAGAATCGGCACTTCCGAGAGTGTGGGCACATACAGCAGTTTAGCCGTCATTTCTTCCCGCGACCGTTCGAGATAGGGAACGGTCGGACGTGCGACCATTTCTTCCGCGGCATCGATGAAGGGCTGAGTCTTCCTGCTCTTTTCCTTTACGGTCACCACGTCATTGGGTTTGAGCCTTTGCGACGAAATGTTGACCTTTTTGCCGTTCACCAGGATGTGGCCGTGAGATATGGCCTGCTGCGCCGCGTAGATTGTGCGTGCAAGGCCCGCGCGATTGACGACGGCGTCCAGCCGGGTTTCCAATAACTGGATCAGCGCATCGACGGGGTTTCCCGTCTTCGACATCGCCATCCGGACATAATTGCTCATTTGTTTCTCTTCGATATTGTATTGAGCGCGGAGGCGCTGTTTCTCGATCAGGTGTTTTTTATAGTCGGATCCCTTGGACCGGTCTTTCGTCCCGCCATGCTGTCCGGGGGGATTCGGTCTCTTTTCCAGGGCCTTGCCCGCCTTGGGAGTCAACGGGATGCCCAGCTGACGGGAGAGCCTGATTTTCGGTCCTCTAGTGTTCATAAGATTCTAACCTCTCCATACTCCATATATTGTTGCCTGCAGGTGCCGGTTTTGAAAAACACCCGCCGATAGGCAAAGCTATTCACACGATTCGGACGATCTCTTAAATATGTTAGAGAGTCCACCGGGGACTGCAACCCCTATGAGTTCAAAAGTGGCTGCATGCGTTTCCATAACCCTGTAATTGTAACCGACAGGGAACATATGCGAAAAAGCTTGAACGGGGTTTCGTGTATTTCGTACGTATTGACCATTCAAAAAGCGATGGGTTGCACTCCGGCCCCTCGATAGGGTGTCCCGCAAACCCTTAACCCGACTACTGTTTATTCCCGAAATCAATACGAAAAAGCATCGGCCCGGACCGTAGTGTGAGGGCGCGTATGGGAAGCAGAACCAAATACTTATTTATCCTAAATGAATGTAGCACTCAAATACCACAGCTCTGGATGATAAAGAGCGCACTTCGAGACATGAAATCCGTTCTGGAAACAAGATTGGTTTTTCACCAGTGCGAAGGAACCATTCGCTCTCGTGTTTTCAGTATCTCTCTTGCGCTCGCATTGAAAAAGGAACTCTACAGGCGCTGGAAGCCGCTGGCCATTGCGGGCAGGAATGGTCGGATGCCGAATAAAAATATCAATGAAGTCACCCCCCCTGACTAACCGCAATCATCGGAATAGCAGACTAACTCGCAAATTTCTTGCAAAGCGTTTCCTTTTTGTTGTAGGCCTTTCATAATCTACTCCAATCCAGTTGAGGGTGCCGATAGTCGCAGTAGTCGCTATAATTCCAGCGTTTACTTAATAAATTCGCATCCAGGGGATGCCTAGAGGAGTTCATTGGTATGCAGGATGTAAGTGTTATGGCACACCTACGCACTCAATGGTTGGGGTGCAACACCTGATAAGACCGAACGAAGAGGGCCTATGAAGCCGGAGAACATTAACAGCGATTGGGGAAATCACGGCGACTCAAAGCAGAAGAGCCCAAGTTCCTTTCAATTCCGAAGTCAAAAGGAAACGTTTTTTCCTTCTGATTCCATCTTTCTCAAAAAATCATGTAGAAGTTGCAGTTGCCTCTCGGAGAATCCTTGTAGCGACGTTGAATCGGGTGCAGGCATCCCCACACGGTTTTGCCCGGTAACAGTTTCCAAAATGACCGTTGATTGCTGTTCCCAAGTTTTATCACCTATTTTAGAGCCCTTTCTGAATTGCGCGGGATCCAGATGATGGCCTTTCAATCTGTAATAGAAGCTGCTCCGAGAAATTCCAAGCGAAAATGCAGCCTTCCTAATGTTACCTCCTGTTTTTCGAAGGGCTTCGGCCAGGATTGCATATTCTGTCGAAGATTCTTTACCCACGTAGGGATGCGGCCCTTTTTCCTTTCCATACCGGATACACTCCGGTAGGTCTTCCAAAGTAATCTCCTGCCTGGTGACGAGGTTCATGAGTCGTTCAATCGTATTTTCAAGTTCACGCACATTCCCGGGCCAGGAATAGGAATAGAGTGCCTCAAGCGCCTCGCCGCTCATGCTTTCCGGAGAACAAGGAAGCGATTGGTGCATCCTATGTATGAAGTGCTTCACGAAAATATCGATATCCCTGCGACGTTCCCGCAATGGTGGAAGACTAATCGGAAAAACATTCAGTCGGTAATACAAATCCTCCCGGAAGCTTCCATTCCGGACGGCCTCTGCAAGGTTTTTGTTCGTTGCTGCCAGGATGCGCACATCTACGAAACGCGTACGTGTCCCACCGACGCGAATGACCTCACGTGCTTGCAGAAGACGCAGCAGACTTGTCTGCGCTTCGAAAGGCATTTCGCCGATTTCATCAAGGAAAAGGCTTCCCCCATTCGCCTGCTCGAATTTTCCGGGTTGTCCCGACTTAGCGGCGCCAGTGTAAGCTCCGGCCTCATAGCCGAACAGGATACTCTGGACCAAATCCCGCGGGATTGCTCCACAGTTGACAACAATGAATGGATGCCCGGCACGGGCACTGGCGGTATGAATAGACTGCGCAATCAGTTCCTTGCCGGTACCACTTTCCCCTAAAATGAGCGTAGTGACGTTGCTTTTTGCGGCCTGCCTAGCTAGCGCAATGCATTGCATCAGGCCGGAAGAAATGCCTATAATTTGTTCAAAGGTTACGAGAGACTTGGCTTCCTTTACAAGCGATATGGAGTTCTTCGGCCTCTTTGTTTGGGACATAGTCAAAATGAAAAAACTGCTGGAAGGCACGCGCGCCGTGGAAACGACGCAAGAGCATACCGTTTGACTCGATTTGACATGAAAGCTCGTTTCCTGTTCACGGACCAGGATGTTGTCTTCAAGTAGGCACACAATAAGGTTATTAGGTTCAATGAGGTCATTAATCTGTATTCCAGACGGCCTCTGCAAGATCCCGAGCATGGAGAGAGCTTTCTTGTTAGCAGACCGGATAACGCCCTTGGCATCTAGCACAATCACCCCTTTATCCAGCAGTTCTATGAGAACTTCCTTTTCTTCAATGAGTTCACACAGACGTAGTTTCTCCCCAATGGAGTTCGCAGCTGTTTCAATAAGACTGCTCCTAAGGTAATGGGCATCACCCTTCGACGTGCTGAAGGAGAGCACCCCAGCCAATTCGTGTCTCGCGTTAAAAATAGGTGCAGCGTGACAACAGATTTGTTGCTGCGGTTCGCAGTAATGTTCTGCCGCCAGCAATACCACTGGAACCCGCTCGATAATGCATGTCAGGACATTCTGAGACAATGTGCATCCGACAAAGTTCGGAGAGACAAAGGGAGGCCCCATGAGAGCAGCCAGCTTGTAGAGTATAACCCCGTTCGCATCCGAGATCATTATGTTGGTTTTTGAGGCCAGGGGTTCACAAAAAAGGTCTTTTAGAATGGGTATGGCACAGTCGAGCAGCAGCTTGTTTTTCACAAGCAGTCGTTCCAATTCTTCATTAGCAACAAGCTGTATATTGTTATCGTGCGGGTCCATGCCGTGCGCTTGCGCCCGCTCCCAAGCTCGGAGTACCAGATCTCTCACCACAGTACGATCTACTGATTCCCCCCGGATGAATTTTTCCCATTCCTTGCGAACTTTGCCGTCACGGTAAAGTGCCTGCTCAAAATCCATAGCAGATGCCTCCCTATGCTTGATCGTTCCCAGTAGCTGAACATGTTCAAACATGTCAAAACATGAAAATACTGGAAACCTTCGCATGCTGCAAGCGTCGGCATCGATTGTGGCATCCAAGTGCCGAAGTCGGCACTCACTCCATGTAAAACTTGGCGAAATATCTGAGATTTTTTTCCTGGAACTATCGCAGATTATCCTGGCATGCCCCTTGCTCAATGGTCAGTACAAATTTAGCCATGCTGCTGATGGCAACTGACAACCGGCTTAGGGGAAAAAAACTACCCGAAAAATCAGGGGGAATGAATGAATTCAGTGTCTACATCTGCAGTTGAAGGTCCTAGCGGCAAGGATCAAGCGTCGGGATTTGATAAAACCTATATGATGAAATGGTTTGTCTGTCTGCTGATGCCCACGCTTATCCTACTAACCCCAGTTAATGAATCCATTAACTACACAGCCAATCTGCGTCTCTTCTTTGGAATCACCGCTTTCGGCATCCTACTGTTGGCCTTTTCTTTCTTCGATGCACTGATTCCAGCAATATTCCTGCCTACGGCATATTATTTGTCCGGGATCGCCCCCATCAATATAGCTTTCGGTTCTTGGACGAGTGCTATGGTGTGGATGATCATCGGAGCCCTGTTGCTGGCGACCATATTGGAAGAATGTGGTTTGCTCGTCCGCATTGCCCTATGGTGTGTGAGGAAATGCGGAGGCACTTATAACGGAGCACTGTATGGGGTTTTTCTGGCTGGCCTGGTCGTCAACATCTTCACTTTTGGTAACGCTTTTATCATCATGATCACCTTGGGCTATGGTGTCTGTCGCGCCATGAAACTCAAAGTCTCAAGGGAATCGGCGCTTCTTTGCGTTGTTACCCTGCTGGGGGGGCTTTCACCTGTCTCATTTGTCTATAATCCGCTCTATAATGCAATTGCAATCTCGGCCATTCGAACAGTAGCCCCCTCATTCACTATCGAATGGTACGATGTCCCCAGATACCTGGGACTCATTATGGTCCCGGCATGTCTTTTCACTATATGGCTTTTTACCAGGATATTTCGCACGGACAAGTTCAAATTCGAAGGAGGCCGCGCTTTTTTCGATGAGGAATATAATAAGCTGGGCTCTATGACAGCAAAAGAGAAGAAAGCTCTCATCGGTGTTTTGATTCTGGTTGTCTATCTCTTTACCGAGCCTCTTACTCATTTGCCTGCCGCGTGGGGCTTTATGACTATCCCCTACATCTTGTATTTGCCGGGCATTAATGTGGCCACGGCAAAGAGTTGCAAGAACATGAACTGGAGTGCGCTGTTCTTCATGGCTTCCTGCCTCTGCATCAGCTTTGTGAGTACGCATCTGGGCGGTGAGAAGTTCATATCACATGCCGTCACTCCTTTGCTGAAGGGGCACGGTGCCCTGTTCGCTGCCTGTGCACTGCTATTTTTCGGCACGATCGCCAACCTGTTCATGACTCCCTACGCCATGATGGCGGCATTGACCATGCCCTTTGCCGCAGTCGGACTAGGCTTGGGCATTGCCCCGATAGCCTCCCTCATGGCCTTGCAGCTTACGACCGACATGATCTTCTTCCCCTACGAAGCTGCAGCCCCCCTCATTATGTATGGGTTCGGATACATGCCAATGAAAGAGTATATCGTCCTTTCCACGATCAAGGTTGCGCTGACTGTCGTCATTTTCCTTCTCGTTATCTACCCGTACTGGAACTGGTTGGGATTCTTGGGTTGATACGGGAAACCCAGTGGGAATAAGTCTTTGGTTACAAAAAGTAGAATTTCTTGAAGTGATAATCAATGCAGACCGGAGGTAGAAATCATGCATGTCATCGCCTTTAACGGAAGTCCTCGTCCGAATGGAAACACCTTCACCCTAATTAGGCATTGCCTGGATACCATTGAGGCGGAAGGAATCACGACGGAACTCATTCAGGTAGGTAGGTCAGGCATTCATCCCTGCCTCGGCTGCAACAGCTGCAGAAAGCGCGGTGTCGAGGAATGCGTCATCACCGACGACCCCCTGAATGAATGGTTCGCAAAAATCGTAAAGGCTGACGGAATCATCCTGGGAACGCCGACCTATTGCTGGGGACCGACCCCCACGATGAAATGCCTTGTCGACCGCGTGACATACCTCTCCCGCTGCAAGCTTCGCGGCGGTGAACTACGCAACCCGCTCTATCACAAAGTTGGAGCCGCGATCGCTGTTGACGCATACTCCGGGTCGCCGATGGCCGTTCAAGCTCTGCAAACGTTGTTCTTTGTCACCCAGATGATTGTCCCCGGAGCCAACTATTGGCCTGTCGGTAAGGGCCTCGATATAGGAGATGTCGAGAAGGACGTCAATGGGATGGGGTACGTTGCTGATCTTGGCCGCAATATGGCCTGGCTTCTGAGAAAGATCAATGCCTAATGGCACACGCTGGGGACATCATTGAGCCAGCCCATCGGAGAACAGGAACTGGAAAATACTTTCAGATCAATATGAGGAGCAGAGCAATACTCGCCTTTTTTGACATATTTGGCTCAGATTAAAGCCCAGAATAGATCAAAAGGACGTCCCGGCCATTGGGGAGCGCGACCCGAGCGGCGAGGCGGGTGGATGACGGAGGGGGCAGGACTAATGACCTGACCATGTCTTTTTAGCCGGCCCCTTTCGATTCCCTAATGCGTTAAATCTCAGGGATCTGCTTTCTTCAAGATAGCAGGGGTGGTTTCTATCGTGCCCACGGGCTTTTGATCGTGGTTCGGGATCCGTTATCAAGGGAAATTATTAGCTCCAATCCAGTTTGGAGGCTATTGTCGAATATGCTTACACTGGCATCACATAGTGATGTGCCGAGCTCCATTCGAAACTCTGCAGAATTATGCCTGCTTCACGCCTCTTCCTCGCTTGCCCACCGATAATAGATTTTGAGTTTGTTTCCATGAGAGTTGGGCAAGATCTTTTCATGCTGCAATCGACCTACAACGATTCCGGGGGCGATTCCGATCTGGTTGGCAAAAGTCTCGATTCCTTCGTTGGAATGATTCCATCGCTGAAGGAAACGGCTCAGTTCATCGCGGGGGATTAGAACGTCGCCGGCAAAAGCGTTGGCCTCTTCCTCCTTCTCCCCGCAAAAATCGTTGCTCTCAATAAAGATCTCTTTTCGGCCGTGCTTAAGGATATGTCCAGCTTCGTGGAAAAAGGTAAACCATAGCTGATCGTTGCTCTTGTATCGCAGGCTCAATTGGATAACAGCTTTGTCCCCAAGCCATCGAGTCGCACCTGATACGCCCGTCTTGGGCAACTCTGGGACAAATACAACTGCTACACCTGCCGAAGCGCAAAGATCGGTCAAACGGGGAACGAAAACCTGTGGTTCTTCACGTGTCAGAGCACGAATCGATTTAAGCCCAACCAAAAACTTCTTCCTGTCGAACGGTGCACACTGAATTTGCTGGGCCTGGATATCACCCTGCCTGAGCCAAGCGGAAACAGCCTCTGCACATGTTTCAAACCTTTGAGTTTGTCGATAGGCCACCTGGTGCTCTCGCCAAACCGTTTCCCATTGATCCGGGGATGCGACTGCAAAGAAACGGAGGACCTCTTCCAGCTGTGCCGGCTTGTCTTTTTGCTTACTCAGCCAACCAAGTTTGACCATCGAGGTGACAGGGACCTTCTTCAGCCAACCCAGGTAAGTCCGGAGACGTTCCTTTTCGGCAAGACGAATGCGATCTTCCTGAAATTGCCGCTCCAAATTACTCCAGAAGTGAGCAGGACGACCAAGGGCGCGCTCCAGCTTGAGCGACGTATCAGAGGTAACAGGTGCCTTACCTTTGATGATTTCATTAATTGTTTTCTTCGTAAGGCCGGTACGGGCCGCCAGTTCAGCCTGGCTCATGCCGTAACTGTCCAAATACTCCTCTATGACCTCGCCCGGCGACACTATATAATCCGGAACATATTGATTTTGACGTGAATTAGTCATGAGTGCCCTCCACTGCCAAGACCATGACGGCGGTAACTTTTGACCAGTCCAATCCTCCTTCTTTACGCTCCGGTAAGGGGTCATGATCCGGCACAAAAATCAGCCGGTAAGGGTGATCCAGGTCCACCGACAATTGCCCGGACCTTTGTCCGCGAGGCAATTCGTGACACCGGGCAGGTGGACTCTTGGGCGGCCAGAAATCCATCAACGTTTCCGCCGCCCGAAGCTCTTTCATGCGGACACGGATCTTCTTTGCCCTTAACGCTCCATGGAGCTTTTCGAGCTGCGCCCCCTGGTTGAAAGCCTTCTGGAGCTTCCTGGTCTTAAATGTAATATTCATAAGGTAACACAAATCAAGAAAAAATTAACCTATCAAGTTAATTTTTCCCAACTTTCGCATGAAAGAAGCTTTATCAGTTCAAGCACGCAGCCGTGAAGAGCGTTTTATTTCATGATTTCCCTGCAGTGGATTCAACATCGTCCTGAGTGACCGACAGCTTCGTAATTGGAGCGACTGATGTAAACTGTTATAATGGCCCCCGAAAACTGGACAGAGAAATAAGGTGGAAAGACGGTCCCAGCCCGAGTTAAGATTTGAGGCGGGAGGAAGAAATAATGGCTGATCAAAAAAGGCGTCATTATGCTTCAAAGTGGCGCTGGAAGCGATCAAAGGGCAGAAGACCGTCTCTGAACCGGCCAGTGAATACGGTATCCATCCCAATCGGATCTCCGATGAACGGAAGCACTTCAAGTCGGGCCACCATGGCCTCGATATCCGCCAGATTCCGTTCTACCTGCTGTGAATGCTCCGCCCCAAACACCAATTCTCCTATGGTTACTGCGGAAATGCCCATCCGTCCGTGATAAGCCTCAAACCGTCTTTTCACCTAATGAGGACGGTTCTCCAAAGTGTAGATGACAATATTGGTGTCGAGCAGGTATTTCAGCATTCCATGCTCTCCCGCCGTTGATCTTCCGGTTGCTTTCGCTCCATCATGAAATCACTGGAAACTCCCGGGGCATTGAACCAATCATCCCAACATTGGCCAACGGGATGAATCGTTTGTTGCCAACCGCTGTGACTTCAACGTCCTTCACCGATTCAGGAAAGGCAACTTCCTTTGGCAGGCGAACAGCCTGGCTTCGGTTACTCTTGAAAATTCTGGTTTTCACGCAAGTCATATAAATTGAAATATTCTCTGGAGATTATTATAGAATTCATTGAGGATATACCAATGGGATATACGCCCCAAGCCTCACGCCACAAATTCTCGTGCTATTCAAACTCCAGCTTGGTTCGACTGTGATATCCCGGAGGTGGACTTCTGGGTGATACTTCATGGCTTTGCCCTGCCTGACCGTCCTTGGTGGTCTCCCAGTCATGGAATATCCCTTGGGTGACATTAACAGGACCATGAGATGTTGGAAGCCCGAAATACTAACGGGGAATTACTTCCAGGTGAATTCCTTCGCGGTCTTGCAGGAGATGGATAACCTGGAACAGGTTGCCCGCGCGCGGATTGCCCTTCGGTCCAAACATTCGCATGAGGCTTTTGGCGGGAATGTTTGTTGCGTCCGCCAGTTCGCCGAACCCGACAGCCGCATTTATGTAGTCGCGCAAAATCGCTTTGCCTGTATTTACGTCACCAGCCAGCAATGTATCGATTCCCTCTTTGAGAATTGCCCGCCGAAAATCTGCGTCCCGTCGTGCTCTATCAAGCAATGTTGTCCGAAATTCTCTGGTGAGTGTCATTGGGTCACCTCTTGCCGCTTCCGCCTCTTGTAGTCCTTCCAGCAAGACACGGCAGCTTCTATATCAGCGGCCTGTCGCTTTTTTGATCCCCCTCCGAGCAGGATGATCAACTCTTCGCCATCCTTGGCGAGGTAAATTCGGTAGCCGGGGCCGAAATCGATCTTGCACTCAAAGATACCGCCGCCGACCCCTTTGACCCTGGAAAAATTTCCCTGCTCCATTCGGTAAAGGGAGGCCGCAACCTTGGCTGCGGCAGCAGTATCCAGCCATTCGAACCATTGTGCAAAGGGCGAGTCTCCTCTTTCGTCCACATATTCACGGATGGCTATCGTCATGACTCAAGGTAACACAAACGTTACCGATGTCAACACAAGATAACAAGCTGAAATTGATTGTTTGATTCGGGTGTGATCAACAGAGTTTCCGGTGTGGATTTCCCCCTGCCCCCTCCTTCTTATCATGAGCCGGCATCCTTTTTGCGGCTCTTACTTGTCGCCCGCCTGAACAAAATTTTCCCTACCTGAAAAAGCCGTTGCGGGCATTCTTCGTGATGGCCGGATGGTGGGCACGATAAAGCTGTGATGCCCACCCTACCGCAGTCCCGGCACCATTAATGTTATCCTATTGTTTTCTTTCGTGATTTTCGTGTATTTCGTGGTTGTAAGCTTTTGCCTTTCGTATTTTGGTTTCGGCTATGCTGCCCCAAGAATTTCGTGGTTAAGGGTTTTGTTTTTGCATTTTGGTTGCGGCTATGCTGCTCCAGGTATTTCGCGATCATGCGCTTTTATTTTTTCAACTTGCACTTCAGGATCTCTCCAATCGTGTCTAAAATGAATTCGGGCGAATTCCGAATCATCCTGCTCGTGCGCCGAGAGCGAATTCACTTTGCGGGACCGTTATCCGCGGATTACATTTGAACGGCGCCTCTCAGCTATGAGCGGGAAAAAATCAAGAGAAAGGGTCTTTCCGGTATGCGGAGCGTCCGAAAGCAGCCGGGCCGATTCCATCGATGAACAGAGTAAGACTATTTTATGCCGGGAGTTTCATAACGAGGCATTCGCTTCGCGTCGAGCATGTGCTGGAATTTTTCATCCAGGTGGAAAATCTGGGTTACAGGAAAGATGTGCGTGTCGTCTGGGCCGGTGAAGACGGTGTGTGGAGAGAGTTAAAGGCCCGATACGACCGCCCCGCGGAACGGAACCGCGAACTCTGGCATGCTCGAACCTCCTTCGACGGTACGCACCGGAAGGAGTTGCCCGGGAAAATTCAATTTGCCCTGCGCTACAGGGTAAACGGCAGCGAGTACTGGGACAACAACAAGGAGAGGAATTATTCCGTTTTCCCGGAATTCGGCCTCACCGCCCCGGAGGAAATCAGGCTCATCGATGTCGGCTACGCGCCCGTCCTGGAACGCGGCCAAAAGACCTGCCCGATCACCGTCGCGATCCGTCGCTCCGTCAACGCAGGAAGAGTAGGCATCGTCTGGACGACAGACGGCTGGAAGACGCGGCATGATACGCGGTGCGCTCCCGGGGGGCCATGGCGAAAAATGTGCCGTTACTCCGCGGGAGTTCCCGGATCAAATGGCTGGCAGCTCTGGAACGGCAACCTGGAGCCCCGGGATTCATTTCGAATCGAGTATGCGGTCTACTGCGATACCGGGAAAGACATCATCTGGGACAATAACTTCGGCCGGAATTACCTGGCTCGCCGCGAGAGTCTGAAAATTCTCACCCTGAATCTGCACTGCTATCAGGAAGAAAACCAGGACGAGAAGTTCGGCCGGATCGCAAAGGCGATCGACGATCTCAATATCGGGGTCGTCTGCCTTCAGGAAGTCGGCGAGAGGTGGAGCAACGGCAAAACGGACTATCAGTCGAACGCGGCAAGGATCATCCGGGAAAAACTCCGGAGATACCACGGCAGGCACTACCATCTCCACGCCGACTCGTCGCACATAGGATTTGACAAATACCTGGAGGGAAGCGCGATCCTGAGCAAATACAGGTTCCTGTCCGTGGATTCCGGCTACGTCTCGGCAACCGACAGCATTTACGATATCCACTCCAGAAAAGTGGTCGCGGCGCGAATACATGTCCCGTACATCGGATATATAAACCTCTTTTCGGTTCACCTCAGCTGGTGGAGCAACGGTTTCCGTCAGCAGTTCGAAAATTTGAAAAGATGGACGGATGCGATTGGCAGTGCAAACTCGGCGGCGACCCTGCTGTGCGGGGATTTCAATTCGCCTGCCGGATCGGATGGGTATGCACTCGTAACATCCGGACGGGCATACTCCGACCAGTTTCTGGCGGCAACCGCCCCGAATGTCTTCCACAAGCTTTTCGGGCGCGAGTCGCGAGACTGGGGCCTGCTGCAAAACGACCACCGTATCGATTACATATTCCAGAACAGGGAGGGAAGACTGAAGCCCGTCTTCGCGAGGACAATCTTCATGGATGAGGATTATGGAAGAGTATCCGACCACCCTGGATATATGGTCGAATTCGAACCGCAATAGACGCCGCCGGCTTCAACTGCTTCAGCCCCATCGGAATCCGGGCCGGCGCCACGTCCCGTTCCCCCTCCTCCCCGCTGGTTCCCAAGGTCCTGGGGCTGTTGCCCAAATGGAGACAAAGCTTCTTAGCGGACATTTTGCGAACAAGCTCCCCAACCCGTCATCCCGGCAATGCTTTTGAGCCGGGATCCAGAGTTTTTAAGACCTTGAATTCCCAACTAATCCGCCCCAAAGCCTGGATTCCGATGTGAACTTGTCCTGATCGAAGAGAAGGGCCGGAATGACGAGGCTGGACTCTGCGAACCATTCGGGGCTGCCGCGATGGTTTGGGCAACAGCCCCTCCTCCTTGGGAACCCCGGTTTTGGAAGCTCCGGCTTCCACTACGGCTCGCCTTTATTCCAGCTGACTGAGCCAAACACAAGTAGACGTACAGTCGGAAAACCGCGCCTCAATTCATCAGGCGTACCAGCTTAAAGCAACGACACCTGGCAAGAGACCGCAGGCCCCTTCGCTTGCCTGTTTCTTCTCCTCGTCTGCTTGGGGCAGTTGACTTGTCCACACCCACGCATTTTCTTTGCCTGCAGAACTGCCTTAAAACGGCCCAGGACCCGCATGATTGATTTGACCGGTGATCCTGCTTCAAAATTCTCAGTGTTTCCAGCCAAACCATTGCAGGCGTTCGGGATCTGTTTCCGACAAAACCATCGGGTGCCAATTCAAGAGGAGCGAAAATGAAAAGTAACCCCGAGAATGCACCTTCTGTTCTGCCCACGAAAACTCGAATCACTCTCAAAGTAAACGGCTCGATCAAGCAGATGGACGTTGCGCCGTGGACGACCTTGCTCGACCTTCTGCGCGATCACCTCAACCTGACCGGAACGAAAAAGGGATGCGACCACGGCCAGTGCGGAGCGTGTACGGTCCTGGTAAACGGCAGGCGGATAGATTCGTGTCTGGCCCTGGCCGTCATGCAGGACGGCGCGGAGGTAACGACGATCGAAGGGCTTGCCGAAGGAGACGCGCTTCATCCCGTTCAGCAGGCGTTCATCGAGCACGACGCTTTCCAGTGCGGATACTGCACTCCGGGGCAGATATGCTCTGCTGTCGGGCTGATCGCCGAAGGCAGGGCAAAATCGCCCGATGAAATTCGCGAGTCGATGAGTGGAAACATATGCCGCTGCGGCGCATATCCCGGCATCATCGCCGCAGTCCAGCAGGCGATGGACACGGGGAAAGGGGGAAGCAAACCATGAACAGCTTTTCCTATACCCGGGCACGAGACCCGGCTGAAGCCGTACGCGAGATTTCAGCCGACGGAAAGGCCAAATTCATAGCAGGCGGCACGAACCTGATCGATCTCATGAAGGAAAACATAGAGCGGCCGAGTCGGTTGATCGACATTACACATCTGCCGATGAAGAAAATTCACGTCGATGCAGACGGCTCCCTTCGGATCGGAGCGCTCGTAACGAATACAGACACGGTCCACAATGAGGAGGTCACGGGAAGATACCCGCTGCTCTCGAAGGCCATCCTTGCCGGCGCATCGCCGCAACTCCGAAATATGGCCACAACCGGCGGAAATCTCCTGCAGCGAACACGCTGCTGCTACTTCTACGATATAGCGACTCCGTGCAACAAACGCACTCCCGGCGCAGGCTGCTCCGCCATGCGGGGCGCAAACCGCTCCCACTCGATCCTGGGCACGAGCGAGCACTGCATCGCCACACACCCGTCCGACATGTGCGTGGCACTGGCGACCCTGGATGCCGTCGTCACCGTTGCGGGGCCGGACGGCGAGCGCGCCATCCCTTTCGCAGAGTTCCACCGCCTGCCCGGCGATACGCCCCACATCGACTCAAACCTGCGATCCGATGAAATCATCACTTCCGTCTATCTGCCCGCGAAAGACTTCGCCGGGCACCACGCCTACCTCAAGCTCCGCGACCGGGCTTCCTACTCCTTTGCGCTCGTTTCGGTCGCTGCAGCTCTCGAATTGGACGGGAAAGTCATTAAAGAAGCTCGCATTGCACTTGGTGGCGTCGCGCACAAACCCTGGCGTGACAGGCAGGCAGAAGTGCTGCTCCAGGGCCGGCACGCCGTTGCAGAAAATTTCCGGCAGGCCGCCGCTGCACTCCTTCGCAATGCAAAGGGCTTCGGCCACAACAACTTCAAAATCGAACTGGCAAACCGTGCGGTAGTCCGGGCGCTTGCCCAGGCGGCCGCCGGGGAGGGACGCTCATGACAACCGCGTATATAGGCAGGCAGACAAACCGCGTTGACGGGCCTCCCAAGGTAACCGGCGAGGCCAAGTACGCCGCCGAATATAATGTCCCGAATCTCCTTCACGGCTGCGTAGTTTCAAGCGCCGCGGCCAAAGGAAAAATAACGGCTATCCACGCCGAGGATGCACTCGCGCTCCCAGGCGTCCTGCAGGTCTTCACCCACGAAAACTGCCCGCACATCGAGCGATCCGACCAGGATTTCCAGGACGAAGTAGCCCCTCCCGGTTCTCCTTTCCGGCCGCTCCAGGACAACCTGGTCCGGTACAGTCACCAGCCGGTTGCGCTCGTCGTTGCCGACAGCATGGAACTCGCACGCTATGCCGCGTCGCTTGTCCGTGTCGAATACGAGCCCGAAAGACATGCCACCGATCTGTTTGCAAATATCCAAAAGGCTTACGACCCCGTTCCCCGCAACGGCATTCCCAGGCCTCCCAAGCCTCGAGGCAACCCAGAGGAGGCTTTCGCCGGGGCGGCTCTAAAGATCGAAGCGGAGTATCGCGTCCCCGCAGAACACCACAACCCCATGGAGATCTATTCCGCGACCGCGGTCCGGGACGAAACCGGAAGGCTCACGGTATACGAAAAGACACAGGGAGTGCAGAACGTCCGCGATTACCTGTGTAAGGTCTTCGGCTATTCACGGGACGATCTGCGCGTCATCTCGCCGTACATGGGCGGAGGGTTCGGATCGGGGCTCCGCCCCACCTACCATGTCTTCCTTGCAGTGATGGCCGCGCGAGAGCTTAGACGTTCAGTCCGCGTTTCGCTCACCCGGCGGCAGATGTTTTCATTCGTGCACCGCCCGGCCACACGGCAGTACGTTGCTCTCGGGGCCGGGCCCGACGGGCAGCTTGAAGCGGTCATTCACACTGCCGCCGCGGAAACATCGCGCTACGAGGATTACAGCGAAACGGTCGTCGACTGGTCCGGCCTGCTCTACCGATGCGATAACGTGAAGCTGGAGCACAGGGTCGTGCAGCTCGACCTCGCCACACCGGGCGACATGCGCGCACCAGGAGCGACGTGGGGCCTCTATGCGCTCGAATGCGCCATGGACGAACTGGCGGCCAAAAGCGGAATCGACCCGATTGAACTAAGATTGCGAAACTACGCGGAGAAGGACGGAACAGAGGATAAGCCTTTTTCGAGCAAACAACTCAGGGCTTGCTACAAGCTGGGAGCGGACCGGTTCGGCTGGTACGGACGAAATCCCATGCCCGGGTCGATGCGGGAGGGAAACACCCTGACCGGCTGGGGCATGGCGGGAGGCATCTGGGAAGCCTTCCAGATGGAAGCGGCTGCAAAGGCAGTATTGACGGCAGACGGCAAGCTCACGGTCAGCAGCGCGGCCTCGGACATCGGTACCGGCACCCGCACGGTAATGACCCAGATCGCCGCAGAAACGCTCGGGCTGCCCATAGAAAACGTCACCTTCAAACACGGGGACTCTTCACTCTCCAAAGCGCCGGTAGAGGGCGGATCATGGACGGTATCCACGGTCGGATCCGCCGTCAAAGCCGTCTGTGAGAAGGTGCGGAAGAAGCTCTTTCATCTTGCCCGAGATATTGCACATTCTCCCCTGGCAGGCACCGAACTCGCCGAGGCCGAATTTGCCGGAACACGGATTCGCCTCAAGGGGGATCCAACGAGGAGCGTTTCGTATATCGATGCGATGCGTCACGGACGAATCGCTGCAATAGAAGAAGAAATGTGCTCCGGACCGACCAAAAAGCATGAACAATTTACCAGAATGACTCATTCCGCGATCTTTGCCGAAGTTAGAATCGATGAAGACCTTGGCACGATTCGCGCCACGCGGGTGGTCACAGCGGTCGCGGGCGGCCGGATCGTCAACCCGAAAACGGCGCGCAGCCAGCTTACAGGTGGAATCGTCTGGGGCATCGGCACGGCCCTGGAAGAAGAGAGCGTGCTCGACCACGGTTTCGGACGATTCATGAACCCGAGCCTGGCTGACTACCATGTACCGGTCAACGCCGACGTGCACGACATAGACGTAATTTTTGTCGAAGAACGGGACGACGTCGTAAATCCGCTCGGGGCAAAAGGACTCGGTGAAATAGGGATCGTTGGAGTTGCGGCCGCAATTGCGAATGCCGTATTCCACGCCACGGGCAAACGGATTCGCGAACTGCCGATCACGCTCGACAAGCTGCTGTAAGAAACCGACGCGCCGGTCTCCGCTCTTGAGTGGAAAGCCCCATTGAGTTGAGGCACGGTTTCTGACCGTGCCGACCGGGAGCTACCGAGGGTGGCCCGGGCAGCGTCTTTTTGCTGCCTGGGTCCAAAGGACAGGAGGGCTGAGTGGAGAGTTGCAGTTGTGAAATCGATATTGTCGAACCCTCTTGCCTGCGGCACGGGCAACAAAAAAGACGTTGCCCGTGTCACCCATGATAAATGTGACCTCGATTTTGATTTAACTCAATTGACCTTCATCGCTCAATCTTCTTCCTGCTGACTGTTCAGATATTCCCTAATTCAATGCAAGCGGTTCCCATGTCCGGTGAGAAGTTTTAATTTCATATAATGCAAAGAAAACAACCAGATAAACACTTAGCGGTTATATGAGGATAGTTCCTTTACCCTTGACACCTGAGGGGGCGGGCATCATCTCTTTTCGAAAAGGCCCGGCCCCAATCGTGGATAATGCCGCATGATTCGGGGCTCGGGTTCCGAAAAGCTGCCGGGGTTCTTGAGGAGGCTGGACGGCATGGATTTTGCCGAAAAATACGCTTCGCCAGTCGAGGGGTATCTGGCGAGAAGCATAAAAAAGACCAATGATTTCAAAGAAGTATTCTACATCCGATGGGGAAGGATAACCTTCGACATCTCCTGGGGTGTCGAAGCCAATCTGAAGGTCGTTATAAAAGTCTTCAGAAGCGATAATATCATCGAACATTTTATCGTTGACTCCGATCCTCATGATATCCTATGGGATCGGCATAAAAGGACGACCCGGGATTTCTATATTCATCCGAATCCCATGCGGCTCGGGAAAATCAATTGCGTCAAGTTCTCCTATATAGTCCATCTTAAAGAGCGGTCCATTCCTTCCCAGAATGACTATATCTTCATGGACGGTTGGCAGTTCGACTCGGAAGGCGAGCAGACAAGGCACATAAGCAGACAATACGCCACACCCAACCGGTACCGGACCCGGGAACTCGATGCCGGACTCCTGCAAAGAGATGTAGACTACCTGAACCAGCATCCGGAATCTCTCAACATCACTCCGAAATTCACCGACGGACAGCCGTACCATCCGTACCACCCGAAGCGATACATTCACGACCGGATAGACGATGTAATCAGGAGAAAGCGGGCGGAACCGGGCAGGCAGGAGAGCATCAAGGTCTGTGTGGACTGTATCGACGACGGCAATTTCATAAGCCACCTCATCTACGCGGCGGAAAACGGCGTCGCGGTGCAATGCATCGTGGACTGGCGCAAAATGACCCTCACAAACAGTGAGAGCTATGCCCGCCTGGAGCGGGCGGGGATCGAACTTCTGGGAGTTTTCTGCACCCCGCGCCATCACCTGATCGAAGTTGCTCCCGACATGCACAACAAGTTCATCATATTCGGGAATGAGGATTGTCTCATCGGCTCGTTCAATATCGACTTCGAACGGTGGTGGGCAAACTGGGAATCGGGATGTACTTTTCGATCGCAGGGCGTCTGCCGGCTTCTGGACAATATTTTTCAGAGCATGCGCGGAGGCGTGATTCAAAAGTACGGAATCGACCCCCTCGGGAAGTTCAATCTTCTCTACACATACGGGCGGCACGTGATGTTGAATGGAAGATTCTACCGTCCGCACAATGCAATCATATCGGAAATACACCGGGCAAGGCACTCGATAAGGGCGGGCCTCTTCCTGCTCGGGGAAATGGTCGGAGGGCACGGCGACAGTATCGTCGATGCGCTCGTGCATGCGAAAAACCGGGGTGTCGATATCCAGATCGTTTTTAACGGCCACATGGCCAGGGAAGGCGACCCTTCCGCAACGCACCCCATGCCGAGGGAACTCGAAAGACCGCTGCTGCCCGCGATTGCGCGTCTCAAACGCTCGGGGATCTCCATAGCTTTGGCCTACGGCCTCACCGATCATCCAATTCCCTACTCGCCCCTCCATTCGAAATTCTGCGTGATCGACGAACGCATCGTCCTGGACGGCAGCTTCAACTGGTATAATACTTCCACCTTCTCCCATGACCTGCTGATCGTCGTAAACAGTTCAGATCTCGCCAGGCAATATTTGCGCGAATACAATCAGATCCTGAGTTCTTTCCGTATATTCTGGGTGTAAAGGCTCACCTCCTCCCGTTTCCCGGAATCAGCCCAAATCCTCGGAAAAAGATACCGGGCACTTGCACCAGATTTCGTCTCTCTTGGGCCGATCGCTCGGCGCTTGCTGTGTCTGCCCCGGTGCTTTTGCGGGGCGCCACAGCAAGCGCCAAGTAAGCCGCAGAGCGGCGCAGGGGGTGTGGGGGCCACCGGTCCCCACGCTATTTGGATCCTTCTTGAACACAATTCCGTATCGATGCTCGGGCTGCCCTGTTCCTGTGATCGGCGGCAACCGGAGGGACAACTTGGGCTCGATTCGGGGCACCTTTGACCGAGGACCGATTTTGTTATTTAATCAATCATAATTATCGGATAGTATCCTGACATGGTCCAGATTGCAGGAGGACTATCCCTGATCGACAATCTTCTCGAGGGAAAAAGTGAAGCTTACCACCCGGAGTGAATACGCTTTATTGGCCCTGATCTTCCTGGCGCGAAACCAATCGGAAGAATATATCCCCGTGCAGGTGATCGCCGCCGCTCAGAAGATACCGCCCAGGTTCCTCGAACAAATTCTGCTTGCCCTCAGGCGGGGCCGGTACGTACGCAGTTCCAAAGGAAAAGGCGGGGGATTTCGCCTGGCAAAAGATCCCGGAACGATTTCGCTCGCGGAAATTGTCCGGCTCTTCGACGGTGCCTTGGCCCCGACGGAATCCGTCAGCAAATACTTTTACGGTCCCACCCCGATCGAAAAGGAAAAGAAATTGCTGGGGGTTTTTAAAGAAATGCGCGACTACATCGCATCGAAGATGGAGAATACCGTACTGAGCGACGTGATCTGAAAATTTTCTCCTATAACTTGACAAGCTCGATCGGAATAATTCTATTTGAGCCTATCCAGTTTCTAAAAAGATCCGGGCAACCGGAAATTCAGATAGCTTTAAATATTTAGACGTTAATATCACTAATTTGGTCTATTTAGTGATGTAAGTGAATAAAATTCTCCGAATAGCAGCCGAAAAAGCCGTATGGATCGTCGGGAAATGCTGAGGCGATGACGGGCCGGGGTCCGCTCTAATCGGGGTGGGACGGGAGCGGACCTACACCGGCCAAACCGAAACGAGGGTCATGCGGTCACCGGGCCGCGCCGTTTTCCGATCCTTTCAGCTTCAATCGAGAAAAAGGGCGGCACGGTCGGAGGACCGTGCCGCCACAGGCATAATGTGTTTGCCGGTATTGGGAATTGTTATTCCGTCAAACCCATGAGTTTGCGGGCCATCTGCTTCTTTGATTCAAAATCGGTAAGATAGGACACCATGACGCGCTGGGTCTGGGGGGCTCCCGCGCCGTGCCAGGTTCCGGCGCCGTGCAGACCGGCGGTCCAGTTCTGGAGGAATTTGGCAACACGCAACCGCTTCGCTGCAGGCGCTGCGCTCTTGAGGAATTTTTCCAGCAGCGGCCCTACCACGGGATCTTCCAGGTCTTTTAACCTGGGCATCGTTACGATCAGGCCCCCGCCGATATCGGCTGCATTCTTCATGATTTCCCAGAACCCGTGGGCGATATTCAGCTTGGCCACATTGCCGAAAAGATCGTCGGGCATGAACACCCCCGACCCTTTGGGTTCTTCCCTTCCCTTTGCCGCGGCCGCAATTGCGCAGGCGTGCGATGTCTCACTCAGGCGGACCATCTCGATCAGCTTGTCCTGAATATGGGGTATCTTCTCCACCCCGTTGCATTCAGCGGCAAGGGCCGCCGCACCTATGATCAGGTCGGCAAATCCCACCTTGCAGGCCCCTCCGCAATTCATCCGGTGCGTTTTCGCAAATCGCGAAACGAGCCTTCCGCAGTATTTGGTTTCACCGCACAGAAAAACCCTCTCCCAGGGGAGGAAGACGTTGTCGAACACCATGGTGGACGTTTCGCGCTGGCCGAATTGCGGATTCCCCAGTTCCGAAGGGTCATCCGCCATTTCCCTTTCCGCCGAATAGGGATTGTACTGGCAGATGTAGGTAAGTCCCGGTGAGCCGTTCGGAACGGCGAATGCGAGTGCGAAATCCTCTTCGCCTTCTTTGAGTGCCCCGCCGGGCAGGACCAGGGTCTCATGCGCGCCGATAGCACCGCTCTGGCTCACCTTCGCCCCCCTGACCACGATTCCGTCGGGACGTTTCTCGGCAATATGGATGAAGACGTCGGGATCATCCTGCTGAGAAGGCCGCTTCTTGCGGTCTCCTTTGGCATCGGTTATGGCTCCTGAGACCGCGAGGTCTCTTTCCTGCACTCCGGCCAGCCATTTATTGAATCTTTCGTTGTAGTGCGTCCCGAGGTCCCGGTCCATTTCCCAGGTGGTCGAAGCGACACCGCTTATCGCATCGCACCCGACACACCGGTAGTTGCAGGTCCCGACCGTCCGGCTCGTAAGAAGGGCCATCTCCTGGCGCATATCCAGGTCGTGCGTATCGCGGCTGACATGGACGTTACGGTTGATCGTGCTGCCCGTGAGGTGCGAGACAGCGGTCATGACTTCGCGGTTTTCCTCCTGTTCGGCCAGGTCGTAAATTGCCGCATTGGCCATCACCATCGACCGCGTGACCGGATGATCCAAGAGTCCCACAACCCACTTTCCGCCCACGTAGACTTTGGGCGTAAGCTTTCCGACACTGTCCAGGTAATCTTGAGAGGTTTTGAGGGCCATAAGAGATCCTTTCTTCTGGGGGTGAGAAAAATCCCTGATGGAACTGCGGATTACTGCGGAAAAGTGTTCTTTGGATATGGTCCGTTCCCGGCCTGTGCTCCCGGCGAGGGAACTCTCCGAGAATGCCTCGGTGGTCACGAATAAAGGGGAAATGAGTCGAAAAACAATCGAAAACGATAGAAGGAGCAGAATCGGAATCGGTAAAGGGTAAGTTTACTCCAAGAAGGGTGAGGCCGCAACTTTTTTGCTCTCCGGCATCTCCCCAAGCATATGTATTGCGTTAAATCAGGGAATTTATCCGGCGACCTTCGGGTCGGCCGGCGCCAGGCATTCGTCATCTTCCGAACGCTGTCCGGAGGAGCCGATGCGTGCGAAAACGGGACGGAGAATTCCAACCAGCATGGGAAGCTTCAGTGCGAATACCATTGCTCCGATGATGCAACAGACCGCTCCCAGAAGGAGAGTGTTCTGCACTCCGATCTTGCCGGCGATGCTTCCGGCCAGCAGACTCCCAAAAGGCACCATCCCCAGGAAGAACATGGCAAAAAGGCCCATGACCCGGCCCCTTTTATCCTCGTCCACTATCGTCTGGATGATGGTGTTGCTGGAGGCGATCTGGATCATCATGCAAAAGCCGGTTATGTACAGAAAGATGATCGACAGGGTGAAGTTCCGCGAAACTGCAAATGCTGCGATACCGAGGCCGCAAGCGGCAGCGGCTATCGGAATGGCTTTGATGAGCCCCTGGGCGCTTTTGCGCGATGCCAGGAAGATTGTCGCCGAAACCGCGCCTACACCCGCAGCCGACATGAGGAAGCCGAACGTGTGGGCCTCTCCGTGCAGAACGTCCTTGGCAAAAGCCGGCATGAGCACGATGTAAGGCGCTCCTGCAATGCTGTAAACCGTCAGCAGGAGCAGGATCGCAATGATTGGCCTGAAGTTGTAGGCGTACTTGAGCCCTTCCCAAAATTCGCGCAGGACCGCGCCACCCTCTTTTTGGCGTTCCCTGGGAGCAACATTGATGGCGCAGAGTGCAATTATGACTGCGATATAGCTCAAGGCATTCAGCAGAAAGCAAATCCCTTCGCCAAGGGTGGAGATCAGAATTCCCGCAACAGACGGGCCTATGAAACGCGCGCTGTTGAACATGGCCGAGTTCAGGGCAATCGCATTCCCGAGGTCGTCTTTGCTTTCGACCATCTGGATCACGAACGACTGCCTGATCGGGACGTCAAAAGCGTTCACGACCCCGATGAAGACGGTGAGCGCCATGATGTGCCAGGTCTGAATGTAACCGGCGAGAACCAATGCGGATAAAATAGAAGCCTGCAGCATCGAGAGCGCCTGGGTCCCGATCAGAAGCTTCTTGCGGTCCCACCTGTCCGCCACCACCCCGGCAACCGGCCCGAGAAGGAATGTTGGAATCTGATTCAGGAAAGCGACGGCCCCGAGAAGAAGCGTGGAGCCGGTGAGGCGGTATATAAGCCATCCCAGGGCTATCTGCTGGGCCCAGGTGCCCACAAGGGAGATCCCCTGGCCCGAGAAGAACAGACGATAATTTCTGTATCGAAATGCGCGAAAGATCGTCCTGAGACTTGATCCACTTAAACTCATCAAAAATTCCTGTATGAGAGCCGATTCCATGCCGACGCGGCATTATAAGGCCGGAACCCTCTTTCATCAACACGGGGTGGAGGCTCGTTTTTTCCCGAAAAGTTGCGTGTCTATACTCATACTGCTGGATTTGAGCAAGCCTGAGGCTCACGGGCAAAGTTTAAGAATTGTAAATTCGACTGTGAGGAATCAAGGGAATTAAGGACACTGCCGGATATGCAAAGAAAGTTGAGCTAAGGAAAAGCTCGATGCCGTGCAGTGAGTGCACCAGAATTGGAGCCGCGACGATGACGGAAGGACCTTTTTGAAGAACTATGAGGAAGCTTTAGAATCGGACATTTGCATCCTCCCGATCGAATTTGAAATCTGCAGGCAGCTTTCCCCGGAACTGCCGCAAACGCGCAAAAATTGCTTCTTGGCCGGGTTTTCTCCTTACCTGAAAAGTACGTTCGTCTGAGACGACTATTTCTACTTCGTCGCCTTCGCGCAATTGAAGCGCTTTAACCAACGAAACAGGCAACCGGATGGCCAGGCTCTTACCCCATTTTGAGACTCGCAAGCAACTCTCCTTGTCATAAGGACATGCCGCTCAAAAGCCGGAATAGTCCCCTGCTATCGGGAAATGAACCACATCTTCGGAAGTGCGTGTTTCCCGGAACGAGGCGATAATATAGCATCGAAATAGCTTATCCGCATGAACAATGGACGGTCTCCACATAAGGAATGTGCAAGAAATCCTCTCCTTGTCTGTCAACCATGGGAACACACCCTCCGAAAGTTGCGATCCCATACTCATCCTGCTATATTTAGACATGCTGCTTTTGGGGCAGCCTGAAAAGGAGCGGCTATGACTTCAAAGGAAATAAAGGAACGAATAATCGAAGCTCTGGATAACCTTCCTGCTGAATCTCTGGAAGGAGTGCTTGAGTACATCCAGTTCATTGCCGAACCCGAGACGGTAAAAGCAACAGCGGAAGAACTGGAAGCAATCCGAAGGGGAGACGAAGAGTATCAAAAAGGAGAATACACCCGCTGGCGGGATCTGAAACGTGATATCCCTTTATGATATGATTATCGCCAAGATGGCTTAACCAATCTTCGCTATTCCTTATCTTGCCCGATATATCCTCATTGTTTCTTAGAGTACCAACCAGTGCAGCAACTTCTGAAGGCCTCGGACAACTTTCTCCGCCTTGCGCGTGTTCCTTTCAGTCCCTATACATGGAATACCCCATCAGGCCGCCCTTGCGGCGGCTTTCCATAACGGAGGTCGGTAAATGGATGAAAAGGCCGGAAACAAGGCTTATTGGGAAGAACAGGAAAGGTTACTCGACGCGTTAACGGAACAGGCAGTGCAGCCCGGCGGGCAGCGGGCAATCGAGAGGCTCACCGCCCAGGGAAAACAGCCGGTCCGTGATCTTATCGGCAAACTCGTCGATCCGGGCACCGATTTTTTCGAACTCAGCAGCATAGCCGGGTTCGGGATGAACTACCCGGACGTAAAAGACGTCCCCTGCGGCGGCGTGGTAACCGGACTCGGGAAGGTCCACGGCTCCTGGACGATGATCGTGGCCAACGACAGCAGGGTCAAAGCCGGGACTTACTTTCCGATAACCCTGAAAAAACACCTGAGAGCCCAGGCAATAGCCGAGCGTTGCGGACTGAACTGCGTCTATATCGCCGATTCCGGAGGCGCCTATTTGCCGATGCAGGCGGACGTGTTTCCGGACGACCAGCATTTCGGTTCGATGTTCTACAACATGGCGCGAATGTCGTCCCAGGGGCTCAAGCAGATCACATTGTCCACCGGCGGAAACACCGCCGGCGGAGCATATATCGTCTTCATGGCCAGTGAGTCCGTGATGATAGACAAAATGTCCTATTCGTTCCTGGGGGGACCTCCGCTCGTGAAAGCCGCAACCGGCGAGGTGATTTCGGCCGAAGCCCTCGGAGGGGCGGAGGTCCACACGCACGTGTCCGGCGGCGCGGACCACTTCTGCCGGGACCAGGACGAGGCGATCCTCAAGGTTCGGGAAATTCTTTCCATGGAACCGCCCCAGTTACTCCAGGCAGCCAGGTCGCCCGAACTGCCACCGAAAATGCCGGTCGAGAGCATATACGAGGTACTCCCTGAAAACATTTACCGTGGTATCGAAATACGGCCTTTCCTTGAGGCGATATGCGATGCCGGACATTTTATCGAGTACAAGAAGTCCTATGCGATTGGCAGGGGAGACAACATCGTCACCGGGAAGATGCGCATAAAAGAGATACCGGTTGGGGTGATCGCGGCTAACCGCATGGGAATAATTTTCACCGAATCGGCACGGAAGGCAACCGAGTGGATCATACGGTGCTGCCAGGACAAGCTGCCCCTGCTCTTCGTCCAGAGTTCGCCCGGGTACATGGTCGGTTCGGATGCCGAACACCAGGGAATCGGAAAGTACGGGGCCGATATGGTCAGGGCAGTCTCATGTGCGAACGTTCCGAAAATCCAGCTTGTGGTCGGACCGGACAACGGGGCTGCCAACTACGGGATGTGCGGGCGGGCTTACAAACCGCATTTCCTTTTTACGACGATGCGAGGCCGCACCTCGGTTATGAGCGGAAAATCGGCAGGCGAGGTTTTGCTCGCACTGGAGGACAGAAAGCGGGCCGAGTCAGGGAATGCCATGAGCGAGGAAGAAAAGGCGGCTTTCAAAGAGGAGATGGTTGCCAGGTACGAATCCGAGGCACATCCGTTCTTCTGCGCGGCGCGGCTCTTCAATGACGGTGTGCTCAAATTCAACGAAATCCGTGACGCTCTTGCCGTCGCTTTCGAGATAAGTCTTCTGAAACCGATCGCCGAATCCTGCTTCGGGGGATTCAGGTTCTAGGATTCCGGCGTCTTATCTGCCTTTATACACAGGTTTTCTCTTCTCCCGGAATGCGGCGAGGCCTTCCAGGCGGTCTTCCGTCGGGACTGTCACCCAGTATGCATTCGATTCTATGGCGAGGCCGGTGTTGAGGTCCACATCAATGCCGTGGTTGATTGCATACTTGGCCTGTTGAACCGCGATAGGTCCGTTTTCGCAAATCATCTCAGCTATCTGCATGCACTCGGCGATCAGGGTTTCAGTTTGGCAGACCTTGTTTATCAGCCCTATCGCCAGCGCCTCGTCGGCATCGATCCTTCTTCCCGTAAAGATCAGTTCTTTTGCCTTCCCGCGCCCGACCAGGCGCGGCAGCCGCTGAGTCCCACCCGCGCCGGGTATGATAGCGAGCCGTGTCTCGGTGAGGCCCATGGAAACCCCGGCAGATGCCAGTCTGATGTCGCAGGCGAGCGCCAGTTCCGTCCCGCCTCCCAGTGCAAGCCCGTTGATGGCCGCAATCACCGGTTTGTTCAGCGACTCGATGAACGTAAACAGATTTCGGATCGTGTAAATGAATTCTTTGACTTTCTGCTCGCTGTAAGCGGTCCGTTCTTTCAGATCGGCCCCCGCGCAGAAAGCCTTCGTACCGGCCCCGGTAACGATCACAACCCGGACCTCCGGATCGAAATGCAGGGCCTCCATCCGCTCCTTCAGGGAGAGAAGCATTTCAAAATTGAGGGCGTTCATCACCTCGGGACGATTCAGGGTGATAATCGCCACCCGGTCCCGACGCTCTTCCAAAATGACGGGTTGCTCCATCTTTCCCCCACTGTTTATTCTTGCCCGCAGAAGTCTCGACCTTTCCAGCATATTCTGCCGGCGGTCAGCAGGTGACCCGGCAAATCCCGTTTTACAAGCGACCGCGCAAACCTGGCACAGTCGAGCAACTTGTCGAGATCGATACCGGTTTCGATTCCCATCTCGTGGAGCATGCCGACGAGGTCTTCGGTCGCAATATTGCCCGAGGCCATTTTCGGATAAGGGCATCCGCCAAGCCCGCCCACCGAGCAGTCGAAAATGCGGGCGCCTTCCTCCAGCCCTGCAAGAGCATTGGCAAGGCCGGTCCCCCGCGTGTCGTGGAAGTGGAGTGCGAGGGCATCCTCTCCCGTGATCGGCATGATTCTTTGCACCATGCGCCGGACCATAACGGGATTGGCCATTCCGGTCGTATCCCCGAGCGATACCTCATGAACTCCCAATTCGCGATATTCACCCACTATCCATTCCACCTTCTCCGGCGCCACCCTGCCCTCATATTCGCAGCCAAATGACGTGACAACATATCCGCGGATGCGCATTCCGTGACTCAGTGCAGCTTCCGAGATCCGGCGAAACCCTTTCAGGGAATCGGCAATGGACATCCCGACGTTTTTCTGATTGTGGGTTTCGGATGCGGATACGAACAGGGCAATTTCGCTTATTCCGGCGGCCAGTGCGCGCTCAAGCCCTTTCGGGTTGGGCACCAGCGCGGAGTAACGGACCCCCGGCTTTTTTCTGAGCCTGGAAACGACTTCCTCGGAATCTCTCAATTGTGGAATGGTCCCCGGGCGGACGAACGAGGAAATCTCGATTCGCGTTAATCCCGTATCGGATAGGCGCTCTATTAATTGGAGCTTCTGATCCGTGGGAACAAAATCCGGCTCGCTTTGCAGGCCGTCTCGCGGCCCAACTTCGACTATGGTCACAGATTTCGGGTAATTCACATACCGCCTCCGGTATTAGAATGCAGTCCCTTTTCCTTTTGCAGTGACATTTGTAGTAATGAGGCAACCCCGGACAGTCAAGACGGCAGGAAAAGGGCGGATTGGGTGGTTAGCCTATTGGAAGAGTTTTCGGAGGGGAAGAGATTCATCTCACGACCCGATCTCTGATCGGCTTGGGATGGCATCATAGATTCGTCGGAGAGTTCGAGATAAACAGCATTCATAGTTCGATCCCGTGGCGCTCGATCGTCCGCAGCATCGATTCCCCGGCGGTTTCAATTTCAATCAGATCGACAGGCCGATTTACAATATCCTCAACCAATCGCCACGCTTCCCAATAGTCATCTCCTACCAAGCCCTCAACGGCAAGGTCCACGTCCGACCTGGCCGTGAAAGCTGCATCCTGCGCAAGAGATCCTATAAGGACTATACGCCGTACACTGAATCGACTTTTCAGCTGAGCGGCAGCTTCACGAACAAGGATGAGCAGGCGCTCGCGTTCCTTTTGAACTGCGGGGGATAGCTCGGGTTGCTTGGATCGCCGTGAGTTCTTCAGGTAGTGCTGCCAACCCTTTCGGGTAAGCTCAAGAGCGGTTGCCATGCTTTTCTCCGTTGAATGGCAAGGAGGTCAATGAGTATTGTATTCCCCTATCGATTCCAGCACTTGGGCAAATTTCCGGATCAACGTAGAGTCCAACCGACACCAGTTTTTCAATGGCTGGTTTTGCAAAGGGGATCAGGTTTTCTCGCCTTGCCCTTAGAATCAGTCCTAGTGAACCTATGAGAGGGACTTCCATGACACGTGCGCATTTTCGAGCTTGCAAATCGTCCAGCACGACTCCCGTTCCAGGTTGGCGCAGTCCCAGTGAAATGACTTCGCTTTCTCCACGCCCAAGGTCCCAACCGGCAACGACACTGTCAATTCCCGGGACATCAACTCGCAAAACCTGGGAAGAGTCGGACAGATCGGTCAGATACGCGGCAAGGGAGCTTTTGATCGTTAGTTCCCGGATGACGGCACCGGGTACAATCCACGTTTCGGCAAGCGGGGATATGGACTTAAGCAGTTCGGCTTTTCCGAGCAAAATCAGCGGAGATGCATTCAGCACCCATTTACGAACCATAGCCGGCTTCATCGAGAATCTCGTCGGAAGAATACTGGAAAGGGGAGACTTTAAATCTGGCAAGTGCCATCAAGAAATCCTCCCGGCATAGCCCTGCGGCTTCTGCAGCTCTTTCCTGGGAGAGGGTTCCGATTTCATACCATTTGACTGCAGCCGCCAGTCTAAGTTCGCGTGAGAACTCCTCCGGTGTTTTCCTCAGAGCGGAAAACACACTAAGAGGAAGATCCAACACTATCCTCCTTGATTCCATGCCCTAACCTCCTATTAAGCCACTTCGGCCATTATAACACACATTCATTCCGTCTAAAGCGGCTGGACATGAACCCTTCGATTCACTTTAAAGAATCGGGTGAACGGAATGCCGATCGAACTGTTCCAAGCAGCATCTGAAAAGGGTATTTTATAATACCTGATGTTTGCAATTTTCACCTGAAAATTTCAATCTTGTCCACCATTTGTCTCCGACCACCCTGTGCAACCCGGTCAATTCATCATCGAATCGGCACCCGCCTCGCCCAGCTCTGATAAACTCGCATCGGCAGAATAAGAACAAAAAACGGGACACTGTACAGTGCGGCGACCGTCGCTTCCAGAGGTCCGAAAAACTCGGAGCTGAAGACAAGAACGAGCACACTGTTCATGATTCCGAGGCTCACGATGAGCGAGAGCCGGTCGGCAACGGAATGCCCGAAAGAAAAGATAAGTCCTGCAACGAAGTATATTCCTGCAAGGACAAAGGTAATGCCCAGGGAAGACGCGAAAACAATCGGTTCCTGATAAAGGAAATCGGAATATTTCGAAAAGATTCCGAGGTTCGTCATGATAAAGGAAACCAGGGCAATCGGGTACTGCGCATTGAACAGCTTATCGGAATAGGCCGGCGATATGCGCTTCATGACCTCGGCCAGAATGAGCGGGATGAACACAACTGTACACAGCAGCTGCGACATGGAGAGAAAGGAAATCTCCATGCTCCTGCCCATGAGGAGATGCGTCATTGCCGGCAGGGTAAAAGGAACCAGGACCGAACTGAGGATGACCATGCCCAGCACGATCGAAATATTGGCATTTACGAGTATGGCGAAAAAAGGCGAAGCCGTTCCGGAGGAGACTCCGCTCAAAAGCAGCGCGGAAAGCGCATATTTCGGGCAAAGATACTGAAATGCAAAGAATACCAGGATGGGTAACAGCACCAGCTTGGTGAAGACAAAATAACCCAGGGTGGCCAGAGATTTTTTCACCGAGACCACCATATCGCCCAGGCGGACTGACAAAAAACTGAAGAAAAGCAATGCCATCATACAGGGCATGGGAGCCCACTGAAAAGGCTCTCCAACCTTGGGCAGTAGAGTCCCGATAAGCATCGAAGTGAAAGCGACAACGAGCAGCAGCCAGTCTTTGAACTGGAACATCATAAAGCCCCGATGGAATTGGAATCACAATACTTGTTCGTTAAATTTCCAGATTCAGCCAGATAATGCCGCTCCGGTTCTTTGTCAAAAAGAATTGCTCCATCCGCCTTCTGCATACTCGGCAATCATTTCGAAGTGGGAAGATAAACCAATTTCGGATCGAGATCCGTCGTCCAGGGCAAGCCGGAGTTGCGCCATCCGTTCTTTAGCCTCTTGCCCTTGTAGTAGCTGTCCTCTTCCGTTATCTTCTCACCTTCGAAACCGTCGGTGACGTTATAAACATTTGTAAATCCGATTTTAGCCATGCGATTGACCGCTTCGGCGCCTCTCACCCCTGAGCGGCACATCACCATAATGGTATCTTCCGGCCGGAACTTCTCTTTGACGATCGCCTCGAAATCCGGATTGTTCACAAGCCCGTAATCTTTCTTCTCGAGATCGAATTTCCCGGTCCAGAGTTTGGAAGGAATATTGAACGCCTGCGGAGCATGTCCGAGCAGGGCGTACTCTTCAGGCGTGCGCACATCCAGGAGGAAAACCTTATCCGGATTTGCGTTATACATCCGGTATGCCTCGGCCGCAGTCGCATACCTGCCCAGAGAGGTTTTCTTATTCGAATCCTTCGGGACCTCTCCCTGGAATGAGATCGGCAAAGATTGCGCCGCCGCTGTCGTAATGAGCGTAAATGCGCATATGACCATCAAAATCGCGATGTTCTTTTTCGACACCTGGATTTCCTCCTTCAACAATTTTCCGAAATGAGTCCTCGCGGACATATAGCCCATAAGGCATCCATCTATTTTAGGCACCGCACCTCCAATAGGGGGGCAACCCGGCAGTTGCTCACATCAGGTTGCTCGTGCTAAAAGTGCCCGAACTACCCGAACTAATGTAGCAACAATTCGTTTTTATCGCACCCGGAGGTAATCATCATGCAATTGCGTCCCGGCAGTCCCGTTCGTTTTTCCGGCTTTTCAATCGCTTGTTTGATTTTTCTGCTCCTGGCCGCTGTTGCGGGTGTACCTGAGAGCCTTGCGGCGTCAAATGCCCCCAATGTGGTGTTCATTCTGGATGCGTCCGGAAGCATGGGGGCCAAGATCCAAGGTAAAGTCAAAATGGATGCGGCGAAAGAGGCCCTCTCCGGGTTGATCCGGGACCTTCCCGCAGGGATCAACATGGGCCTTGTCGTTTACGGGCACAGGCAGAAGGCCGACTGCGAAGACGTTGAAGAACTTTTCCCGCTCGGACCTCAAAACAAAGATGCCGTTACCCGGAAAATAAAGGAGATCACCCCGAAAGGGAAAACACCCATAACCTATTCAGTCAGGAAGGTGGCGGAGGGGCTCAAGACCCTCGAAGACGAGGCCACCATTGTGCTGGTAAGCGACGGAGAAGAGACCTGCAACGCGGATCCGTGCGCAGCGGTCAAGGAGTTGAAGGATTCGGGGATCAAGTTCGTAATGCACGTGATTGGGTTTGACGTCGCCGAGAAGGAAAAGGCACAGCTCGCCTGTATGGCCCAGGCAGGCGGAGGAATGTACCTGGCGGCGAAAAACGCAGGCGAATTGAGCATCGCGGCCAAGAAAGCGCTTGCAAAGACGGAAGAGTCCGGGGCGAAGCTCAAGGTTAACGCTCTGAGAAACGGCAAGCCTCTCCGTGCTTATTGCGAGGTGTACAAATCGGGTAGTGAAGAGAGCGACAAAAGAGTAACCGAGGGCTGGATCGAAGCGGAAGGCACCACCTTCAAGCTCCTCCCCGGGACGTATGATATCGTTGTACAGAATAATGACGACGCCGGAAAGCCCGTCATCAAATTCCCCGGGACAGCGCTTGAGACCGGAAAGGTCGTAAGCAAAACAGCCGATTTCTCCGGCGGCGGGCTCAAGGTAAAAGCCCTGAGAAACGGACAGCCCTTCCGCGCTTACTGCGAGATCTACAAGCCCAAAGGCGGTGAGGACGGCAAGAAGGAAAGGGTTACGGACGGATGGGTCGAACTCGAAGGGACCTCCTTCAAACTCCAGCCCGGGACCTACGATGTGAGCGTCCAAAACAACGACGATGCGGGAAAGCCCACGGTAAACTTTTCCGCAGTAGCTGTTGAAGCCGGAAAGACGGTTGAAAAAGTTGCCGACTTCTCCGGCGGCGGGCTCAAGGTAAAAGCCCTGAGAAACGGACAGCCCTTCCGCG
>JAEZHY010000265.1 GCA_023416335.1 Pseudomonadota bacterium | reverse complement strand
TATTGCACCCGTATCCAAATGTGCGATTTTACGCCATTCACTCGAGGTAGGAGCCGTATGAGGTAACTCCTCACGTACGGATCTGTGCGGGGGGTGCCGGGTAACCGGCATTCCTACCGTGACACTGTGAGCTGAAGAAACTTAGCTGGGCAGTGAACGGTGAACTGAAAAAACAAAGGCGGGAAGCACCTTAAGCGCAGGTTTTCTGAGTTGCCTGGCGGTCTGGGAGGGGGCCAATCAGTTCACAGCTCACTGCTCACTTCTTCCCTCCCACCGGCTTTTCGGGCAGCGCATCGGTTTTTTGAGGGATTTCCAGTACGACTTCGTTTTCCCGGACCCAGCCCAGTTCCTGGCGGACGAGCTTTTCCTGGGCTTTGGCGTCTGCTTTGAGCGCCTGAATCATCTCAAAAAGCTTCTGGTTTTCGACCTTAAGCCCGAGGATCTTTTCTTCCAGTTCCTTTACCTGCTGATTTTGCTGTCGGTATCCCGGAAGGCCGCGGGAAGAAAAAAGAATCGCGTAGATCAAAATGCAGTTCAGGACAAGGAACACTCCTACGAGCATGCGGGCAATGTTGACTCCTTTTATCCTGAGTTCCCTCCCGCCGTTTTCCTGGTGCTTTTTATTCTGTGTAACACGCTGATTCATGTCAAACTCCGGCCGGACGCTTTCGGACATCCTGAATCCGAACGGACGGGAAAAGCCGCCTGTTTGTGTGCGGCAGGAAAAGAGCGCCCCTGAATTCGTTCATGAGTTCCATGTTAACGTTGAGTTCTATATAGGTAATCTTCCTTCTGACCTCGTCGGCTTCTTCGAGCAGGGTGCGGTCAAGGAGGAGCATGCTGGATCCGAGCAGGCTGGAATTGCCGATTGCGCGGAAAGCAATCGGCGGCAAATCCGGGATCATGCCGATCCGTACAGCCATCTCGGGGTCGATGCGGTTGCCGAAGTTTCCGGCGATAAAGATCCTGTCGATATCCTCGAACTTCAGCCCCACCTTTGCCGTGATCACGGACAGTATAGTGTACATCGCGGCTTTTGACTTCAAAAAAACTCCGATGTCCAGTTCGGAAACGAGGATCTCGCGGCCGTCGGCGCTTTCCGATGCAAACGCAAGGGCGTATGCGATGCCGTCCGGCGTCTGCCTGAATCTCGGAGATTTTTTCGTGCGGTTGAACCTGCCCTGAACCGTCAGGATACCCGATGCAAACATTTCCGCGACAAGATCGATCAACCCGGACCCGCAAACCCCTTTGGGCTTTGCGCCTCCGATAACTGTCCAGGCAGGCTCGAGCGTTTTGGGGTCAATTCTCACCCGGTCGATCGCACCGGCACATGCCTGCATCCCCCGCTCGAAAACTCCTCCTTCCAGGGCCGGGCCGGCAGCACCCGCGCATGCAAGGAGCCATTCGGAACTGCCGAGTACCACTTCGGCATTCGTTCCCACATCGACGAGCATTCCCGGCCGGGTTTTCCTGTGAAGGCCCGCTGCAAGGATCCCCGCTACGATGTCGCCTCCGACGTAAGATCCCACATTCGGGAAAGTATAAAGAATCGCGTTCGGGAAAATGTCCAGCCCGACTTCTTCGGTTCGACACAAGGGGAAGGTGTTTGCCGAAGGGATGTAAGGTTCGCGGCAGATTCCCGACGGATCGACTCCCCAGAAAAAATGGGTCATGGCGGTATTGCCCGCGCATGCCACGGCGTAGACGTTTTCAGGGGAAAAGCCGGCCGCATCGAGTGCGCTTTGCATCGCATGGGCACATGCATTCAGGACCATGCTGCGAAGTTTTTCGAGCCCGTCGGGTGTGCTGGCAAGGAGTATCCGGGTCAGGATGTCTTCCCCGGCGGAAATTTGGGGATTCGGCACGGACGCTTCGCCGATCGTGTTTCCTGTTGCGAGGTCCAGCAACCGGAAAGCGAGGCTTGAGGTCCCCAGGTCGATTGCAAATGCGAGCAGGGGAGAAGCGGGACTTTCAGGGAGAAGGTCCAGAAGGTCCCAGTTGTGCTGCGTATAGCCCAGGACCGCTCTCAGACGAAAATCGAAGTCCCGGATTTTCCGTACAAACCGGCCGATGGTTGCGGGCTTTACACTCACAGTTTTGAAACCGGAGCCGGCAAGCCCCTTCAAGAGCCTGTCCAGGTCTGCCGAATTGTCGTCCAGGCTGGGCTTTGGAAGTTCGAGCGCAACGGACTGGACAAGAGCCCGGTTCGGGTGGCAGGTGTCGAGTTCGGGTTTGGACATTGGATTCACCTGTCCGCCTTCAAAAAGATGTTTCGCCGAAGATCGGTTTCATTGTTGATGGAGGAAGCGGACGGAATTTCGATTCCGGGCATCTCATTTCCCGGCCCTGATGGAAAAGACCGGGAGATCCTGCAATTTTATCAATATATTCCGAAAACTTAAATGGATAACAATTCTTTCCTTCCGGTTGGAAAAGAGTTATTTCAAAAATTACCGCAGTATTGCGGATGCGCAATTCAGGCGGGATTGTGACGGATTTCATTATGTAACTTCCTATTTACACTCGAAAAAGCAGTTGACACCATAACTGATTTTTCATAATTTCACAATCAATCAGGAACTTCTTGCCACGTTTCCGGGTTCAAGCTCCCCGTTCCCCGTTCACCCCGTCGAATTGCTTCTGTGATTTTTATCGCGCCCAGAATGTGTTCCGTCATGCGGGAGCAGATTGCTCGGAAATTCCCGGTTGATCCCGGATCTTCGGTTAACGCCCCAAAGGAGAGTCGAGGCCTTTATGGATGACATTCAAATTAAGGAACTGGTTGAGTTTATTGCCCGAAGTCTTGCTGAATACCCTGAACAGGTGATAGTAAAGGAAATTACGGGGCACCAGATCTCCGTTATTGAACTCCGGGCTGCGAAAGACGATCTCGGGAAAATAATCGGAAAAGAGGGCCGCAACGCACATGCCATTCGGACAATTGTGAATGCAGCTGCAACTAAACTGAAAAAGCGCGCCGTACTCGAAATTCTGGAGTAAGGCGCTCCGGAACCTGTACCATGAACGACTCGAAAGATTTCGAGGCACCGTCAGAAAACGCTTTTGCCGGCTATCCCGAATGCTTCGGAGACGGGGGAAAGGTGTGCCCGCAGGATGAAAACGGCATAAATCAACCTCAGGCCGCATGCCTGCCCTGTCCCGACCTCAGGGCGTGCCTCCAGCTCGTAATGCACCGGCGGGGGAAAATCCGGCTGGTCGAACAGACATCCGCATCGAAAGTGAGCGGTTTTTTCAAAAGATGGTCCGACCGGAAGCTGGCCGCTTCGGACTCCGACAAGGACGGGTAAAAGAGACTCTATTACCGCGAAATAAACGAAAACCACAAAAGGGGAAGGAAAGGCGGCCCGTAACATTGTCGCCTTTTCTCCTTTATACATTCCCGGCACTCTCCACCGAAGCATCTCTCACCCTTTTTCTGTAAGTCTTATCTTTACCAGGAAAACAACGAATATTCGGCGCGACCTTCGCCATTTTCCCCGGAAGGCCGGGGGCGGGCTATTCTATTTTTATATTTCGGGGCTCGGAAGGTGTTTCTGTGAGCGGTAAAATCGTCGGCGTAATTTCGGATACCCATGGCCTGATGCGCCCGGAAGCACTGGACGCTCTCAGAGGGTCGGACCTGATCATCCACGCGGGTGATGTCGGAAAGCCCGAGGTCCTCGATGAGCTGCGGGCGATCGCTCCGGTCTTTGCAGTCCGCGGCAACGTCGATACTGCTTCCTGGGCCGCTCAACTACCCGCGACCCTGATCGTTGCCGTCGAGCGGATTCGGGTCTACGTCATTCACAACCTCGGAGAACTCGAAATCGACCCGGTCTCGGAGGGGTTTCGCATAGTTGTGAGCGGACACTCGCACCAAAGCCGTATCGAAGAAAAGTTCGAGGTTATTTATCTCAACCCCGGCAGCGCCGGACCGAAGCGTTTCAGACTTCCGATCAGCGTGGCCAAAGTGTCGGTCAGGGACGGTCGGATCGATGTCCGGCTCATTACGCTTTGAGCTGCATTGAGTCCCTTCACTCCCGGAGTCATCATCCGATTTTGGTCCCCAATTAAGGACTACTCCGCCAATGATAAAGTTTATTGATCCGAATTTGACTCATGCCCTTTGCCGAAGCCGATTCAGGCGCGTAAAAGAACCGACTCCGTCTTATCCGATGGAATCAACCGGCTCCAGGTCCGCCGGAACCAGGATATTTCACTCTTTGAGGCCTGTCCGACAGAGAAGAAAAAGGCAGCGGTGCCATCGTCTGTGGAGCTGCTCCCAATGTATTTCGGGGCTGAAGAGAATTTGCAAGTCCCACGGTTTCCACTTCGAAAGCGCGCTTGTAAAAGACGAAGCACTCACCCGGCACGGGAGGCCGGTCGGAGGACAGTCTGTTCCATTTGCACAGTTCTTTGGAACTGACTCCGAAGCCGGCGGCAAGGGAGTCCAGGTCTTTTTCATTGCCCTGGGCAAAATAGTTGATGCGCTGGGGCAGATAGGACTGCTGCGCCGATTCGATCATTTCCAGCCTTTCGGAGTCCTTTCCCGAAATCTGCCCGGCAAGGGTGGACCACGGCGAATAAAAGCGCAGATGCATGTGGTTGCGATGCCCGGGTTCGTGCTGGATTACCGAGTCTCTGCTTCCACCCGCTCCGGCATCTCCGAAAAGTCTTGCCAGATAGTCCCGGTCCACTCCCTCTTTTAATGCATAAGTGTAGAGCTTGACCTGGATCTTCCTGTCCAGGAAAATGTGCTGAATGCGCTGCGTGCTCAGCAGAAGCTGAATCATGTCCCATGTCTTTTGGACGTCGAGTATGTCCGAATTCATGGGAACGAAGCCGTGCAAGGCGACATTTCTTTTCGCAAAGAGTCCCATGTCGACGTCTCGTCCGTTCTGGTGGGATTCGTGGCCTTTGAGCCTTCCCCCGCCGTTTCGGGAGAAATCCCCGAAAAAGACGTCGCATGTTTCGGGATATTTGTCGGAAAACTTTTCAAGTGCTTCGAGAAGCGCCCCTACCACTTCCGGGGTGGTATAGCAGAAATCTTTTTTGCCCAGTTCGTAGCCGGGAAGCTGAGACGGAAATTGGACGCCGTTTATGAGTCTTCCTCCAAACGGCTCTCCTGAAGAGATCGTCAAAGCGCAAAGGGAATTGCAGAAAACGAGCGGTGACAGGGTAAACAACGCAACCAGGGATAAATCTACTGCCTTATGCCGTAGTAAAGACCAGCATTCTTTCATCAAATGATCCTTATTCTGATGTTTTCCGGCGCTCTTCCCCCGACACCCCCTCTTCGGACGCGGGGCAGCTGCAAAGCTGCCCGCCCGCATGGATATGCGTCGTCCGAGTTCAGGAAACACACGATCCGGCCACGGCTGGGACCGATGCGTTTCCGAAAGCAGGTGCCAACAGAGGGGCTGAGGCCGGGGTTAGGACCCGCGGGCCCGCCTATTCAGTATGGGACTGCGTGATGGAATGCTTTCCGGTAGAGCAAAGTGCGTGCCGGATGGCTGTCTGCGGCGGGGACGGGCCTGGAACCGGTGAGGTGTAAGCATGTACCGTTAAAGAACAAACGACTGATTCAAATAAAATGGAACTGCGTCAAAATCGAGTACACTCCCGTCCCGTTCCGGAGGGACTGCAGCGTCCGGGATGCCGGATCGTTGACGAATCTGTATGATTTTGCCCTATAACGGCGGAATCCAGTCGGGATATGGCGGGATTTTGCGGTAAGAATGGGAAAAGACTCTGAAAATTGATGAAATCCGGGCATGCTCGATGGTGTAAGGCCCTGGAATCATAAAGTATCTTTGCGACCGCGTGATGGCGGGATTAGTATCACCGTACGGCAAACGGCCCGGCAGGCGGTACATATTTCTTCACGGTTGACTGAGCCCCCAATCCCGTCGTCCCGGCAGTGCTTTTGTGCCGGGCCCCAGAGTTTTTAAGGTTTTGAATTCTCAATCAATCCGCCCTGGAAGCCTGGTTTTCGGTCGCTTCCATTAGTGCCGAACCTTTGCAGTTTTCAGCCCTGTGTTTAAATTCGTCTTAGTTTTCAAAAGGGAGGAGAATGCCCACAACAGGCCCATTCGAGGAAAGCGTTGATGTCCGGCTGTTCCAGAGGAAACGGCGGATGCTTCGCCAGGCGTGCAGGGAATCTTTTCCCTTATAATCCGTAAGGCTACGAGCCTTTTCGGAAGGCGACAATCCCAATTTTCCCGATATCCGGTGAGCGGGATGTGAATTTCCTGGAGTGCCTCCATGAGAGTGCATGACCTGTCTGATATTACGTTCATCATTCCCTTCTCGTTCGACCTGCCCGAGCGGCTCAGAAACCTTCGGATCGTAACCCAGTTCCTGACTGCCAACTTCAACTCCAGGATCATTGTTTCGGAGTACGACACCGTCCGGAGGCTCAGGCCGGCTTTGTTGCCTTCGAGCGTGCGGCGTTCGGTTCGCCATTTGTTCTTCCGGAACCCAAATTCCTATTTCCAGAGGACCCGCAGCGTCAACCTGGCATGCAGTGAGGTAGACACACCATTGCTCGCCGTGTGCGATGCGGACGTTCTGCTGATGACCGCGCAGTATGTCGAGGGCGTTACCGCTTTGCGGGAAGGCCGGTGCGATATGTGCCTGCCGTTTGAAAACCGCGTAATGTGGATCCCGCGGGACGACGTGCCGGCCATCATGCCCGTGCCGGACGACCGGATGCTCTCGGGTCTAAGCCATGAGACTTCGGATGACTCGCATGTATTTTTCGGGCTCATCTGCCTTTTAAACACGCAGTCCTTCCTGGATGCGGGAATGATGAACGAGCATTTCAAGTCGTGGGGATATGAGGAAATGGAATTCCATATGCGCCTGCTCAAACTCGGGTATCGAATCCGGCATACGGGAGGTCTTGCCTACCACCTGGGGCATGGGAACGGCGGAGACACCGGGCCGGAACACGAGCACTATACAAATAACATGCGCGAATATCACAGGGTGCTTTATTCCAATGTGGAAGACCTGCACGCATACATTGCGTCCTGGCCCTGGGCGGGGCGGGGAAAAGGGCCAAAGCCGCAGTAACGGGGGCGTAACGGAAATTCCAGCGCGAATCCCCCCATCCGGTGGAAAATAAGTAAGGCGTACTCTTTTCCTTTCGTGAATACCAGTATGGGACAAATGGAATACGGATATTCCAGTTGAAAGAGATTTTCCTGCATTGCATGGAGGGACACCCCGAGGAGGTTTACGCTCGACCGGAGGTGCAGAGGGCGCGGATTCCCGAAAATACGATAATGTCCATGATTTCGGAGATCGCGGGCAGTCGGTTGCCGACCGAATGCTCTCGAGGGAGGCGGCGCGGGGAAGCGCCATTCAGGATTGGGCAAGCTAATAATGCTTCGACTTTTTACTGAAGGAGATAAATCGAAGTGCTCTCGGCATGGCCAGGCGACCACGTCCAACGAATGCGTTCAGGTGGCGCGATCAGGAAACCGCCGCCACAACTCTTGGGGGGGAAATCTTCGGGCGCTTAAGTTGACGCTAATGAACTCCGGCTTGGGAACCGTCCCGAGGAAGGCCGGGCGATTTCAGGCACCCGCTCCGTGGCCCTCCGAGATACGCTCCCGTTGCGCTACGCGCCCGGATACAAAGAATCCGGGTACCCATGAGATGATCGAATCAGGGGAAGGCGGGCAAATAACTTTTGCCCAATTCCGAAGCGACTTCGTTCAGCCTGCGATCGAGAGTCCGGAGCGGGACCTCGCTCAGGAGCGCCGAGGCGAGAAAATGCGCGTCTATAAAGCCCAGCCCTTTTCCCATGAGTTTACGGGTTTCGATCAGCTGCAATACTTCATCGTGTTCCGCGGTAACGGCCATCGGCAGGGATTGCAAAAGCGACAATATTTCGGTCCTGTTCCTTACGTTCCCACAGGCAAGTTCTCCGATGACAAAGGAGTGAATGAGAACGCACCCCTCGTTCAACGGAATTTCGAGCCCGATCTTCCCCTCCCGCAAATGCGCCACCCACACGGAAGTGTCGACGAGGACCATTTCAGGATTCCGTCGTCTTTCTGCGAGGTATCGACTGCAATTCCTTTTCGGTTCCACCCAGTTTAGCGAGCCTTCTGCCGCTTTCCCGAGCAATGAGGGCTTCGAGGCCGAGCCTGACCAGAGAAGTCTTTTCCTTGATGCCTGTCAGCTTTGCCGCCTTGTCGAGCAACTCATCTTCTATATTGAGGGTCGTCTTCATCAGACATCCCTCCGCAAAAGTATGTCGTTTTATCCATATTAATATGGATAAATTGTATGGGTAAGTCAAGGAAATCGATTCCCTGCAGAGGGCAGAGGATGGGCAAGGAATAATGTATACCCTGTCGCACTTCCGGCCAGCCGTCGGAGGGACCTCTTGTGCCTGGCGCCCGGAAATAATTCCCGGGAACCCGACGAATTTAATGCGATGCCGGATTCCGGTTCAAAATGCACTGTCTCGGGCAAATGGCGGGCCGCATCACCCCAGCCATTGCGGGTTATGAGCCGTGGAGTCGAAAAGGGCGCTTGTTTTGTACGGTTCGGACATTCCGGATGCGGCGGCTGTTGCGGTTCGGGAAAGAATCGACTTTACCTGCTCGGCGGTGAGCGGTTTGAAGGTGCGGACGGCTTCCAGGCCCTGCTTAAGAACGTCCATATTGTCTATGCCGGTGACGACGGTTGAGGTCGGGAGATTCATGGCGAAATGGAGGCATTCGATCGGCGTTACGGTGTTTGTTTTGAGGATGAATGTGTCCGCCATCGGTTTCATTCCGATAACCCCGATTCCTTCTTTTACCAGGACCGGCAGGACCTTTTCGCCAAAGCTTCGGAAATGAGCATCCAGGACGTTTAGCGGCATCTGGACGGCGTCGAACCTGAAATTGTGGGACTGCGCGACTTCGAGCATGCGAAGGTGGACCAGGGGATCCTTATGGCCGGTGAAGCCGATATAGCGGACTTTTCCCTGCTTTTTGGCTTCGAGCATAGCCTCCATGGCTCCGCTCGGGCTGAAGATGCGATCGGGATCTTCCATGCGGATGATCTCGTGAAATTGCATGAGGTCCACATGGTCCGTGCGAAGTCTTTTTAATGACTCATCGATCTGCTTTGCGGCAGATTCCCTGGTGCGGCCGTCGATCTTTGTCATAAGGAAAACTTTTTGCCTGTAACCGTCCTGAAGGGCCTCCCCCAGCCGTTTCTCGCTCAGCCCGTCGTGGTAGTCCCACGAATTGTCCATGAATGTTATCCCTCCGTCGATTCCCGATCGAACGATTCGGACGGCTTCTTCGTTTGATTTCGGGTTTCCCAGGTGGAATCCGCCCATGCCGATGACCGATATCTTTTCCCCCGTCCTGCCAAGTTCGCGATAAAGCATTTCGCCGCTCCTTCCGGGGTTTCCGGTTTCGATAAAGTTCATGATGGCCGAGGAGGAAACCGCATTTCGGGAGATGAATACTCCTCCGGTCAGAGAACCAAATCCTTTAAGGAATTTGCGCCTGTCCATTCTGAGACCCTCCACTGAGGTTTTTCTCGTAATTGTCTGCATCGTGCGGGTTTAAACCTGAGACCCGTTTTATCTATAATGCCTCGGGGGAATGGATTACATTCGGCGGGTGCGGTATTTGCGTCGGGGGGAGTGGAGTATTTTCGGCGATATCGGCGAAAATTGCCGTTGGAGACGGTCTTATTTCGATTGAGGCAAAAGCCCGCTCCGAATAGATCCGGCTAGCGGGCTTTTGTGTCCGGGGAGAGAAAAGAATCATCAACCGCGGTATGCGGAGATAGCCTTTTTCCTCCTCGAAAATCCTTCCAATTGAGATCCCGTGCTCTCCAGTTTCCTTTCGAGCATTTCCGTGCAGTGCCTGGTCTGTGAATGAAGATCCTCGACCATTTTCACCAGGTTCGTATCCGGGCAGTCTTCCAACCTGTCCGGCATGATGGTTTTCAAATCTTCGATGCGGCGCGTACATGCCTGGGAGAGGGCTACGACATCGACTCCCGGGTCGTTTTCAAAAGCTGCGAGCTGCTTCGTATATTTGAGAAGCTGCTCAAGCATTGCGGTTGCCTTGAGAATTTCCTGCTGTTCCATTTTCGTGCCTGAAGGCTTAAGCCGAAGCCTGCCAGCTGCGGGCGTAGGATGCCGGCTCGACGGGCGCGGCTTCATGTGTGTTCATTCTGATCTCTTCCCACGCACTCTTGAGTTCCGAAAGGAGCTTTACCAGATGATCGTAGACCGCCGTGTCTTCGCGGCAGTTGATCCCGATGAGTTTTCTCAGCATGTAGTTGTAGAGACGGTTCAGGTTGCGGGCTATATCTCCGCCCCTCTCATAATCGAGACCCACGAGGAGTTCCGTTATGATGTCCTGGGCATGCCGGATTTTTCTGAATACCTCGTCCATTTCCTGCCGCTCATGCAGGTCTTTTGCTTCCTTCAGATCGCGAATGGCCGCATCGTAGCAAAGGATGACGAGCTGAAGCGGCTCAGCTGTTTCTACTGCTGTTTTCTGGTATGTGTTCAATGCATGATTCAGTGCCATCTGTGTTTCTCCTGAATTTTGGGCTGGTAAATCGTCCTGCCTGTCCTGTTTGAAGATTTTTTATGATGATAACTTGCTTATTTGAGTGCTCAGGTAGCTCTGCATGCTCTGCATCTGAGCGACCGCGGCATCCATATTGACAAATTGTGTCTTGAGCATGGCCATTTTCATATCGATATTATCCTGCATCGCCGTCATCTTTTTCCCGAGTGCGTCGATGCTGCTCTGCGTGCCGCTTTTCTGGACCGTTACCGAACCGTTGAGCGGATCGGTCATGTTATAGACGGCGCTTTCGATCAGGCTGGCGATGCCGCGCGAGAAAGTGAATGTGGCGCTTGCCGGGGCCGAAGTTCCCGAGAATCTGATCGACAGTCCGTTGGCTCCGCTTGCGCTGTTCTGGAGTGAAAGAACGTTGCCCGATCCGGTTGCATCCATGCCGTTGATTTTTCCCGCTACGTTCTGGCCGCTTCCGGCTGCCTGGCTGATATCGATCGTGTAGGTTCCCGACTTCGTGTCCCTGCCGCTTCCCGTGAGGCTGAACCGATCATCGCTGCTCATTCCTGAATCTGTGAAGAGCTTTACGACATCGTCGAAATTGGTCGAGAGGACCTGCTGAAATTTACTCGAATCCAAAGAGAGCTTGTTGTCGTCTCCCACCGTTATTCCCACGTCAGTCAAATGGTTGATCGACGAGGTTCCCGCACCGGTAAGAACGAGGGACTGGAGGTTCGATTTGACGGACTTGAGCGTGTTGTCGCCGAACAACGGACCGCCGGTGGTCTTGGAATCCTGGTCGTAGGTCATCTGGGAGTTTACGTAGCCGATTATGTCGTTGTAAGCGGCCAGCATTGCCTTGACCTTGGATTCGATTGCGCTCCCGTCATGTCCGACGTTGACGGTAACGGTGGTGTTCGGGGCTTCGTTGAGGAGATTCAGGGTAACCCCCGGAATCGCGCCCGTAACGGTGTTTGTCCGGCTGGTCATGTTCATGCCGTCCAGGCTGAAGGACGCATCCTTACCCTGTTGAATGACGTATTTCCGAATTGCCCCGGCCTGGCTGAATGAGCCGAAATCGAGGACTCCGCCGTTCGGATCGGTTATGGTTGCCTTGAGGTTTACGGATAGCTGACTCGTCCCCGTGGCATTATCGACTACCTGGATCTTTCCGTCGGATGTTACCGATGCGGTGACATTGCCGAAAAGGTCCTGAATCCGGGTAAGAAGGTCGCCGACCGTCGTGTTTGCGTCAATTGTGAGATCCGTTGCCGCAACGGCCGTACCGCCATGGTTGGTCCCGGAGATTGTGATTTTGTCCCCTGTGGAGTTGACGTTGTATCCGTAGATGTCCGTGATCTTGGTGGAAGCGGTGATCGCGGTCGTACCGTCGGTCGTATTGGCAACGCCTCCGCTCACTCCGATCACATCATCCCGTTTCCCTTCGATTACCCCAAGGGATTGGAGGATGTTGTTCTGATCCGTCCAACTGGATACGCCTTCGATCTTCAGGCGATAGGAAGTCGTCGTGCCGCTCGTTTCCGATACAATGGATGCGGAAAGACCGGCGGCGTTCAGATTGTCTTTTATGGTATCGAGGGAATCGGACAGATCGATTGCAACCGATTTGCCGTTGATCGTAACCGTTCCCGAAAGATCCTGGCTGGTTGTTCCGAGCAGAGTCTCGACCGCGGTTGAGGAACTCGAAAAAGCATCGCTCGTGGCTGCTCCGGCAACCTGATTTTTCAGGGCGGTACTGGACCCATTGAATCCGAGGCTTGCAAGCGTATCGGAACTGGATCCGTTGAGGAGGCTGATGCCTGCCGCCCCTTCCTTCTCGCTGGTAAGTACCAGCCTGTAAGTATTCGGAGAGTCCTGTACGATTCCGGCTGAAACGCCGATGGGCTGAGAGCCTGTATTCAGGGCATTTATTCTGTCTGCCACGTTTTTGAGTGAATCGGTTGTCGAGATCTGGACTGCTTTCCCGTTGATGAGGACCGTCCCGGAGATCCCAAGCGCATCTGTCTGGGAGCCAAAAGAAGAGGAGGCGAGCTTTTCCGCCTGTGCCCTGCTGTTTATGACAAGCTGGTAGCTGCCCTTGGAAGCGGACGACGAACCGGTTGCAGAGACGAGCGAACTCGCACTCACGCTGCTCGAGGAAGACAGACTCGCGCTGAAAACGTCGAAGCTAGCGGCATACTTCAGGTCCGCTGCAGCCGACTGTAAGGTCGAGAGCCTGGATGTAAAGTCGTTCCAGGCGGTGAGCTTCTTGTTTGCGTTGCTCTGCTCATTCTGCAGAGGGGTCAATCTCTGCAGTTCCACCTGGTGCAACTGGTCCAGAATGCTCTGCCAGTCGATACCGCTCCCAATACCGCTGACACTTAATCCCGCCACTCAAGGCCTCCTTTCTCCAGGCCGGAATTATTCCGGTTATTTGATGTATCGTCCCGCTTTCCGAAAACCTTTACATTTTTTTAAACAGGGAAAAAATTGCCGACCCGCCGCTTAAGCTTCCTTTATTTGTTTAAATTCGCGGTCCGCGTTTTCATGCAATAGGAGCCGGCGATAATTCCTCTGCCCATGAAGCACTTTTTGCAATTGACCATGTCTCACTTCATTGGCTAGATTAGAGCATCATGAGAAAAACCCTGTATTCGTACCTTATCTGGGAGCAGGCGGTCCCGGTTCTCATCTGCCTTATAGGGGTGAGCTTCGTTCTTGTCACGGGGCAGCTCCTGCAGCTCATGAGAATTCTTTTCGCGTCTTCCTGCAGTCTCAAAGATCTCCTTGCGATCATCCTGCTCGCCATGCCCAAGCTTGTACTCTATGCCGCTCCAATGGCCGCACTGCTCGGGGTTATGCTGGCGTTTGTTCGTCTGAACAGCGATAACGAGCTGATAGCTTTCCGCGCCGCGGGCACCGGCTTTCTCCAGCTTCTCCCGCCGGTTCTGGCGGTTCTTGTTTTCTCGACGCTTCTGGCGTTTCTGAATGCAATCTGCATAGTTCCCCTGGCAAACGGCGCCTTCGAACTGAAGCTCAAGTCCCTCGGCCGCGCTTCCGTTCCCGCTCTTCTCAAAGAGGGTACTTTCATCTCATCCATTCCCAACCTGGTCTTCTTCTTCCGGTCGGTGGATCATTCCGACCTGTCGATCAAAGGAGTTTTTGTCCAGGACCAGCGGCATCCGAAGGAAAAGGTCACGATCACGGCGGAAAGCGCTCAGATAGTCATTCCCCCCGATTCCAGGAACATCACCTTCAGAATAGCCAACGGCGTCATTACCCGAACGGCGCAGGACCTGCGCGATGCCCAGGCGGTTTCCTTCAAGAACTACGATTTCACGCTTTCCATGGACGACATAATGGGAGCTGCCGAGCGGGGAATCAAAAAGAAGCGCGAGATGAACCTGACCGAATTATATGAGCAGATATTAGCTGCGAAAGATAAAAGATCGCAGGTTTACTGGGCTCTGGAACTGCACGGGAGGCTTGCTTTCCCCGCAGCCTGCATGCTGCTGGGGCTCCTCGGCCCTCCGCTCGGTTCCATGTTCAGGCAACGGGGACGCATGACCGGCATCACGATAGGCGTCGGAATATTTCTCACCTATTACATTATTCTTTCCGCGGGCAAAGGCCTCGGTGAAAACGGCGTAATATCGCCTTTCTTTGCCGTCTGGACACCGAACCTGCTGAGTTTATTTCTCACCCTATATCTGTGGAGGAAACTGCACACCGAGACGCCTTTTCGTGGCGTGCGTATTGCGCTCATCGCCGGGCGGGTGAGGCGTATCTTCTCACGCGGCAGGGGAGTGGGAGCCGCTGCAAGATGAAGATCATCCACCGATATGTCCTCAGCCATTTCGTCCCGGTTTTCGCCCTGTCCATCCTGGGCTTCGTCGGCCTGTACTTGATTGTGGATTTCTTCGAACGGGTAGATCGCATGCTGGAGAGAAATCTCCCGTTTCACGAAATTTACACCTACTTCCTCTGCAAAATCCCGCTGATCGTAACCCAGGGTATTCCGATGGCCGCGATTCTTTCATCGATCATAGCGCTGGGCCTGCTCAAGAGGAACCGCGAACTGATCGCGATGGAAACCGCCGGCGTGAACCCGTTCTACTACGTCGCTCCGATTGCCGCGGCGGCTCTGTTCCTGTCTTTTTTTCATTTCGCGGTCGGAGAATTCGCAGTACGGCCGCTCAACCAGAAGCTGGACGATGTTTGGGAAATCAAGATCAAGCAGAAAAAACCGGCCCTCTGGATGAACCCCGAGAACATGTGGTATCGCGAAGAGAACACGATCTACCAGATCCGGCTATACGACAAACAGAACGATGTCATGGAAAAGGCGTCGATCTTTTTTCTCGACTCCCAGTTTCGCCTGAGCCGGAGAGTCGATGCGCGGCGGATCTCCTGGACGGATGCCGGCTGGCTTGCCGAAGACGGTCTGTTGATCCGGTTCGGGGGGGGCAGTACCGAGGAGCAGTGGTTCGACCGCATGCCTCTTGAGCTTAACGTTACCCCGAAGGATTTCAGCGCAGGAGAGACCGTTCCGGACAACCTGAGCTGGCTGGACCTGTACAGGTATATTGAAAAAATCGAATCGGAAGGGTTTTCTTCCACGCCCTACAGGGTGGATCTCAACATGCGCCTGGCCTCGCCTTTCGCGACCTTTATTCTGGGACTGCTCGGGATTGTCGTGGCTCTCAGGCAGGGACTTCACGGAGGTATTTCCGCAGGCGTGGGAATTTCGCTTGCCGTTGCGTTCGCTTTCCTGGCTATTTCCAACGTGGGGAGTTCGCTTGCTTCAGCGGGAATTCTGCCGCCCTTTCTCGGAGTTTGGGCAGGAAATATGATCTTCTCCGCCCTCGTCTGCTATTTCTGGGTGCGGGGGTATGCCTGATCTTTAGACCGGAGATGCCGCCGACCGGCATCCCCGGGTTTTTCTCGGTTCACCGCTCACTGTTCACCGGTTGCCGATCATGCGCCTTTGGCGCCTCCCAGGATTGTCGTTCCGGGAGGCGGCGTAAAGACCCTCTGCCCGAGTTCCTGGTCCACCAGGAAAAGCCCGCTGCCTTCGCCGCCTATCAGCCTGAGTTTCTGAACGATTGCGTCGGCGCTCGTCTCTTCTTCGACCTGTTCTGTTATGAACCACTGGAGAAAATTGGTGGTTGCGTGGTCCTTTTCCTCGGTCCCGATATTTACCAGGTTATAAATGAGAGCGGTTACTTTCTGTTCGTGCTTGTAAACGGCCTCAAATGCGGCGAGCGGAGACTCCCAGCTGGTGGGAGGGCCTTCGATGGCCTTGAGTTCGATACTCCCGCCCCGCTCATCGATGAAATTGAAAAACTTCATTGCATGCGTCAGTTCTTCAAGGGCCTGTACTTCGAGCCATCGCGCGAATCCTTCCAGGTTGAGCCGCTTGAAATAAGAGCACATCGAAAGATAAAGGTACGATGAGTAGAGTTCGGCATTAACCTGATCGTTTAGGGAACTTCGTATTCTTTCGTTCATTGTCGCACAACCTGCCTTTCTTTTCTGCATGCGGCCGAATTGCGAGGAGCAGCTACCGCGTCCCCTGATTGTCCCGTCCATTCGTGAGGTTCATCCTAAAAC
>JAEZHY010000219.1 GCA_023416335.1 Pseudomonadota bacterium | reverse complement strand
GGCTCAAAAGCACTGCCGGGATGACGGGTTGGGGAACTTCGTCACAAAATGCCCGGCCAAGAAGGTTTGTCTCCATTTGGGCAACAGCCTCTTCAGCTTGAGAACCAGCCGGCGTATTTCCTTAAAGCAACAACATTTACCTCAAAAATGGGGTACCCACCCACTCTGCCGTTCTCCCTTTAAGTGGCTTTCCGTCCTGGAGCAAAGATTAAATCACACGGGCGGTGTGGCGGCAGGGCTGGATTCCGGCTCAAGAGCACTCAAGCACGGGATGACCGGATGAAATGAAGATGCCTGGAGAAACGTGCAAATACCGATGTGCCTGTCATTAAGGTTATTTCTCTTCGCTGCTCACCCCTCACTGCTCACAATCACCACAGGCCAGCCGTCGTAAATATTTACCTTTAATGAGCCCGAAAAAGGGCTCACCAGCCTTTTGACCTCTTCCAGCTTTCCAGGCAAAAAACCGCTCAGGATCATGCGCCGGTTTTGCCTCCACTCTCCAGACTTCAGGATCCCCTCCATGAAAGGCCATTCGATGTTCATCACCAGAAGATCCGAAGGAGTTTCCACGACACCAAGCCGGTCGGAGACAACGAACGCTATTCTATCGCCGACGCCGTTCGTTTCGGCATTCCGGGCCGCAATCGTGGCGGCAAGTGGGTTGCAGTCCACAGCGATGACCGACTCGGCACCAAGCAACGCACAGGCGACGGCAAGGATTCCGGTGCCGGTCCCGAAATCGAGAGCCGTGCGGATTTCTCCCCGGGAAAAGACTTCGGCGATTGCGAGCAGGCACCCCTGGGTTGTGGGATGCAGTCCGGAACCGAAAACGATCCCGGGATCTATCACGATCGGTATTGTGCCTTCGGAATCCGCCGCTCCGCCAGGCGCCGTTCTGATGCGAAAAGGTCCGACCTGCGTCTCAACAAGCGAGATATCCTGCCAGGTTTCATAGGGCAGATTGTACTGGGAGGTGAGTCGCCACCCGGGATTGGATTCGAGCCATTGTCCGAGCGCCGGAAGCGATTCCCTGCGATAGAAGAGATAATAGTAAGGAGGTTCGCGCCAGACTCCGGCAAGCCCGTCGTTCGGAACAGAGCGGGGCGAGGATTTTCCCCGGAGTTCGTATACCCACAGCATGCATACCTCCCGAGCGAGCGTGAACAGGGCCGCCCTCCGCTCCGAACGTCAAAACGTCGGATGTGTATCGCTGGTTCCCAAGGTCCGGGGGCTGTTGCCCAAATCCCCTCGGTAGCTTCAGATTGCGTACCGGGTACGATTTCGTCATTCCGGCCCTTCTCTTCGATCAGGACAAGTTCACACCTGAATCCAGGCCTTTGGGCGGATTAATAGTGAATTCAAGCTCTTAAACCCTGGATCCCGGCTTAAAAGCACTGCCGGGATGACGGGTTGGGGGCTTGATCGCAAAATGGCTGCGAAAGAAGCTTCATCCCCATTTGGGCAACAGCCCCTCCGCCCTGGGAACCCCAGTCCGGCAGGCCGAAGTTTCAATGCGCATATTTCCAGTTCTCTTTGCGGCTACATCATTTGGCTCTTGCGCCCCGCCCAAATCCGGACTATCCGCCAGGGAAGCTGGAGCTTCGAAAACCGGGGTTCCCAGGGAGGGACCTTGGGAACCAGCGGAAGGGAGAGAATCTTGAGATCCAGCGGAATACGAGTTACCGGCCATTTATCACAAATTTTCTTTACCTGATCAACTCTCCCCTGTTTCTTCTCCGGCGCTCAGGGCAGGCTCAAGCCGGGATAACGAAACTGCAATCGAAATCGAAGTGAATTCTCACGGGCGGCGGCAAAACGGCTTTGCCTGGACCACTCTTCGCCGGCCCAGCCGGCACGGTCATGAAACCGTGCCGCGACTCAGTTCCTCCACCCAACGGTAAGGTCGGGAAATAGTGCCGCAACTCAAAGGTGAAGAAAACGGATTGACGATCAACGGACAAGATGGAGACTTTCAATAACTCAACACCTCAAAAAACAAAATCCCCCCAGAAAGGGAGGATTTTGTTTTTTCATAGCTCATGAAATCCCCGAAGGGAGAGAAGTTACTTCTTTTTCTTCGGTGCGGGTTCATTGTCGCTTGCCGGGGTCGCCGGGGCCTTAGCGGCATCGGCCGGTTTTGCCGGGGCCTTGTTTACGTTCAGATCGAAGGTAATGATCGAACTTTTCGCGTCGGAAAACTTCAGCAGGTCTTTTTCATGGACCATGCTGACTACAAGCTGGTTCTTCCCGGACCCGTCCAGATCGCCAATCCGCAGAGCGGTTACCTGGCCGCTGAGTTCCCTGGTCTTCCAGTTCTCGACCATTCCCAACTGGTCCCAGGAAAGGGATACGATTTCACCCCTGTCGTAATACTTCATCGAATCGGGAAGGAACTTGTCGCCGACCGTAGTGTTCCGGTTTACAACGAGTTCCATGATGCCGTCCTTGTTCAGGTCGGTGACCAGCATGGGCGAGGGAATCGCGAAGAGATCGACGAGGTTGTAGCGGCGGTCCTGGACCCTTGCTTCAAAGGTGTTTGTCGTAGCACCAAAAATGCCGTTGCCCTTCCACATCGAATCGCCCGCGGCGGTGGCAATTCTCATGTTATGGGAATCATCCAGAATGACCACCTGGTCTGTATGGTCATTTTTCAAATCGGCTTTCACGAAATTGAAAACGTTGCATCCCGAGGGCGCGCTGATCGCCGCAGCAGGCGCGAGCGAACCGCCGCGAAGCTGCATTTCGTACATGTCGCCCTTGAATGCCTTATCATCCTTTGCGCCCTGCTGCTGTCCGACCAGCACTTTGCGCTGCCCCAGTTGAATGGTGTTGAGAAAATAGGGGATCTTGTCGGCAACGATCTGGACTTTGTTTCCGACCAGGGTCAGCACGAGCGAGGATACCTCCTCACCCGTGTTGGGGATGTCTTTCATCGTATCGCCCAGCTGCCTCGATGTACCCCTGTAGTGCATATTGGTCAGATATATGTAGGACTTTCCGTCTTTCATCGGGTCCGCCACCGCGACCCACACGAAACGGTCCACCACCGTCATCTCGAAAGTCGCAACAACCTTGAGGCCCTGGTATTCCTTCCGATAGATGGTAAGCTTTCTGGGCTGGATCGTGACGATCTCGGCCTTGCCGTCTCCATCCAAATCTCCCACATCCATTCCAACAATAGCACCGTTGAAGGTCTGGCTTCTCCAGATCCCCGACTGCCTGGTCGTTCCATCAGCGGTCACTTCGATAAAGTTCGGATTGAGGTAGGAAATCTTGTCGCCGGACTGAAGAGCACCGGGCAAAAGGAATTCCGGGTTTTTCGTGGCAAGGTCCTCGGCCTCCGCAGATGCGGTCTGCGTCTTTTCGCTCGGCTTCCCGAAAACCTTTCCGTTTATTTCCTGCGCGAAGTTGTTGACCTGCGGTATTACGTCATCCAGGC
>JAEZHY010000159.1 GCA_023416335.1 Pseudomonadota bacterium | reverse complement strand
CCCCAATCCCGTCATCCCGGCAGTGCTTTTGAGCCGGGATCCAGGTTTTTTAAGGTCTTTAATTCGGGTCGAGGAAAAAGTGGATGGGCCGTCTTACTCGCCGATTATCTTCACCAGCACGCGCTTTTTTCGGCGGCCGTCGAACTCACCGTAAAAGATCTGTTCCCACGGACCGAAATCCAGGCGGCCGTCGGTTACTGCCACGACCACCTCACGGCCCATGACCTGTCTTTTGAGATGTGCATCCGCGTTGTCTTCCCCCACGTTATGTCGGTAACTCGAAACAGGCTCATGCGGCGCCAACTGTTCGAGCCAGCGGGCAAAATCGCCGTGAAGACCCGATTCGTTGTCGTTGATGAAGACGGAGGCGGTGATGTGCATGGCATTGCAGAGCACGAGCCCCTCTTTTATCCCGCTTTCCGCGAGGCACTGTTCGACCTGCGGAGTGATATTCACGAACCCCATTCGGGCCGGGACATTGAACCACAATTCTTTACGGTAACTTTTCATTCTCTATCACCTCGGATCTCAAAAGTTGTCGCTGCCCTGAGCCGACTTCCACTTGCATCGATTCAAACAGAGGTTACGTTTAATCTATCGATTTTTCAATCAAAACTAAACCAACCCGGTAATTACCCGCAGAGGAGAACGTGATATATGGACAATAGAGAGATTCTTCGCGACTACGTGAGCGACATGTACGGAGTCGAGAAACACTGCCTCGAGGCGATCCAACGCCAAACGGGCGACGAAAAATTCACGCCTTTTCTTGAAGCACATCAACTGCTTACGAAAATCGAAAACATACTGCGCTCGCATACGCAATCACTCGATCAATGCCTCTCGGCCCTGGACGGAGGAGCGGGAACCACATTGAGCAAGGCGGCGAGCACGGCCATGGGCGCGATCGCGGGCATTTACGGCAAATTCAGGGCAGAAGATCCCGTTTCGAGAAGTCTGCGGGACGATTACACGTCCCTGAATCTGGCCGCGATAGGGTACACGATGCTGCACACCACTGCCTGCGCTTTGGGCGATCGAAAAGTTGCCGACCTCGCTCTGCGGCATCTTCATGAAATAACGCCCTGTATCGTCTCCCTGAGCAGGATCATCCCTGAAGTCGTTGCCGAGGAACTTTACCAGGAAGGCAAAGTGACGGATCCATCCGTGTGGCGGGAAGCAGCCAGCAACACCCAACAGGCATGGAGCCACAACGTTGTAGGCGAGTATCACTAGGCAATGCGCAATCCCGAATCCCCTCTGACCGGCAAGGCGGGGGGATTTTTCCATGCACCTCTCCCGGAAGACTCTTTTACCCGGGACCACTCCGCACATCCACTTGATATAACTGCTATAATTATCATGCGGATCGACTCGGCCCGCTTTTCTTGCAGACGAGGGGGATCATGCGGAGAACTATCATATCCGGTGGCTCCGGAAGATTTAAGAAAGAAGACAAAGGCAAGTTTCCGGCCGGCGAATTGCGAGAGCTGCAGAGACAACTCAGGGAGGTCAGGGAACGGAATTTTGAATTGACTCAGCTGATGGCAAAACGGGGGCTGACTGAGGACAGGCTCGCCCCGGGCATCATGGAGCTTGCATCTATCGGGATGCAGCCGGAAATCCTAAGCCAAAGGTACTTCGAACTCTTCCAGTATGCTCCCGAAGCATACCTTTCCACTAATGCCGAAGGCGTGATCCTCCAGGCCAACCATGCGGCACGCCATCTCCTCGGATCCGGCAACCGGTCACTGGTCGGTGTTCCTCTTCCCTCCCTCGTCGTGGAGGAAGAAAGACGGCAACTCTTACAACGGATCGCAAAAATTGATGATGGAGACCGCATCAACGATTTGGAGATCTGCCTTAAAAATGAGTCCGGTGAGGGAATCCATGTTTGCATGAATGTCATTGGCGTGCGAACCGGACAAAAAAACGACTTTACCCTGCAATGGCTGATTCGGGACGTCTCCGAGCGGAAGTACATGGAGGAGCAGCTCCGCGCTTTCCCATCACGGCTGATAGCAGCCCAGGAGGAGGAGAGAAAGAGAATCGCGGGCGAGTTGCACGACAGTATCGGACAGACGCTGGTTGCCCTGAAGTACTGGGTTGAAACAATCCTTGTTACAGGCCGCAACAGCCCGTCGGAAGCGGTCATGGCCCGACTCGAACAGTTCGTGCCCGTGCTCCAGCGTGCAATCGAGGAGACCCGGTCTATCTGCGCCGGTCTCAGACCGGCCATGCTCGAGGTTGTGGGCATTCATGGCACATTGCAGGGCTTCTGTAAGGAATTCCGGAGCGTCTATCCGAACATGCAGGTGCAACTCGATGCCGATGTGCCGGAAGATAGTATCCCGGAGTCTTTAAAAATAGCGATATTTCGGATCACTCAGGAAGCATTGAACAACATAGCGAAACACAGCGGGGCCACCCGGGCGGGTATCAGCCTGATACTGGAAGAGGGTATGCTGCACCTTTCGATAGAGGACAATGGGACTGGTTTCGATATAAACAGTCGCGGAGCTGAGATATACAGAAAGGGGCTGGGATTGACAGGCATGAGGGAAAGAACGGAACTGACCGGAGGGACTTTTCGCATCGAATCGTTCCCGGGCAAGGGGACGAAGGTCGAAACTCTCTGGCCGGCGAAAATCCCGAATCACCGAGACAGGTGATCGATGAACGTCCGGGCCCATTCTTTTTGGTTACACGACCACTACGGGGCATACCGCTTTCGCGATCAGTTCATCAACCGGGGCCCCGAAAAATCTCTTGACCCATTCCGGTCGTTGCGAACGCGTCGTTACGACCAGCGACGGGTTCACTTCTTTAATCGCATCCAGGCAGATTACCGCGAATCGTCCGACCTTTACGATCGAATCCATTTCGATTCCCTCGAAATCCGCTTTTGCAGCGATGTCGGCGACCTGTGCCCTCCCTTCAACTTCGTGCAGATTGAGCATATTTGCCTCGCACGTATCTTTCAGACCGGGTGAGAGCCCGTACTCCGCGCCGACGAAATAACGCGCCAGATTGACATCGGCTACATAGACCACGAAAAGCTTCCTGATGACTTTAGCCCTCTGCATCGCGGTGTATATGGCTTTTTCGGATTTTCTGAAGGTCGAAAGAGCCAACATGACACAACCTTCCATGTCTTTAGACATGCTTCCTCCTTTGGACAAAAGCGACCCGGGGGAGGGGCGGATACGAAAGGACTTCGGGCTAACTTCGCCCTCCCCGACCCCGTTTCACTGTCCTTATAACCTCAAGCGCTGCACCCGCGCTTTTGCCTGTTCACTTCTCAGGGTTCACCGTCCACAGCGCTATCGGCCCCGGCAGTAAACCATGGCCCCCCCAGGCCGCCCGTTCCCATTTCCATGTCCGGCACTTCCAGGGAAAAGAACCTTTTTTCCGGTCCATGAGGCAAATTTTTCCTTTGGCACTCCAAGCCCTTGCTGCGGGCCACATCATAAGACTGTCCGGCCCGCGCTCCAAATGAATTCTGGGGTTTAAGCCCTCCGTAGAAGCGTCAAATTTTCGACAAAGAAGACTAACCGCGCAAATCCGATTTTAGCAGCGACCGTTGGAATATTGACTCCAAAAATGGTTCAGATCCCACAGACCAGCTTCAGTAAAGCATCTACCCCACATTCACCGGCGGCCCTCAAGCATGCCGGAACCGCCCTTCGATACTCCGGCGCGACCCCACGTCTCGCCCTCCAGGTCGGAAATCCTTGCTGCCCGGGCGGACAAAGATGCCGGATAGAAAAATCACATTACGGAGAACATCAAATCAATTTATATAGCAATATCAATATCTTATATACTCATCACAAGCCAAAAAAATTTAGGCACGGAACTTGCTCAAGGGGTAATGCGAAGGTCGCAAACATATCGGTAATAAGTGTCATGGGACAAGTTTCTCAATAGTTGTGACAGGAATGCCACGAACACTTTCAAGGAGGAAAAATCATGGGACTGAAAGTCAACACTAACATCGAGGCCATAAACGTCCACAACAACGTGGTAAACACAAATAACTCTGTTGCGGCCTCTCTCAAGAAACTCTCCTCGGGTCTGAGAATCAGCTCGGCCAAGGACGATGCAGCCGGCTTCGCGGTCGCGAACGCTTTCAAGGCAAAGATCGCCGCAATGCGGGTGGCTTCGCAGAACGCCAGCGAAGCGCAATCGATGCTCCAGGTCGCCGACGGTGCCTACAACAAAATCCATGACATCCTGGTCCGAATGAAATCGCTTGCAACCCAGGCAGCTTCAGGACAGTCTCAGGACAACCTGAAGACGATGAACAACGAATTCGGCCTGCTGCAGGATGAAATCGACCGTATCGCAAAGTCCACCAAGTACGGTTCGACCACCCTGGTAGATGCAAGCACAGTCGCTCTGAATGGAATCACCTTCCAGGTCGGCGCAACCAACACGTCGAACGACCAGATCAAGGTAACGTTCAACGGGGCCACGGCATCGTGCCTGAGTGTGGCCAAAAGCGACATCGACATCAGTGGGCTTACCAGTGCCCAGTCGGCCATGGACGCCATCGACCAGGCCCTGACCTCGATCAACTCGTACATGGGTGAAATCGGCGCTTATCAGAACAGGCTGCAGTACACGGTGGAAAACCTCGCGATCAGTATCGAGAATTTCTCCGCTTCTGAATCGACAATTCGTGACGTCGATATGGCCGAAGAAATGACGACCTTCACCAAGAACCAGATCCTCCAGCAGTCAGGTATGGCCATGTTGGCTCAGGCAAACCAGGCTCCACAGCAGGTACTCTCACTTCTCAAATAAGACCCGGCCCCGTGCCTGGGAAAAAAGGCGGTCCAGCCGGGCCGCCTTTTTTATTTCTGAACCTTACCTCAATGGCCGACCTTATAAAAAACTTCATTCCATTATTACAACTTGTTCTGGTATTCTCTAATTCGACAAAGTAGGGATTCTCCGGCAGGGGTCAAAGACCGAAAGAGACCTGGATCGGTTCGGTGAATTTCTCAAACCACATTCCTTTTCACTTCGTCCTCAGGAGGGTCCTGAATTCTGAAAGGAGAAGCCATGAAGGCGCTTAGCGTTCAACAGCCGTTCGCGTTCGAGATCATGAGCGGTGCCAAGACAATCGAAATCAGGGATTGGGATACTCTCCACAGGGGTGACCTGCTCATCTGTTCCGCCGGAAAGCCTGCCTTCTCCAGAGAAGACATGGAAGAAATGGAGGAAGAATACGGCTGCACCTTCCTTTATGGTCATGCAATCTGTGTTGTTCGTCTCGTGGATGTGCGGCTCATGCGGCGCGGGGACGAAGAGAAGGCGCTGGTAAATGAAATCGATCCGGAAGCATACTCCTGGATTATTGAAGACGTTCGCCCGGTTGTTCCCCTTCCGGTGACCTTCAAAGGAAAAGAAACACTGTTTGATGTCGACGACGCGCTCATTTCGATCTCTCCATTCAAATACGACGAGCCGGTTGTCGTGAAAAGCGGCACGCATGCCCATGATTTTGGAATCGATTTTTCCGGATGGCATGGTAGAGCCGGCGACATCGTCGTTACGGAAGAGGAGTATCCAAGGATCCACGTGACATGGGACAGTTTGTCGTTGCGGGATATTCCCATTTCGGTAATCGAGAGATGCCTGCGCGAAGGATTCGACTGGACCGGGGTGCTCTTGCGACTTGCTGAGATAGAAAGCGCTCCTGCAAGGGATACCTGGGAAGACGTACTGGATACGATCGAAGCTATCGTGGAGGAAAACTCCGATATTTTTCCGAAATAAGTCGGGGTACACAGCCGGGGATTCCATTTCTTTCGTGGTTGGAAGGCAATTGCGACCCTTTATGAAACTCCGCACTTCCGGACCTTAAAAACCGGAAACCGATATGCTATGATGCGCCCGATGAAACCACGATATATTGCACTACTTACAATCCCGGTTGTTGCCCTTTGCGTGATCAGCTATGGATTTTTCGACGTCCCTGTGGCCTTGTTTTTTAAGTCGCACGGGGCATCGCTCGCGTTCGTGTTCGGCAAAATAACGTACCTGGGCTACTCCGCACCCTATCTGGCTGCATCCGCCATTGTCTTTTTGTGGGCGAAGTTTTTCCGAAAGAACCCCGCCCTGGCAAACGCGGCGGCATTTATCTTTCTTGCGATAGCACTGTCGGGGCTGACAAACGACCTCATCAAGTATGTCGTCGGAAGAAGCAGGCCGATTCTCCTTTTCAACGATCACATGTACGGGTTTAAACATTTTACGGCCGGCTACCGCTATAATTCGTTCCCTTCAGGGCACTCCAACACGATAGCCGCCCTGTGCTTCTCAGTCTACCTGGTTACGGGTCGCTTCCGGCTGCTCTGCATCCTGACGGCACTTGCGGTGATGTTGAGCCGCCTGGTTTTGGGGGCGCATTTCCCGAGCGACGTTATTTTCGGGGCCTATTTGGCGCTCGTAATGACGTTCCTGTTGAAGATACAATTCGAAAGGAAAGGAATCCGGATTGTGCCCAACGAACCGGAGCCTTCTCCTGTGCACAAGGTTGTATGAATCTAAAAAAATTCTCTCCCATGGTCTGCTTCAAAGGAAGCGCGGCCGAATCCTGGAAAAGGATCGCGGCAAATATATTTTTGCTGACGGTCGGAAACCTCGTGTACGCGGTCGGGATAAACAGCATCATCATCCCCCAGCATTTTCTGAGCGGCGGAGTGATGGGCGCCGCCCTGATCGCGCATTACTTCCTCCCCCTCCTGAATACGGGCTATGCGTACTTCTTCCTGAATGTCCCGCTTTTTCTGCTCGGACTTGTGAGCATCAGCCGCAAGTTCATAATCTACTCGGCCTACGGCATGCTCTCCCTTTCTGCTATGACGGTTTTCGTGCAGCCGGGCGTAGTGGTGATCGCGAATCCTATCCTTGCCGCAATCCTGGGCGGAATTGTCTGCGGGGTCGGAGCCGGAATAGCGTTGAGATCTCAGGGGTCCTCGGGGGGCCTGGATATCCTGGCCGTTTACCTCAATAAGAAATTCGGATTGCGAATCGGCAGCACGACTACTTCCGTGAGCGTGCTGGTGCTGGTGGCCGGAGCCCTCTTCCTCAACTTCGAGGCGGCCCTTTATACACTCGTCTATGTCTTCACCCTCGGCAAAGTGCTCGACTCGATCCTGACCGGATTCAACCAGCGCAAGCTTGTTTTCGTGATTTCCAACTGCCACCGGGAAATCGCCGAGCAGATCATGACCAAGCTGACCCGGGGAGTGACCTATCTCGAAGGATGGGGCGGTTATTCGGGGGACGAGAAAAAAGTCATCCTCAGCATTATTACCTTGACCGAGCTTTCAAAGTTGAAGCAAATGGTCTTTGATATCGATCCTGCTGCATTCGTTGTCGTCAACGACACACTCGAGGTACTCGGTTACAGGCACGGCAGTCCGCGGGTCTATTGAGAACCCGGGAATCCGCCGGACCCGCTTGAATCTGAAGATGATGCGCGGACATTCTATTTGTTCACGCCGCTATTATATCCGGCGCAGGGGAGTCCCTGCCGCTCCCGCGCCGAGCACGGAAAGTACCCGTCAAATCCTCCAATTCCCAACGGGGAGAAAAATGCCGTTCTGCCACACGGGCGATATGGAGATTTACTACGAGGTCCACGGCGAAGGATTTCCCCTCCTCTTCATCAGCGGTCTTGCCGGCGGCAGTTGGTCCTGGTATGGGCAGGTCCCGTTTTTCCGAGATCATTACAGATGCGTGATTTTCGACAACAGGGGCGGCGGACTCTCCGGTAAACCGCACGGACTGTACACGATGGGGCGCATGGCCAAGGACGTGCTTTGCCTCCTCGACTACCTGGACATCGAATCGACCTTTGTTTACTCCATATCCATGGGTGGGATGATCACCCTGGAACTCGCCCGCCTTGCTCCCGGGAGGCTCAAGGCGATGCTTCTTATCTGTACGCACGCAGGCGGCAAAAATCGCGTTTCGCCTTCCAAACAAACGATCGACATTCTCCTGAACAATTCCGGCCTGAGCCGGCAGGAAATTCTATGGAAAAATACGCCGCTTTTCTTCAGCGATAAAACCCGAATGAAGAACTGGGAAGTAATAGAAGAGTACTACAAGGCGCAGCTCCAATCACCCAACCAGCCGGATTATGCCCTTCAGGCGCAGTTTTCCGCGATCCGTCAATTCGACTGCACAGCTTCTCTGAAGGACATACGCCGGCCCACCCTGATCGTCACGGGAACGGAAGATGTCCTCACTCCACCCGCCAATTCCCGGTTCCTCGCCCAGAACCTCCCCAACTCGGAACTAATCGAAATCCCCCATGCAGGACACGCCGTCTATGCCGAATGCCGGGATTTTATCAATGAGACGGCTCATGCTTTCTTTCAGAAAGTAGTGAGCAGTGAAAAGTGAAAAGTGAAAAGATTTTGGCGGGGTTTTGGAACTTTCGTCAAGAGGGATTTTTCCAACTTATAGTTATCGTCGGCTTCCTGACCGCACCATTCTCCCGCGGATGTTCGAATCTCGGCCACCCTCATCCGGGTCTTCCTCGTCATCCCGGCAGAGCAGTTGAGCCGGGATCCAGCGAAGCCGCCGCATTCCCGGATGCGGTTTGAACGGGAATGAAACTTCAATTCGGAAGCGCGGCAGCGACGGTAGGGTGGGGGAGCGAAGCGCGGTCCCGGTATTTGGGGTGCCCACCGCCCGGCCATCCCGATGAACCATGATCCAAGGGGGACGGACGGTGGGCACGATAAAGCTTTGTACCCACCCTACGCCGCTTACCGTCCACTCCAATTGAAATTTCATAAGAGAGCCCGGTAGAAGGCGATCTCCCCTCAGTTCACAGCTCATTGTTCACTGTTTCACTCTTCATTGTCTTCAAGAACTCCGCGATTCTGGCCGAGAGCTTCTGTTCCAGTCCCCAGTAGAAATGATCGCCGTAAGGGAAGATTTCCACCTCGGCCCTGGCGGCGTTCGGCTGATTGGCCAGCCATTTCCGGAGCGCTTCCACCGAACAGAACTCATCTTCGTTGCCGATTGTGATGAGCATGGGCAGGTCCGGGAGGTCGAGACCGGCAAAGGAGATAAATTCCAAAGGGGGCGATATCAAGACGAGCAAATCTGGTGTGAGGCCAAGCCTGACGGCTTTCAATGCCACCCACGAGCCATAGGAATATGCGGCGAGGTCGAGTTGTCCCGGGTAATTCTTTCGAACATATTCCGACACCGCGAGCAGGTCTTCGGAATCCTTGTCCCCGTCTCCCGGCTCTCCTCCGCTTCCGCCCACGCCGCGAAAGTTGTACCGGAGTGTGCCCCGGCCGCTTTCCGCAAACGCGTTGCGGGCGGCAAGTACTACATTGTTATTCATATTTCCGCCATAAAGCGGATGAGGATGGCACAGGACGGCGTTCCGACCTGTCCGGCCCTCCTCGAAAGCCCCCTCCAGCCTTATCTTCCCACCTTCGACCGGAATGTGAAGAGTGGTTTCCGACATGCCCTGCTCCTTTTCACTTCTTGCGATTTGCCATGAATATGTTAATTGAACCCCTGAGTCGGAGTAGCTAATTTTAGAATACAATCCTACGTATAAACAGTCCAGGGCGGCCAACCGGTTATGTTTCATCCGGCCCCTAGGCTCCGGCTTTTCCCGTGGAGGAGAAGAAATGTCCAGGAGTTTCAAAACCGCTCTGGTCCTGAGCGGCGGCTCTGCGCGCGGTCTGGCGCACTTAGGGGTGCTCCAGGAAATCGAGCGCAAAGAGATGCAGATCGATCTGATCGTCGGTTCGAGCATGGGCGCCATCATCGGTGGACTCTTCGCCTATTACCGCGACACGGCAACCGTAATTGAAAGATTGCGCAAACTCTTCGAAAGCGAACTCTTCCTGAAAACCGCATCCGCCGTTGCCGACGACGGCCATACGCAGATAGGCCCGGACGGCTTTTTCAACCGGTTCATCTGGCTCTTTCGAAAAGGGGTTTATTATACTCATTCGATGCTGCGATCCGAATTGGTTTCGGAAAGCCTTTACAGCGAAATCATCGCCACCATGGTGCCGGACGTGCTCATAGAAGACCTTCCGATTCGCTTTGCCGCCATTGCCATGGACCTGCTCACGGGCGATGAGATCGTCATCACCCGCGGCTCGCTCAGAAAAGCCGTGGCCGCCAGTTCAGCGATTCCTGGACTCTTTCCGGTAATTGAAGTGGAGGGGCGACCGCTCGTGGACGGAGGCTGGGCAGACAACGTCCCGGCAGCTCCCGCGATCGCCCTGGGAGCACACTTTGTCCTCGCCGTCGATGCCACGCTCGAAATGGCGGGAATGGACCCTTTTCCGCGGTCGGCAATCGAAACGGTCTTCCGATGCAACGAGATAACCCGTATCCTCCTGACTAGGCATCGCAAACTACCCGCCGACGTGCTGCTCGTTCCCGATATCGGCAGGCTCTTCTGGGCGGACTTTGCCGCCCTGGACCGATGCATGGAGGCCGGGAGGAAAGCGTTCGAAGAAAACGCCTGGGATATTTCGAAGAAAAGACTCATCCGCCGGCAGATGACCTTGGGAGGGGCTATTCATCCCGGGAGGATGGGGAAATGGAATCATCCGTTTTTGATAATTTAGGAGAAGTGCCCGGATTTTCTGATCCGAGCACTTTCTGTCATAAAAGAATGGAGCGGTAATAAGATAATAGAATTCCGGGCTTAAAAAAGTGCATAAAGAAAGGGCGCAAGGGCTGATCCGCTGGTGAAGGCAATCAGCGCACCAAAGCCAAGAAGAGCAGCCAGCACCGGAATGAACCAGAATTTACGCCTTTCTTTTATGAAGCCACACAGCTCTATCAGGAAATCCATCACTTTTACCTTTCAATGAATATTCAGAATATGTTTCAGGTATTCTTCGTTTACCGGTTGAGCTTCTTCAGGACAACGGGCAGGAAATTCTGCGCCATTCTGTTGGCTCCCTCAGCGGAAAAGTGAACTCGATCCACAAAGTACTTGTCTTCATGAGGGACGAGCGAAGCGTTGTCCACCCACCCCGTCTGTTCATCCAGGGCAATCTTATGCAACACGTCATTATATTGGCGGAATGCCGACATTGTGCCTGCAAAAGTCAAGGTGGGAGTGAAATACAGAAGGGCATAGGCATCGGACTTCTGCATCGGGCTGAACTTTTCGAACACATCGGGCCGGGAATAATCCAGCCCGGGGTCATAAAGCGTTGCGAAAGACGAGAGCACCACCTCAGCTTTCCCCCCCCGGGCGATTGACACCATGGTCCGCATATGTTGATCGAAGGCCTGAGCTGCGTATTCGGGGACTTGCGTCAATCTGCCTTCCCCAGTGAGCGCAGCCCGTGCAGCAGCCTTTTGTTTATATTCTCGATACGAATTGCGCACCCTCACATAGAACATACTATGATCAAGGTACCGGATTAAGATGCTCGGCTTTTCATAATAACCGAATGGCGTTTTATGCACGTGCGAGTAGTCGGGCACGAAAGTCGCCGGGTCCGCTGCCGCTTTGAAGTCGTTATATGCATGATAGATAATCACCAAGTCGGGTTTGAACGGCATGACCCTCAGCGCCAGGTTTCCAATACTTTGAGCGGTATCGAAGCCCGGCACGGCCGCGTTGATCACGCGGATTTTTTTGTCCGGCACCGCTTGCTGAACTATCTGTTCAAGCCGTCCCGGCCAGTTTTCTTCATAATTCAGATTGACATTGGCCGTGGTGGAGGCGCCAATTGTAGCGATTCTGATTTCATTTTGGGCCTTTTCGACTTTCAGCGAGAAATCCTCTGCAAGGAATCCGTGTTGATCCACCTGGAGTCTTGCCAGTTTCTTCTGGTTCATATGCCCGCCCAAGAATGAATGATTGTGCTTGTATGTAAATCCGACAAAAGGGTGCCAGTCGTACATGTTCTCTATTTCCGGATCGTAGGCCTCAAGTTCGTGCAGCGAGAGGACGAATCCTTTCCCGGTAAAAACGGAAACAACGCGTGTGGTCAGTTCGATGACAATTGACAGTACAAGAATGACTGACAGAAAGCTTATCACATAAAAGAGTAATTTCTTGAGCAAAATGCCCTCCCACTAACAGACCGGTCCGCCTTGCTACCACCGGATTCTTGGATTCCCCGACTCATTGGTGTATTTCTGTCCCAAAGAGTGCCTCGTCCCATTTTCACATTTACACCAAGCAAGACTGATGCCATACCCACCTCCCATTGACAGAGGTCCCTTTTCCGGGTTGGTACATTCCTTGTATTGCTTAATAGTTGGAAGAATCTCCGGTCCGCTTTGACAGTCCAGATCTTCTATCATCCGAATCGGGTGAACAGCTGCGCGAGGACTCTGAAGGCCCGACACGGCCGGGCGCTCAAGCTGGGAGAACGCCATAAAACAATCGCCTCTTGTCACTTTTGTGACGTTTTTACTGGGTTGAGCTTTGCTGGGAAACAAGGGACGAGAAGGGGATAGAATGTTCGGCAAGACACTTACAGAAATAATTCGAGACAGGGATGTACTCTTCATAAGCCCTTCCGATGTTAATTACATAAGAAATAAGCAGGAAATCGAGATTCTGAAGATAGCTGCCCGGGGTGTAAGTATTATCGCTCCGGCGAATACGCATTCGGTAAGCCCGACCGGCATAAAGCGAATCCTGGGAATAGTCCTGAGAGTACTTTTTGCAAAAACCAGCAAATATGATGTCGTGTTTGTTGCCGGAATCCCACAAACGATCCTTCCGTTCGTGCATTTTTTATTCAAAAGAAGAATCATCATAATAGATTTCTTCATATCGCTATACGACACGCTTGTCTCCGACCGTCAAATACTCGCTCCCGGCAATCCGATGTCCTCTCTGCTGAGAATGCTTGACCGGCACACCTTGAAACTCGCCGATCACGTCATCGTGGATACGCGGGAACATGCTTCCTATTTTTCCAAGTTCTTCGGTATGGATGCGGGCAAGATGGAAGTAATCTACCTGGAACCCGACCGCGACATCTACTACCCGAGGAAGGTAGAAAGGCCCGAGAACCTGCGGTGCAAATTTATAGCCTTCTTCTTTGGCGCAATGAATCCGCTCCAGGGGGTCGAGGTAATTTTAGAAGCGGCCAGAATGCTTCAAGAGCACCAAGGAATTGAGTTTGTTTTTGTCGGACCGCATGAAAAGATTGCCGGGATTGAGAAATATTCGGAACTCCCAAATATCCGCTTCGCTGCACGCTGGCTCCCGCAGGATTCTGTGGCGGACTATATCGCCCGGTCGGATGTGTGCCTCGCCGGTCACTTCAATGCGGATATTCCCAAGGCAAGCCGTGTCATTCCCGGAAAAGCTTATTCATATCTTGCCATGGACAAACCAGTGATTCTGGGTGATAACCCCGCAAACAGGGAACTTTTTACCGTGGGACAGCAAAACATACATTTTGTAAGAATGGGAGATCCCGAGGCACTGGCGAATCGGATTCTCCAGTTGGCAGCGAAGAGGAGAGGTTGAAAATGCAGGACAACTGGCTGCCAATGCCCAGGTATAAGTTACGCAAAGATCTGGTGAGAAAGTTTCTCAGAGGAGAGAGTCTGCGGGGTAAGACATGTCTGGAGTTCGGATACGGAGCCGGGGACATGCTGCTTCTCTTTGCCGAGCTTGGGCTTGCGGTATATGGATTCGACTTCTCGGAAGAAGCATATCGAAGTGCTGGATTCAGGATTGCAGAATGCCCCGTGCTGCAGGAGAAAATCAGCCTTTGCCGGGACGAATCGGAGATACAAGGCCGACGGTATGATTACATTATGGCCTTCGAGGTTCTGGAACACATAGAAGACGACGCATCCTGTCTGAAGAAATGGTGGGAGCTTCTGAACGACTCCGGCAAACTGCTCATATCCGTTCCCGCACATATGAGCAAGTGGGGACCCAATGATTCCGGACATTACCGTCGATATGAAAGAGATGGGATGAGCAGGCTGCTGTGGCAGTCCGGTTTTAGAATCCTGCACTTCTGGAATTATGCCTACCCGATATCAATTTTACTTGATATTTTTTTGAACCAAAAACGGTTAATTGAACGGGAACATGATCTCTCGAATGAAGAACTTGCAAAATTGAGTGGAGTAACACGCAAGAGGAATTTGACGAATCGAATTCTGGCCGGCAATCTCTTCATGTATCCTTTTATTTTGTTGCAGAGATTATTTCTGAATTACGACCTTAGTTCTGCATACCTCATCATTTGCGAAAAGCGAACAACCTGATGCGATCGTTTCACTTCGGCCGGGAATCATTTCCCATTTTCGTCTATTCCGGTCTTCATCGGCCGAGAGCATCGAAAACTGCTGAAATTGGAACTTCCAGGAATCCGACTGCCGGACCCTTTTGCGGAGGCAGTATCCGATGAACGTCCGGAAGACGCTTTCCCTGGCTACTTTGGCAGTATGTGTTTACTTCCTTATAAACTATATTATGCACCACCTTTCCGACTTCAGAGGCCTTTCGGAAATATCGATCGGCTATGTTTTCCTGATCGGTGCTCTCTGGGTGGTCATTCTGGCAGTAAACGGGCTTTTTCTTAAGACTCTTACCATCGATTTTGGAATCTCCCTCAGCATTCGCGAATCTTTCTCTCTCTCCGTGATAACCACCTTCGGGAACATTTTTCTGCCGATGCGCGGCGGTGCCGGATTCAGGGCAGTGTACCTCAAATCGAGGTATGACTTTGACTATTCTTTTTTTCTTTCAAGCCTCGCAGGAAATTACCTGATCGTATTCAATGCCGCCTCTATTGTAGCTCTGATCGGCATGGCAGTTCTGTACGGTTGCAGAGGGGAAATCAACTATCCAGCCGCAGGCGCTTTTAGTGCATTCTTCGTGGTTACATCATGGGCCATCTTCTTTCCTCCCGCCTCACTCAAC
>JAEZHY010000108.1 GCA_023416335.1 Pseudomonadota bacterium | reverse complement strand
GGATGACTACATTTCCCATCCGCAGGATGGGGAATGCCTTCGCCGGGTGGATGAGGCCCGCGTGGCTGCTCTGTATGCGGGAGCACGGCGGCCGGAAATCCAGATCGTAATCTCCGACGGACTCAACGCTAATGCCGTGAACGACAACCTTCGGCAACTGCTCCCTCGGCTCAAAAGTATTCTCAGCGAGAGAGGATACCACGTCGGGGAAATCGATATAGTCGTCGAAAACGGCCGTGTGCGCGCGGGATACCAGATCGGGGGATTGCTGGGTGTCGAACTGATCGTACATCTCATTGGGGAGCGGCCGGGAACAGGTCTCGACACTCTTTCGGCTTATCTGACCTATGGCCGCGATGCTGATGGGCAATCCCGCTGGTCTTCTGACATGGATCACTCGAAGACGAGCGCGATTTGCGGTATCCATGTCCAGGCAAAACATCCGGCAGAAGCGGCTGGAGAAATTGCCGAGTGTGCCTCCGGAATTTTGAAGGAGAAACGTTCAGGGGTGGAACTGGGGTGAGAATAGTCGGTAGGTGTAACAATCGGTAATTGAGGGATAATGTTATGTTTAGCGACAGCGGCGCCAGGGTCTCAGGAAAACTCTCATCTTCCAACCGGCCTTTATGGCGGACAAGAACTCTTTCTCGTATGTTCGGCCTTTTGCCTATTAAAAAAGCCTGGTTTGCAGGCATTGTCTCCAGTCGCCATCAGCCGGCTCTTTTCGATTTATCATGAGTCATAAATGATGCAAAAATCATCTGCAAAAGATGCCGGACTCAATCTGATCGTTCCGGTTGAACTCAAACGCAGGATAAGTAAAACGGCCGTTGCACAAGGTAAGAAGGTATCGGCGTTCGTGAGTCAATTGAGGAAAAGCTTGCTCGAGTGGAAAGAAAAGAAGTTCGAACAATTGCCGTCCACTGTCGGAGCAGGGGGATTGATGTCGGTGCCGCGAACCTGAACCTGGTCAATTGCTCGCTGGCGGGATTGACGCCGCTTCCGGACCTGGATGGAATCAAATCGATGTTGAAGGAATGCGGACTCCGTAAAATTGATGTTCACCGATTCATGCCGAACGGCACGTTTTATGGAATTCTTGCCTGCAATTCGCAGACATAGGACAGAAATAAATGATAACAAATCAGAGCCGGGGCGGGGAGACTTCCAATGCTGCAGGTTGGTTGCGCACTGATACAAGCATACGCAAGCGTTCACTGGTGTATGGGGTCCTTGTCCTGGCATGCCTCGTCTTCTTCGTGGTGGGGCTCTCTCCTGAATTCGGCTTTTGTTCCGGCGTTCTTTTCATGCTCATGCTTGCTGGACTTTATTTCGGGTTTGCGGAGGTGTTCCTGCTGGGCCTGACATTCGGTTTGATGCTGGTATTCCGCCGGATCGATTTGCTCAGTAGATTCTGGCCGCTTCCGACGGTGTTGGCATTGGCTGTTTTGTTGGCCATTGGCAAACTTGCTCCATTTGCGAAGGGGGCGTTCGGGTGGTTGCGGATGGGAAAATGGGGACGGCAACAGCTTTTAATAATTTCCGCCGTTGCTGCCGTGTCCGGGGTTTCGCTCCTTTCCTGGTACACGATCGTGAAACCGGATATCTCCGATATTGTCGGCAGAATAGCCCACGTGCATCCCGTCGCGCTCGTTTCGATCGGTCTTCTTTTCTCGCTGAGCAACGCGATCTGCGAGGAGTTCGTGTGGCGAGGGATGATCTTTGACGCGCTGGGTAAAGTTTTTTCCTCCATCACCGCGGTCGTTGCCGTCCAGGCACTTTCTTTTGGTATGGCTCATCTGAATGGTTTCCCAAGAGGTGCTTCCGGTATAGTTCTCGCGAGCATCTACGGTTGCATGATGGGCTGTGTCCGACAAAATGCGAACGGTTTGCTGGCGCCAATTGCAGCCCATGCATTTGCCGACGCGGTCATATATTCGATCCTCGTTTCCGCAGCCCTGGCTTGATTTGCCACAAAGCGTGTTTCGCCTCTCGGGATTCTCAAAATGCGGGAAATCGGGACCTTACATCCGCCGTCCGTAAGGTGCCGGGCGGTGCAATTCAGTCCGTTGGGTTAGCATTGTTCGCACAAGGCCATGTCTGACTGCGGAGGAATGGCAGCCGATCATGACGACTGAAGGGTTTCGACCCAATGGCCCGGCAAATCGAATGCCTACTTGTTACCTGTAGAACTTGCCCAAAGTTCGCAGTTGGAAGTTTTTTCACGCGTTTTGACTCTCTTTCGTGATCAGGCTGCCTGCAAAGTGCTGTTATTCAGAGAGCGATCTTCTAATTGCCAAAAACCGAATGTAGCAACGACCTACCACGTTGACACGGTTTCTTGATTATCGATAATGTCGGTGTGAATATCCGAAAACCGACACGTACAAAGGATGGCAAACAGCACCGCTACCGGGCATCGGCCGGGTCCTGCCGGACCTCGGCAACGAGTAGCGGCCTGGTTTGGTAAAATGGATGATTCCGGCCGGTTGTGGAGAATGCAGCCAAAGGTGGGGTAGAGAAGGTTGTTATGTGATACCCAGCCTGAATGGGTAGAGATCAATTTCGGCAAGGTGCAGGGGTGGGCGGATAAGGGACTTCGGCGGGCTGTAGCTCGGCTTGGAATTGATGCGTCGACTGGGAATCGTTTCTTCCGGAGTATATGCCACGGGGCAGAGAAACGATCGATTGGGCGGAAATGGCCCAAGGTTTTGGTGCCTTGCAGATTCTGCTGCCCATCGAGTGAACTCCACATCGCGGAACATTTTTTTGAAAAACCGCGATGTCTGACTTGCTTGGCGTTTCCCCTGACAGGGGCGACGATGACTCAGTGTGATCTTCGATTGCTGTCGACAACTTTGAAACCCGAATCCTCATCAGCGAGAAGTGCAGGGAGCAGGGAAATAATACTAATCAGCGGACGAACCAGCGCCACAGCAGGCCAAGTCATAATCCACGACCCAACCAGAAACGAAAAAAGCAGTGGGATCGTTGCGGCTTTACGAGATCATAAAAGAGGGAAAATCAAAGCCCGTTGAAAGAAACAGGCAATCTTGCCGCTAAACGCCCGCCCATTATTCGTCATCATGACCAACAGATCATAGGGGGTACTATGGTTGATGGCCTTCCGATAATATCTGGTTGGAAATTTGACGGAAACGTCTTCGATGAATCCGAGAAGATCAAAGGTAACCGATCACAGGGTCTAAGTTTTAAGCCTGATAAATCCAAGAGAGGTCAGGCTTCGTTCTTTGAAAAAACATTGCATTGCATCTACGAGCACATCGAAAGTTGACTTTCCGTGAAGGCGGCAGGTTTGTCTGAGCGAAAGAATGCGCTCGACCCAGCGATTGCCTTTTTCGCTTTCAGCAATTTCCGGAGGTCATATAGAACGTTGTTCCATCGGATCACGGGAAACAATCTTTCGTAAACGTCTGAACAATTTGAGCTGAGCAAAGAATAAAATTTTTCCGGCCCTTTCTTTTTGGCTGGATATCGAGACCGCGATCTGGCATGCTACATTGCCCAGAGTCCAAGACAATTCCGGCGACAAAAAAAGATACAGCAGGAAAAGCTCCTGGACTGCACGGTGCGAAAACATCTGACGCGGATGCACTTATCGCAACTTTTCGTAGTGCGTTTGAACACATCCCCGAATCGCGCAAGGGCAAGCCGGTAATCCCAATGGCAGATGCGCTCATGTCGGCATACCGATGCTTTGTCTAAAGGATCCTTCCATCTTGGCTTTTGAAAAACAATGGAAAGAAGACGACAGCAATCTGAGATGCATCTATAAGTTGGGAACCATACCCAGCGATACTCAGATGCGCACCATTTTGGACCCAGTG
>JAEZHY010000018.1 GCA_023416335.1 Pseudomonadota bacterium | reverse complement strand
GCAACGTGGTTTTGGTTGCCCGTGCCGCAGGCAAGAGGGACTGGTAATTCTACGCGAAGCCTCTTGTCCTCCGGACCCAGGCAACGTTAAAGCCTGTTGCCTGGGCCACCCGCGCCGTTCGGTTCTCTACGGCCTAAAGTGTAACTAAGAGGTTGATATTAAACGAGTTAAGAACCGGCAGCATAAAAAATCTTGTTCAAAAAACAAAAAAACGACCGATAGTAGTACGAAAATCACGAAAGAAAATAATGACATAAGGATAAGGCCGTAGCCATGGGTGAAGCGGAGAGACTGTGTCGTGTTGTCGATGAAAACCAGCCACATTCCGGTCGGCTGCGGCACAGTCTCGTAGCGTAACCCATCGCCTTGGAAGAGCAGGGGGGCACGAAAATCACGAAACTCCTCGGCCTATATGTATGCCTAAGAGTTAGATATCAAACGAACTGCAAAACTGCCGGGATCAAAATCTTGCTAAGAAAACAAAGAAAATGACCGGTAGTAGTACGAAAATCACAAAAGAAAACAAAGCCATAGCATTCCGCTGGCTCCCAAGGTCCTCCTTGGGAACCAGGTTTCGGAAGCTCCCGCTTCTTTTTGCAGGGACATGGGAGCCGGGCCGATCATTCCGGCACCGAAAAGACAAAGACGTTTGACCTCGAAATTCTTAGAGGAGTCCGCAATTACTGAGCCGGGGAGGAGGACTTCCGCGCCCCTTTGGCCGCCTTCAGAGCATCCCGGCATCCCGGCGACAGCTTGTCGAAATTCTGCTGCAGGCAAGCGGCGATACGACCGCCGCCGGGCTGCACGCCCGCGCAATACGTTTTGAAATCATCCCGGCACGCCTGCCGAACTGCCTGCTTTTCGGCATTTACCGCGAAGGCATTACCCACGCTGAATGCCGACATGAGAAGAAAAAACGTAAACAGAATCCTGAGTCCTCTTTTTGCAATCGGATTTGACGCTGCACGGTGATTTGCATGCTCGATGAGCATTAGAATTTACCTCCACTAGAGGCGAGCGGCAAAATTGCCGCTCGCTGCATCCAACTGTCAACATTCCCAAAGGCCGCAACAGACCGGAGTCATCGAGACTCGAGGTAGTCTATTGGTGCCTCGCGATCCACTTGTCCAGATGCTCGAATCTCTTGTCAATGGCGGCATCGATGCGTGTGCCGAGTTTGTCCTGAATCTTCTGGAGGGTTGCCTTCTGGTCTGCCGACAGTGTCGGAATCAACTGAGCGATAATTTGTGCCTTGAGTTGTGCGGCCTGCGTCTCGTATTGCGCTACATTCTGACAATCTGAGGCGATCAGGGCGGGGTCGCTGCCCTTCAGGGTATCCTTGGCCAACTGTGCCCTGGCGCTTGCCAGCCCTGTTGCTATGTTCCTGGCGTTGTCCTCATTCTGCTTCAGTATGTTGGCCAGGGAGGTCTTTTGAGCGTCCGTCAGATCGAGCCTCACCATCAACCGAAGCAACGGATCATGTCCAAATCTGCCGTGAGGCCCGCCGGCGATCGCGTTTCCTGTCGAAAAGACCAACGTGATGAGCAAAGTCGCAAGCAAAAACACGACACCGTTTTTTCTACCGTTCATTTCGAATCTCCTTAAAGATGATTGAAGCACACACCAAAGGGAACAACTCCCTTATTGGTCCAATGATTCCATTTGCACCGGACAGTCATATAGTCGGGGAAAGCTCGGGGAATGTTACACGGGGAAGCAGCCGTAGGGCGGAGGATAACCTGAAATGGTGGCCCGAAATCATTTCCGGGTGCGAAGCACTGGAGGCTCGCGATGGGTTAATTCACGTTCGGTTATGGCACGGTTCTCGGCCGGCACAGTCGGGAAACCGTGCCTCAACTCATCGGGGATGGAAGCATCCCAAACAACGTCCGGAATCCGGCGCTCCATCCTGATTCCGGTTGCCACCGGAATGACGCAAGTCATGGCCCACAAGCAATTCGAGGCTACCGATGGTTTTGGGTAAGAGTCTTCGCACTTTGCGAACCAGCGGAACTATCTTCGACTGTCGAACCGATTCGATTGCTTCAGGCTTTCGCAGCGGATCGTAGTTCCAGCTTCAATCCTTCTATCTTCTCAAAATCTCGACGGTTCGCAGTAGCGACGGAATAGTCGAGGGAAATGGCGGTTGCCGCGATAATCAGGTCGTGAGCGCCGACGCTCAATCCCTTCTTTGCGAGGGAAGCCCAGATACGCGCATAGATCCGCGCCACTGTTATATCAAAAGGAAAGATCGGGAATATCGCCAAAACTCTTTCTACGAACGATTGCCGTTTCAGTAGTCTTGCTTCAGTATCGGCACGTTCCACTCCATGCAGCAGTTCTGCGGCGGTTACCACGCTGATGCCGAAGGGCTCGTCCTCTCGCCCGGCCACAAGAGCCGCTACCTGGGCCCTGTCTCGTTCCAGGGATATAATTTCACTGGAGTCAAAGATTACTCCCATGGGGTATCGCCGGGAAGAGATGGTTGGGCTGCGATTGCGTCCAGTATATCGTCGGCGAAACTCAGATCGTCAGGATCAAGATGCGGCAGCATTTGAAAGATTTCTTCAAGATCGGCGAGCAACCTGGGAGAATCGGCCTCATCAACCGGAACGAGATCTGCCGCCGGCTTTCCTCCGCGAACGATCCTGTAGCGGTGCCCCCGATATTTAACATTGTTTAAGAGTTCGGAGAAATTTCTCACCGCATCGGTGGCATTGATATCCGGCCGCATAGTCCGATCCTTCGCAAAATATGATAATCATATTTTACGAATTTTTTCCCTGAACGTCAAATGGTTGGTCAGTCATCCTCCACGCTGTCACGTCAAGTGCCGGCGTGGAAGCTGGAGCTTCCAGAACCGGGGTTCCCAGGGAAGACTGAATCAGCCATGCCGCCGATCCTCAAAGAGCCCCGATTCCCTGACTCGCCTGTATTCGTTCCAGGTCAGGTAAATGAGGACGGCATCGAAAACGGAAAGCACAATCAGCCATGCCGAGTGGGTATGAGTGTAGCGATAGAGCTGGTAGGCGATAAACAGGATAAAGAAAGCTATTCCGATGTGATAGGCCCAGATTTTTCGCTTCAGCAAGAAGGCCGCTATGAAGGTTTTTATCACGCCGTGAGCGAGCAGGTAGATGGCTATAAAGGAAATTGACGCCATCGACAAATGCTGAGCCCAGTTCGCGAGATGATTGGCCATGAAATCGCCCGGGTCCTCCGAAAGCTCGTGTTGAATTATCGACCGGAGCCAGCTGTCGAGGGACTGGGGAGGAATCAGCAAGAGCGCCAGTCCGCCGATGATCTCCAGTACCCCGTCGATACCTTTGAATAGGATACCGATCACGAATGCCTTGTGGAGAATTTTGCCTTTTCTCACGATATCCATTCCCGCCCGGTTCGATCGTTTTGCATCAGGCTCCCTTATGGGTCTCGTTTCCGCTCACGGGAACCACCGACTGCACCCAGGTGCCGTCCCCATTGAATGAGAGTCTATCGGAGTGCCAGGCCAGCAGAGTACTTCGATGCCCCACGCTCGTTACGGCGGCGTGCGGCAGCCTGCTCCGGAGCAGTGCATAAAGCTTTGCCTCCGAATCCTCATCAAGGGACGCTGTGGCTTCGTCCAGAAAAATGAAATCGGGTTGGGCGAGCATCACCCTTGCAAATGCCAGGCGCTGCTGCTCACCCAGGGAAAGAGCGTGCGACCAGTCACCGTTTTTATCCATATCTCCTATAAGATAGTCCAAACCGCACTGATGCATTGCCTGCTCGAGTTCCCCCGTATGGAATCCGTTCGGACTCGGATAGCACAAAATTTCACGCAATGTCCCCAGCGGAAGGTAAGGCTTTTGGGGGAGAAACATCACTGAAGACGAATCGGGCCAGATAATTTCCCCGTTACAGAACGGCCATATTCCGGCGAGAGTGCGAACAAGGGTACTCTTCCCGCAGCCGGACGGTCCGGTAATGATCAAATGACTTGCTGGTTCTATATTCAAGCTGAGCTTGTCGATGAGCAATTTCCCGTCCGGCAGGAAAATGCTGAGGGAGTCGGTTTTGATCGTGCTTCCGTTGGCCGGTCCCCTTTCGCAGCGCGGCAGTTCGCTGCTCTCCAGACGGTCCAAGACCTTTGAAAAACCGACGAGCCGGTCGATCACGGCATGCCACCTCGCAATCGTCGTGTAACTGCTTACGAGATAGGAAAGTGCTCCCTGTACGGCGGCGAACGCACTGACCGTCTGCATGAGACCTCCCAGGTGCATTTGCCCGGAGAAAAAGCGCGGAGCGGCCAGCAGTACAGGGAAGATCACGGCGGCCTGGCTGTAGCCGTTCGTAAGCCAGGACAGCCGCTTTTGCCTCCTCATGATTTTCCAGAAATTATCCATGAGAATGTTGAATCGACCCTTGAGATGCCCTCCCTCCTGCTTCTCGCCCCTGTAGAGCGCGATGGACTCACTGTTTTCGCGTATTCTCACCATGCTGAACCGAAAATCCGCTTCGAAACGCTGCTGGTTGAAATTCAAAAGAACCAGAGGATTTCCAATCCACATTGTCAACCATGTCCCCAGAACGGAGTAAATGAGGGCCGCCCAGACCATGTATCCCGGCACATGCAGCACAAAATCCTTCGAAATCGGGATATCAAGTACTCCGGACAATTGCCACAGGATGGCCAGAAAGGACACCAGCGTGGCCACGGAATTCAAAAGGTTCGTACCAAGGTTTATGGTCAGTTCGATGAATGAGTTGATGTCCTCGCTGATTCGCTGGTCCGGGTTATCGGTCTTTGATTCGGCAAACGAGATTCGATAATATGCCTGATTTGAAAGCCAGTTTTGCAGATACCGCCCTGTCAGCCATTTTCGCCACCGGATCTGGAGCATCTGGCTCAGGTAGAGCATATAGACGGCCTGGGCGATATAAGCTCCGGCCAAAAAGCAAAAACGGAGTATCTCACTTACGAATTTAGCCTTGTCCAGACTCTGCAGGATATCATAGAACTCCCTTATCCACACGTTTACAAGGACCTGGATATAGACCATGCCCAGGTTCATCGCGACAATTGCAGCAAGCAGTCCGCAGGCCTTCCACTTATCTTCGGATCTCCAGTAAGGCAAAGCCAGCACCAGAAACTTGCTTAAGAATTCAGATCTCATCTAAACCCCAATTTGTTTGGTCCTATAATTGAATAAGCCAAAGAGAGTTCTTCCCGATTTTCACTCCACTCCACCTTTTCTTGAAAAGAGGGCGGCAAGCAGCACCGACACAATTCCCGTCAAGAAGATTCCGTCAAAAGTACCGGCTCCGCCTATTGAGACTATCGGAGCACCCAGTCCCCGAACCTTGTCCATGTTCATGAGGTCGGCACCGATTAGGGTCCCCAGGGTTCCGGAAATGTACGCAAGCGCCGGAGCGGCTTTCCTGGCAAAAATCAGTCCCGCCGCAGTTGCGATCAGGGGGGGCACGAAAAGGGGCTCGGCAATTCCAAGTCCTCTCACCGGATACGCGAGAAAGTGGACCACTATCGTGACCAGGGCTACACCGGCCAAAGCACTCAGGTAGAACTTGTTCTTCAATAGCAGGTAAAGCGAAAGCAGGGTCGGGATCACGGCTCCGCCGACATTTACGGCAACGATCGGCCCCCGCCACTCACCAACCATTGGGATGACATAGCGGCTGCCGAAAAAATCAATCTGGGCTCCGGAAACCACTTGTTCAGGGGCAAACTGATAGACGGGAATGTTGAAGTAGGTACCCAGCAGCGAGACGATCAACAGCAGAAAAATATAACGTCTGCTGATCCCGATCCTCTCGTACGCATAACTGAGAATGCGTACCTCTATCAGCACTACCAGGAATATAAAAAGTAAAACCAGAAAGAATAAAAAAGGAAGTGTAACCGGGAAATAATGCATTCTCCCCTCCTCTCGCCACGGGTGTGGAGGATACAGGGCAAAAGATGCCTGCACGCGCCAAAGCCCTTTTGCCTGCCGCTTTTGTCTCTGCCGCCATTGCCTTTCTAATTATTCGATCCAAATTGGCAAGGTTGATCCCCTTTTTACGGGAAGCAGACAGCCCGTGTCTTTCCAATGCTGCCTGCCTCCAGGCACCTCTCGCGATAACCTTCCATGGCATGAGCAATCAGTGCGATTACAGGAAGACTCGGATCGGATACCGATGCTTTCAATCCGCGAATTTTACATGTGGCCTCAAGACCGTCAATATACGTTGACGCTATGCGGATATGATCGTATCCTGATCGCTCTTCGTCATAGCAATCCTGAATCTGTGTGCATCCAATCTATTCCGGCAGGCCTTTTGTCACCCCGCAAAAATGCGGATTCGTTTTTTTGGGTAGATTCTCAGTAATGCAGCTTCTTCAAGGGAGGATGTGATGAGATGCCCGGCATTGGCTTTGTCAGTCGTCCTTTTAGCCCTCTGCACCCCTCTGCTCGCTTCGGGAGCGCCGCTGTCCGAACTGGCCCTCACAGGAATTCGGGCGCCGGACGAAGTTTTCGCGGAACAGGGTTTTATGGTGGAGGTTTTCTTCACCTCCTCGCTCAGCCCGGAAAAACTTGAAAAGCTGATAAAGACCTTCGAGTGGCAGATCGAAGGAACGGACAGGAAGACCGGTTCAAAAAGCAAGCCTGCAGATGAGAGCCGTTTTACGGTAACCGAGAACTCCATTCTGATCCGCACGTCAGTAGGCAAGCCAAACGCCGCTTCATTGTTGAAACTGAAGATCGAATACGGGGAGAGTGAACCGTTCAAAACAACCAATACCGTTTCTTCCAATCCGTTCACGGTAAGCAGGAAGCCGGACCTGTCCACATTTATCGGGCAGTGGGTCGGCTATTGGGAATGGACTCCCGACAAGCACGGGAAGCGTTCCCGCGATGCAAAACTTACCGTGGAAGCCGATAAAAAGAATGAGCTGCTGGTGACGTTGACTCTGGGAATTGCCTATACGGGCACGGCAAAAGCGCTTTTGCCCAGAGAGGCGATAGCAGAAAAAACCTGGACAAGGCACGCGAGCATAAAGAGGAAAAACGGCGTAATCCATCTCTCGATTTATATGCGGCACCAGGAACTGGAACTGCATCTGGACAACGATCAACTGGTGGGGGGCCTTACGACTGCCCCTGGACGATACGAAGTGCGTCCTGAAAAGAGTCAAGAATTGAATCGAATTAACCATTCTATTGCGTGACCCAAACGGCCATATTTCTGAATTCATCGAGGATCTTCCTGGTTACGGAAGTCCTGAGGAAGCTCCAGATGCCTTCAGGTTGGGAGTGTCCGAGCCCGATTATGGCGGTCCCGGTTTCGCGGCACCAGGCGAGAATCTCGGATGCGGCATCGCCTTTGCTGGGAATCACCGTTATCTGGATCCTGCTCTCTTCCACTCCGTAATCCATGACTATGTCGGCCGCCTTTGTGAGATACGGCATTATCTCCCGACCTGCGGGCGTGGCCGCCCATCGTGAAAGTTCGCCGGGTTTGTCTGAACGTCCGCAGGAAACCGGCCTCTGCACGGATCGGGACGCATGCAGGAGGGTGATGTCGGTACGTGTACCGGCAAGCATGAAAGCGGCATGGTCGGCGATGCGCAACGAGGTGTCTTCATTGAAAATGCAAATTGCCGCGCTCCCGGCATCGACCTCGCCTTCGGTGAACCAGATCGGACTGGACAGACAGTGCTGCAGGAGTGTGGAGGGAGAAGTCCCCCGTAGAAAGCCCTCCAGGCTGCTCGATATTCTCTTTTGCACCAGGATTGCATCCACCTTTTTCGTATCGGCCAGCAGGCAGGCATGTCGGGCTACTGTCATTTCTTTCTGCTGAATGTGTTCATGGATGAGTTCTTCCGAAAAACCCGCCTTCAAAAGAAGATTTTTGGCGCGATCGAAAATCCGGCGAGTGTCTTTTGCGCGGGATTCGAGGAACTCCCTCCTTTTCCTGACAAGGCCTGCGGATTCGGCATAAATGCCTGAAAGGGCGGGCGGAGGCGGAGGCATGAAATAGCACAGGATCAGGTTCACGTCGTGTGCACCGGGGTAGAGCCGGCTCACGAATTCGATCGGCCTGAGGGATTCGTCGCTCCCGTCTATCGGGAGCAACAGGCACTTTGGGAGATTTGCGCTATTTTCCATTAATGCTTTCGCCCTCTCGTTCTGAAGGTGACCTTTATCACTTTAAGCATTGAATCCGGGTTTGAAGCATCCTCCGAGCGCCCCTTCTACGGTAAGCAGATTAATAAGTTCTTCGCAGTTTTCGGCAACCCAGTCGGCCCCGGATTCCAGGAGCACCTCCCTGGACGTATTGCCGCTGCAGACTCCGGCAGTCAGGACCCCGGCGGCCTTGCCGGTTTGAATATCGAGAGGATGATCGCCTACCATAAGGGCTGACCCGGAGTCGGCGCCAATGGCTTCGAGAGCGCGGATCAGATGCGCGGGATCGGGTTTTGGGGAAGGCACATGGTCGCGCGCGAAAAAAGCGGAGCAGTAGGTGGAGATGTCGGGAAATACGGAGCGCACCGCGGAATCGCAGTTTCTGGTTATGATTGCGGTGCTGATTCCTCCCTGCAGAATTTTTATCAGGAGCGGCCGGGTAAAAGGAAAGAGCGATCCGTTTCGGGCAGCTTCCATTTCTATTTCCACAATGAGCGAAAGGGCTGCTTTCCTGAAATCTTTCGCAAGGATTGCGTCCGTCTCCCCGATGCTCTCTTCGAGCCATCCGACCCATTCCAGGACCGGCAGAAAGGGAGGAGGCGGTGAGATTGGATGAAACTGTTTCGACAAGAGGTTCAACCGGTTTTTCATATCTGCAAAGTCGAGCCGAAGTTCCGCCAGTGTGCCGTCGAAATCAAAGACGATCGATTCGATGTTCATTATGATAACCTTGGTCTCCGGTGCATTCGTAATCGGAGAACCGAAATAGATGTCCTCGAATTCGTTCCGATATTCGTGTTCAGGGAGTTGGGATATCTCATCCTTAGCTTTATCTTTATTTTGCCGTTTGTTTCGCTTTAATTGTTGCGGAAGAAGGAACGCTGCGCTATTCCTTTTCTTCCATCCGTTCCTGGGCAGTTGGAAGAAAATAGTAAACTTTTGAATCATCGGGAACAAGTGTAAAGCCTTCACGAGGCCGTTGCTTCCCGAGCAGGTGGTGAACATGTCCGTACCCCGTTTGAGTTTCGATCAGGTAATCGATGGTCTCATTTCCTCGAAGCAGTCTCACTTCTCCAGTTATCTTGCCATGTATTCGAGCTGGTACCAGGGGATTGTAATCGATCCGGCGCTTATGCTGGTCCCGGTTGACGATCACCTGGTACACAGAGGAGACGGAATATTCGAGGCATTCAAGTGTACTAACTGGAATATCTACGCCCTGGACCGGCACCTCGAAAGGATGAAGCATTCCCTGGCAACTTCGGGGCTGGAATGTCCGGTGGACCGCTCCCACCTCATCGAGATCATCCGTGAGACGGTCCGCGCCGGAAATGCGCCGGATTGCATCATCCGGGTTTTCATCTCAAGAGGGCCGGGCAGCTTTACGGCAAGTCCGTACGATACGGTTGGAAGCCAGCTCTACGTAGTCGTCACCGAATACATTCCAACCCCAAAGGAAAGGTATGAAAAAGGGGTTACCCTCGTCACGGTGGGGGTCCCGGTGAAAAGCGATTATTTCGCAACCGTGAAGAACTGCAACTACCTGCCCAATGTGCTCATGAAAAAGGCGGCGACCGATACCGGGGCCGATTATCCCATTTCGCTCGACGAAAGAGGGTTTCTCGCGGAAGGGGCCACGGAGAATATCGGAATCGTGACGGGAAAGGGAGAACTTCTTATCCCCCGCTTCCTTCGCACGTTGCGGGGAATAACGGTCACTCGGACGCTGGAGCTGGCACGGCAGATGCTCGGGAAAGAACTCACGGTCGTTGCGGAAGCAGACATCACGAGAGAGCTGGCATACGCCGCCTCCGAGATGCTGGTTTTCGGGACATCTTTCAATATCCTTCCCGTTGTCGAGTACGACGGGAGAATGATCGGAAACGGCAAGCCGGGTCCCATTTTCGGCAAACTCCTGGAAATGATCGCCGACGACGTTGCGAACAACCCTGAAATGCTGACGCCGGTGGCAGGGTGACCGGGTTTTATTCAGCTATTAGAAGTGAACGGTGAGCGGCGTAGGGTGGGCACGGCAATCGTCAACGTTGTTGCTTTAAGGAAATACGCCGCTGGTTCCCAAGGTTCGCCTTGGGAACCCCGCCCCGGCAGGCCGGATAATATCCGGTACGTGCTGTCCAAAATACTTGGCCTACCGGGACGGGGCCAAAGCAACAGCATTGACTGTAATCGTGCCCATCGTCCGTCCCCTCGGAACAGGGCTCATCGGAATGGCTGGACGGTGGGCACCCGAAAAACCGGGTGCCCACCCTACCGTTCTCAGTCGTCTGGACAGCGTGAAACTATAATCGGGTAGGCCACATGTACGTCCGCCCACTCCTCTGCCTCGCTCTCGCATTCATGTTGGGCATTGTTTCAGAGCGCCTGGCAGGAGGCATGTCGCGCACCGTAATCGTTTGTTTCGCTCTGGCCGCTCTTTCACTGCTTGCGCTTCTTGCCTTTGGCGTAAAATCCCGCAGCCGCCTTACCGTCCTGGCGGTCCCGGCGATATTGTTCCTCATTTTCGGGGCCTGGGCTGCCCGGTTCCAGCTTTTGCCCACTCCGCTCTCCCAGGAAGCCAAATCTCTTCTCGAACAGCCGGCGACCTACATTGCCGAGATTTCAGCCCCCATGGAGTTCTATCCGGATAAGGTCCGACTTCCTCTTCGTCTGACGGCTGTACTCGCTGACAACAGGCAATTCCCGCTGGACCTGGGAGTACTCCTGACCCTTTCCACAAAGAACGGCGGCCCGCCCGCAACGTCCTGGCTGCCCGGAGACCGCCTGCTCCTGCGTGTCGCCCTCAAACCTTTCCGCAGCTTCAAAAACCCGGGAGCTTTCGATTACGTGCGCTACCAGGCGGGAAAGGGTTTCCAGGCCCAGGCATACGTGAGGGACGAGCATTACCTGGTGAAGATTCTGCCGGAAGATCTCGGCATATTCCCAATATCGGCCATGTATTCGATGCGGCGCGGGATCGAACAGTTCAGGCAGGAAGCCCTGCACTGGCTCAGGAGAACGCTCGATCCCGACTCGGCGGCATTTTATGCCTCGCTCGTACTCGGCTACCAGCAGTTCATGGATAGAAGATGGCAGGACCTGATAAACAGGACCGGGCTCAACCACCTTCTCTCCATTTCAGGCCTGCATCTGGGGTTGGTCAGCTTATTCGTGTTCCAACTCGTCCGCATACTTGTACGTTCCCTCCATCCGGCGATTCTAAACAGGGTCAGCGACAAGCAGATAGCAGTGTGGCCCGCACTGGGCTGTGCGATCGTCTATGCGTTCCTGGCTGGGTTCGGGGTCCCTCCTATCTGGCGATCGGTTCTAATGCTGGCGGTCTGCTTCGGGGCATCCTTCTGGTATCGTTCGACCGATGCGCTCACGGTCCTTGCCTTTGCAGCTCTTTTCATCCTGATTGCCGACCCGGGCAGCTTTTGGCAGATTTCATTCCAGCTGACCTTCGCATGCGTTCTGGCGATTGTCCTGGTTAACCCGAGGTTCAGGAATATTTCGGTCGCCCGGCTGTTCCCTTCTTTGAAGCCGGGAAGTGCCGCCGCCTGGGCGATCTCGCAATTCGAGGATGCTCTCCGCCTTTCCGTGGCGGTTAATATCCTTGTGCTTCCGCTGGCCGTATTCTATTTCAATGGTTTCTCACTGGCCGGGTTCATCGCAAACATTATCCTGGTTCCATATGTCGGGTTTCTGATTCTCCCGTGGGGACTCATCAGTGTCGCCGCTTTTGCCGTAAATGAAGCTTTTGCATATCCTTTCGCAATAGCCGCACAAGGCTTACTGTGGCTCTGCCTCAGGCTGATCGAATTCTTCGGGGGATTTTCATGGAGCTATTTTTGGACGGGAAGCATGCCCGTGTTTTGGCTCGTCCTGATATATACCGTTCTGGGCCTCTTATTCCTGCCCCTTCAGCGAAAAACCAGGTACGCCGGGATTGTCGTTCTGATTCCGGTGGTCCTCGGAGTAACGATCTGGAGTAGCTATGCGAAGGCAAAAGAAAGACAAACCCTCCGGGCAGACATCATCGACATCGGACAGGGTACGGCAACACTCATCAGATTTCCCTCAGGGGAAACGATGCTCGTTGACGGCGGAGGCTTCCCGGACGATTCCTTCGATGTGGGGCGCGGAGTGCTGGCGCCCTTTCTCTGGCACGAAGGAATCCGAAAGCTCGATCATGTGGTACTCTCGCACGATCATCCCGACCACCGCAACGGGCTGAGGTTTATCCTCTCCAACTTCGATACGGGCTGCTTCCGCACTGCCGGCAGTGAGGATGCCCCGGACGGGAAAAACCGGCATCTCAGCCTGGAACAAATTGCGGCAAGGCGCCATATTCGGATTTGCAGCTTTCCCGAACTTTTCAATGAACTCCGCATCGGGGATGCCCGAATTCGACTGCTGCATCCGGCCGCGGATTTCAATCGGGCTGAAACGGCGGATTTGAACGACTCTTCGCTCGTATTGGAAATCCAATTCGGCGATACCACTCTCATTCTGCCCGGGGATATCGGCAGCAGGATCGAGAATTCAATCATTCCGGCACTGGATAAGAACCGGCGGGCGCTTCTCGTTGCCGCTCACCACGGGAGTGAGCACTCGAACAGCGAGGAACTTCTGGATGCAATGCGGCCGGAGGCGGTGCTCTTTTCCTGCGGGTTCGAAAACCGCTACGGTTTCCCGGCCCAGGCAGTAATCAAGAGATGCGCGGACAGAAAAATCCCCATGTACAGGACCGACCTCCACGGCGCGATTCACGCAAGCTCCGACGGGCGGCAATGGACAATAACGACGGAAGCGGACAAGGACACATCGAATGCGAACGTACTTTTTGGGAGACCTTCACGGTAACGCCTATGCGCTGGAAGCGTGCCTGAAGCACCTGGACAGCGTAAATCCGGATGAAGTCCACTGCCTGGGAGACCTTGCGGGTTGGCTTCCTTTTGGAGACCGGACCTTCAGGCGCATTCGCGGGGCGAATTTCCCGACGGTTGCAGGAAATCACGATCTGCTGATCGCCGGAGTTTTCACGGATTTCCCGGACCAGATCGACAGGATGCAGGCAACGGCCTATAACGCGGGCCTTCTTTTCCCAATCCCGGATGCGATCGATTACCTCGCCGGCCTGCCGCTCCTGATTGAAGGAAACGGGTTCACCGTCGTGCACCATGCACCTTTCAATCTTCCACCCGAGGGGAGCCCGCCCACGATAGATTCTTTTCACTACCTGGACGAAGCGGCCCTGGAAGGGTTTTTAAGCGAATGGGCCGAATTTCCGAAGCGGCTCATCTTCAGCGGACACGATCACCTTCCGGCGGTTTATGAACTGACCGCGGCAGGAGAGGTAAGAATCCACCGTCCAGAGCGGGAGGAATCCCTCACGGTTCAAGTGAATGAAAATTCGCGCTACTGGATAAAAGCGGGGAGCGTCGGCGGGCCGTACCGGGACGGCGTACCGGTGGGAAATTCCGTGCTGTACGATTCCGGTGAGGCGACCATAACCCTTTTTCGGATTCCATACGACACGGCGCCGCTATGCGAGGCGCTTGCTTCACACCGGTTCTGCCGCAATCTGCCGACGTTGAAGAAGTATATCGAGCTTTTAACGAAATAACGGATATTGGTGGAAGGAAGAGGAGACTCACACCTGAATAGTAAACGGCGAACGGCGTAGGGTGGGCACAGTCTCATCATGCCCAACGCCCGTCCCCTCGGGATCAGGGCTCATCGGGACGGCCGGACGGTGGGCACCCCAAAAAACGGGGTGCCCACCCTACCCGGCTGCCGCCCTTCGGGAACTGACGGACATAATACTTTGGGGAATGTTTATCTGCCGGCGAGCCTGGAAATAGCTGCAATCTCCCGCACGGCCTGGTTGACCGATTTGAATTCGTGCTGGAACCAGGTTTTCAGGAAACCGTTGTCTGCGACGAGTTCCGGAGGATCGCCCGGGCGGATGGGCTTTTCCCGGACATTGACTTTAACGTTCAGTTCCTTTTCGACTATCCCGACAAGTTCGCGCACGGAAACACCTTTGCCCTTGCCGACGTTCGAGACGAGACGTTCCTGGCGGGTCAAAACATCCAGGGCCTGAATGTGGGCCTGCGCGAGGTCCATCACGTGGACGTAATCGCGAACGGCCGTTCCGTCGGGCGTCTGGTGGGTCGTCCCGAAAAGGGAGAACTCCCCACCGGTGAACGCCGCCTTGATCAGGTTGGGCAGGACGTGTGTTTCGGGTTCGTGCCTCTCGAATATCTCCCCTTCCGGATCGTTCCCTATCACGTTGAAGTAGCGCAGCATGGCGTAGCGAAGCCCTATCACCGGTGCCGTCGTGGAGATAACGCCCTCGCACATGAGTTTGGTCAGGCCGTAAGGATTGGTCGGCTGCTGCTGATGGTCCTCGCGGATGGTCGGGGTGACGGCATTGCCGTACGTGGCGCAGGAACTCGAAAAGACCAGGGTCTTCGTCCCGGCCCTCTTCATTGCCTTCATCAGAGAAATGGTGCCGTTTACGTTATTGTCGAAATAGATCTCGGGGAGCCTGGTGGATTCTTCGACATAGGCCTTTGCAGCAAAATGGATGACCGCATCGATCTTGAAGCCTGTGAGCACGCGAAACAGGGCTTCCTCATCCCGGATATCCCCGTAGGCGAAAGGGCCGAACTTCACCCACTCGGCCCAGCCGTTCGAAAGATTGTCGAAAACGATCGGGGTATGCCCGGCCATTTTCAGGAGTTTCGAAGTGTGGGACCCTATATATCCTGCTCCACCCGTAACCAGAATGTTCACAAGCCCTCCAAAACTGAACCGTCAGTTTATCTTTTTGAAAAATTCCGGGTTTCTGCCGATTGTTATCTACGGATGGCTATATACATTATTTTCTTCTGTTAGGGCAGGGTTAAGACCCTCACAAGTGGAAAAATCGACTTACGCTCATTCTCAAAACCGGAGGGTATCGGACGAAAAATAGAGTGAAAAAGATTATTTAAGTCGGCCGGAGTTTGATATGGAGGCGAATGGCTATTGTAGCAATTAAGATTTTGCGGTAAATGAACAGGATAACAACTGGTATGGACGGATTCCGAAGAGGCTCTTATTTGCCGATCTTTGGAACATACATATATGGGAAAAGATGTCTGACGCATCGTTTCAATTTGTATCCGTGCACACGCTTGCCAATCGTTTCGAAGCGGACGTAATCATGGAGGCTTTGGAGCAGGAAGGTATTCCCGCGCTCCTGAGATCGTTCGAGGAGACGGCCTACACCGGCTTGTTCATTCCCCAGAAAGGATGGGGAAGAATCATGGTCCCGAGGGAGAAGGAAGCGCAGGCGCGCGAGATAATCCATGCGCTGTCCGAGCAGGATGAATTCAGCGGCCAGCCCATGGCGGACACTTGGGAGATCGAGCCGCATCTTTGGGAAATGCTCAGGCAGGCCAATCCGCAGGAAATTTGTAGAAAAGCGGTCGTGGAATACGACCAGGCAGAAAACACATATATTCTGCCCTTTTTGAATACCGCAATTCTGTGTTCTCCCGATTCTGAAGAAATAGAAATAGTCGGCAAGCTGGCCGGGTTTTCAAAAGATTTCCAGCTGAACCTCGTCGTTCTTCACTATTTGCTCGGCGCCCAGAGCAAACCTCCGGCCGGCAAATGGGTAAGCGAGAAGGACCTGCCGTCCGGCAGTATCTTCTTTACAGGGTCTCATGCGCTCCCGACATCGCCGCTGGCGGATACCTTCGATTCCCGCCCGGAACTCCTGAATGCCGCGGCGCAGATGATCGGCGCCGAAAAAGTCAACCTGGGGGATCTCTCCTTTCAATTCCGGCCCCTGCCGCGAATCCCGCTTCTGGTGATCTTCTGGAAAGGCGATGACGAGTTCGAACCGTCGTTTCACATTCTATTCGACGAAACGATCACGCTGCATCTCGCGTCCCTGGATCTCATCTGGGGCCTGGTAAACGTCTTTGCCCGCATCCTGATGCACTCGGCGGCATCGGTTCCCGAAAGCGAATAACATGCACCGCTATATGAGAGTTATCTCTCTAGCGCCCACCCAGACAGAGATAGTAGCCGCCCTGGGTGCGGTTGAGAATCTTGTCGGCGTCACGGAAAACTGCGATTTCCCGGAACAGGTGAAAAGTATCCCGCGGTTCGGATCGTGGTATTCGCCCGATATAAAGGCGGTCCTGGACGCGGAACCCGATCTGGTGCTGACTTTCGGATCCCATCACGAGGAAATTCGCTCAGCGCTGGAAGAAGCCGGCCTGAACGTCTATCACAGCGAACCTCCGACGATAACTGCGTCTCTGCTCACATTCAGGGAAATAGCCGCCCTTATCGGCAGGGAAGAAGAATGTGCGCGCCTTATCGCCGGACTCGAAGAACGGCTCGGGCTGGTCGGACAGTCCATCGAGAGGGCCGCACTCGGACACAGGCCGCACGTTTTTCGCATAATGAACTGGGACCCGCTGATTTCACCCGGACCGGGGGCTTTTCAACATGATGTGATCGAGTTCGCGGGAGGTTGCAATACGACCGGGGACGGTCCCGCCCCTTACTTCGTGTGCGACCCGGAAGTAATAAGGGCCAAGGACCCGGAAATCATCTTCTTTTGCGAGCCCCACATCAGGGACCTGCTCGAGCAGGACCCTGAATGGAGAAAGACCAGCGCACTCAGGCACGGGCGCGTCTTCATCTACGACTGCGGCCTGACATGCCGGTCGGGTCCGAGAATAGTCGATATGTGCGAGGAATTGAGCAGGGCGGTGCTGAGCATGGACGACGCCGCGCCCCGGTTGGAGCGCTGATGGCGACCGATCTCAATTGATTGCCCAATGGGCGGATTTTGCAAAAACATCTCAGGATGGAGCTGACGATATGAACATGGATCGCGCTATTTTCGAACTCAAGGCAAGCGTTGAAGCCACTTCGCTGTATATCCTGCTGTGTGCGCTCATGGACGCGGGAGAGCCCCCTACCCTTGAACTCGCACTGCCCAAGTGGACCGGAACGGAAGAATCGCTGCATGCCGCGGCGGAAGAACTCATCAGCCGATGCGTGATCGTAGCAAGGCCCCCGATCCCGAAGGGAATGCATCTTCATCCCACGACACGGGACAGGTGGTGTTAGAGAAGCGGTAAACTGTGAGCAGTGAACTGTGAACTGAGGTTAAAACCAACCGTGAGGGCCGTGGGCGACTGCGCCGCCACACCTCCATCGAGAGACGGCGCCAACCGGAAAGGGCCGTAGGATGGGTGGGAGCGGAGCGGGAACCCATCGTTTTTGGGATCAAATCGAATCAATGAGCTTTATGCTAAAATGGCGCCTGCCCTTACGCAAAGAACATTCTTTCCCCGGTTATGGCCCGATCTTCCGACCGGCCATTTTCTCGGTTCCAGGCCGGCACGGTCAGGAAACCGTGCCTTAACTCGTTAGAGAACCGGTGAACAGTGAGCAGTGAACTGTGAACTGAGGTCTAAACCGACAGGGGAAGGGTCTTTCAGGGCCGTAGGCGACTTCAGGGCCTGCGGCGCCACACCCCCATCGAGAGACGGGCACCAATCGGAAAAGGGCCGTAGGATGGGTGGGAGCGGAGCGGGAACCCATCGTTTTTGGGATCAAATCGAATCAATGAGCTTTATGCTTAAAATGGTGCCTGCCCTTACGCACAGAATATTCTTTCCCCGGTTATGGCGCGATCTTCCGACCGGCCATTTTCTCGGTTCCAGGCCGGCACGGTCAGGAAACCGTGCCTTAACTCAACGGGAACGGCAGTTTTTGGCTCTCGTTCAAACTGTGTTGACGGCATAGGGGCCGTAGGCGACTTAAGGGCCTGCGGCGCCACACCCCTATTGAGAGACGGGCACCAATCGGAAAAGGGCCGTAGGATGGGTGGGAGCGGAGCGGGAACCCATCGTTTTTGGGATCAAATCGAATCAATGA
>JAEZHY010000012.1 GCA_023416335.1 Pseudomonadota bacterium | reverse complement strand
CCGTAAGCCAATCAGAGCAACGGAGCATATTATTTTGCCGACGAGGAAGAACAATAGCAAAAATCCGGAGAGCGGGAAGCCTCCTTTTCCGTTACGCCTGGCCGCATGGTTGCTTTCGGCTTTCATCGTCATTCCGACGCTGGCGGTCCTGGCCTTACACATTCCCACTGTACAAAAAGAAATTATCCGGCGCGTTGTAGATGGCATCGAGGCAGCTACATATTACAAAGTGCAACTCGACTCCTACAAATGGTGGCCTTTTTCGCGCCTTTACCTGTCGAAAGTAAAAGTGCAGGCACAAGGAAAGGAAATCCTGAGCTGCGATCAGGTTAATGTAAAATACAATTTGTCCGCCGCCTGGCCATACATGACGGTAAAAGAGATTTACCTCGAAAAGCCTTTTTTGCAACTGGAAAGAAGTGCTGAAGGTAAATGGCAGATTCCGGAGGCGCGCGCTGGAAGCGGAAAATCGCAGGGCAGCGGCTCCCGGGACGGCGAGCCGATCTGGTCGCACATTGTAATGCCGACCGTGCAGATCGTTTCCGGAACGATAGAAGCCAGGCAGCAGGGGAATACCATCCTGTCCGTGAAAGACATTTCCGGTGCCGTTCACCTCAAGACGGTCCAGGGGAGCGATGGCCATCGGATACGCGTCGACTTCGAAAACTTGCACGCACAATCCGATGCGGGGAAATGGGGAACGTGGTCTGCCGACGGTTCCGGATCTCTTTCCGGTAACGATATCTCGATCGAACGCGTGGTCCTCTCGAAGCTCAATGGTGGACGAGCGGAAATAACCGGAAAATGGAATGCGCAACATTTTGAAAGCGGGAAACTCGATCTGCTGTTATCCGGCTTTTCCGCTTCGGACCTGCCGGAGGCGACAGTCGGCGTATTCCTGCCCGGAGCTATCTCAGGTTGTGTTCAACTCTCGAGGGAATCGGGAGAATGGACGCTCCTCCATGACATAAGGTCGGAATCCGGTTATCTGCAGGGCACGGTCAAGCTGGAAGAAACCGGCGGTGAGTCGTTCCAGGCAGTTATGAACACTCGTTTCACCGGACTGAATATTCGCGGCCCGACTTATGTGCCTGAAATGAGCCTGAACGGCAATCTTGATCTGAGCCTGCGAGTGCAGAACCGCAGGCTGACCCAGGCCCGTTTCGATACCGATCTTGATTCATCCAGGGTTGGCAGTGAGACCATCCGGAAATGCGACCTCTCCGGTTCCTACGAAAAAGACATCCTCTCCATAAAAAGCAGCACAATCAAAAGCTCGATTGCAGATATCACCCTTACGGGGAAGGCCGATCTTGCCGGTCTTTGGAATCCGAAATTGAAAGGCGGAGTCCAGGCCGAGATCAAATTCGACAAAGCAAACCTGGAAAAAGTAAATTCCGGGCTCCAGCAGCGACTGGGGGGAAAGGTATCGATCGAGGCGAATTATTCGGAAGGAAACTTCCGGAACTTCCTTCTCTGGCAGGCTAAGGCAGATTCAAATCTGAATATTCCCGAACTCCTCTCGCTGAAGGCTTCCGGGACTTACCAGGCAGAGCAGCTCAAAGTCGACTACGACCTCGACTGTAAAGACACTCAGAAGATCACCGCCTTCTTTCCGATATGGCAGGGAAAGGGCAGGGCGGTTTCGCGCGGCAACCTCACCGGCAGGTGGCCTGACCTGGTCTGGGAAGGAGAGATTAGCTGGCCCCGCTTTCAGTATGCAGACGTCCAGGCCGATCAACTCGGCATCAAGGGGAAAGGAAAGATTTCCGGCAAGGACGATCGGCGTGAGTTAACGGTCAAAGTGCAAAATCTCAACATTGACGGCCGAAGGATCTCCTCCCTGAACGCGGAACTGGACCAGCAGAAAAGCACGTGTTCCTTTCAGATCAAAGCCGACGGTGTTCTCAACCAGATATCGGCGAAGTTGTCCGGCCGTGTCGATCGGATCTGGGAATTTCCTCTTGTATCCGTGTCCACTCAGGGACAGTTGGGCTGGAAAGATCAGACGGGATCCGTCGATTGCAAATTCGATATTGAAAAGGATGCCGTTCGGATAAACTCTGCATCACTTCAGCAGGGAAAGCAGAAGATTGCCGCCTCAGGGGGGCTGATATCGGATTCGAAAGCAGAACTGCACCTTTCCGTGGAGTCGATCAACACCGGACAGATCATAGCAGCGCTGGGTATAAAGGAAGCCGTTTCCGGCACGGTTTCGGGACAGATCGTCGTCAGTGGAAAGCCTGAACAGCCCGAGTGCAAAATGACCCTGCAGGGGACTAATTTCCAACTGCCTCGACAACAGCAGGTGGAAAGCCTTCAAATTCAAGGGCATTACATCAAGGATAACCTCTCCATCCAGGGAGAAGCGAAAACCCCGCTGGTCCAGGCCCCTCTGGCTATAACGGCGCGGGTTCCGATGCGGCTCAGCTTCAAGCCGTTCCTGGTCGAGGTAAAGCAGACGGAGGAAATCACCTCGGACGTTAAGGTTGCGGCGCTCAACGCAGAGGCTGCCCTTCCATTTCTGCCTTTTCTCAGTAAGCTCGGTGGCCGCATCCAGGGAGATATCCATCTTGGCGGAACTCTCAGGCAACCCGTGATAAGCGGTTTCGGGACCTGGAAAAACGGACTTTTCCAGCAAACCGACTGGGCTCATCTCGTTGACGATATCCAGGGAGAGTGGCAGGCAGATTCGAAGAACCTGTATGTTACGAAAGCCGAAGTCTCGCACCTCGGGGGAAAGGTCTCTATTACCGGCTTCATCAACTTTCCGCAGTTCAACACGCTTTCGTTCAAAGCCCAGGGAACGGATCTTCTCGTCCACGACATCTATGGTATCGAGGGTAAGGTATCCGGCTATGCCGAAATATCGGATACCCCGAACTCCGCGCTGCTGACCGGCACTCTTAATTTTTCAAATGCAAAAATGAGCCTCGGACAGCTGGAGATGGACATAGTCCAGAACATCCAGATTATTGATTCCGACTCCAAAGGGGGCCTGATCGAGGTAAGAGAGGTAAAAGGTCCGAGCAAGTTTGCCAACAGACTCAGGATGGACGTGGGACTCGTACTTCCGCCTGCCGGGACCATGGTGACCGGAAAGGGACTCAAAGCCGAAATTGCGGGCGGGCTGAAACTGGAAAAAGCGCCTGCGGGCCCGATCAGGCTGGCAGGAGAGCTGCAGGCGCTGCGAGGTACCTACACTTTCCAGGGAAAAGAGCTGAAGATCGTGGAAGGCTCCCTCGTATTCACCGGGACGCCGCAACCGGATCCTCAGTTGCGTATCGTGTGCCAGAAGCAGGTGAGGGATATTACCCTGCAGGCAATCGTATCCGGCCCGTTGAGCAAGCCGAAGCTTGCTATGAGCAGTATGCCTGCAATGAACCAGGTGGATATCGTCTCCTATTTCATGTTCGAACATGCGGCAGGGGACCTTAACGCAACTGAAAAAGTTCAGATGCAGGACAAAGCGGCCTCGTGGTTCGGATCCGAAACATCCGGAATCATAAAGAGAGTATTCGGCGACAGCCCGTTGGCTCCTGATGCCGTCCGGTACAGGACTTATACGGGAAAGGCGGAAAATGGGTTCACGTACAACCCGAATCCGGTTACAACTAGCACTGGCAAAGAATCCGGAATCGTTGAAATAGGAAAACAGGTCACTCCCGATCTCTATGTTACATATGGAAGAGGGGTAAAGGGAGACCAGAACAACGAGGTCCAGATCGAGTATAGAGTGAACCGCCACCTGTCGGTTCAGACGCAGGTTGGTGGAGCCGACCAGAGTGGGGTTGACATTTTCTGGAGGCATGATTTCGGTAAATAACAGGAGACTAGAATAATGAAGATGCAGGAAATCCGCTCAATGGCCAAGACTCTGGGGATCAACTCTTTTGGGAAAACCAAGGTTGAACTCATCAAGGAGATCCAGCGGAAAGAAGGAAATTTCGATTGCTACGGGACCGCAAAAGGCTATTGCGATCAGAATGAGTGCATTTTTCGACCTTCATGCATCTCCGAAAAATAGGCTGGAAAGGGTGCTCTCTCAGATGCTGGATATCAGTCAGCCCGACAATTCCGTATTTTTGCAGATCCAGAATAGTAAGAAGCCCGAGCAGCTTATCAGCCTGGTTCTGGACGATTCTCACAGCCACTTCGAAACCAGGGGGCTCAGGAGCCTTTTCGGCCTCGAAGAAGTCTGGATAGATCGTGACGAGTTCCTGGCGTTCATGGAAGAGTACGCCCTTGTCCTTTCATTCCTGCTGGAGACGATGTCCGCCGCTCAGGATTTCAATCTTCCTTACGGCTATCTTGAAGATTTCGAATACAAGGGGCAGCCGTATTCCCTTACCCGCAAGAACGGCTTTCGGGTGCTCACAAAGCGGGAATAAAATCACTGCCTTGTCTAGATATCTTCTTCCAGAGGTGCAAAGCCTCTTCGAACTGTATTCTCCACTATATTTCGCGGGACCATGAAGTGCAGAAGGTAATCCGGGCCTCCGGCTTTGGAGCCCATGCCTGACATTTTGAATCCTCCGAAAGGATGCCGTCCCACGACTGCCCCGGTACATCCCCGGTTTATGTAAAGATTTCCGGTCCGAAAACTCTCGCGAGCTTTGCTGATGTCCCCCGGACTTCTGGAAAGCACACCGCCTGTCAGGGCGTATTCCGTGCCGTTTGCAACACGCAGGGCCTCGTCGAAATCTTTGACTCGGATTACCGAAAGGACCGGTCCGAAGATTTCGTCCTGCGCCAGCCGGCTCCCGGGGGCAACATCCGTGAAGATGGTGAGCGGGACGAAATTGCCGCGGCCTACGGGCACATCCCTTTCGAGCAATAGCCTTGCTTCTTTCTTGCCGATTTCAATGTATCGCAGCACCTTTTCACGGGCCGCCGGTTCGACAACCGCCCCCATGAAGTTTTGAGGAAACTCGGTCGGGCCGATGTTCAGGCTCTCGGCTGCCGCTTTGAGGCGAGTCAGCAGCCTGTCGTAATTCTCTTCCAGGACGATCAGGCGCGAACAGGCGGAGCATTTCTGGCCCTGGTAGCCGAAGGCTGATTGCAGGGCGTAGAGGATTGCTTCATCGAGGTCCGCATCCGAATCGACGATAATCGCATTCTTCCCACCCATTTCGGCAATCACGTTTTTTACGAGTGAAGAACCGGCAGATGTCCTGAACGCATTTTCGATTATATGGAGACCGACGTTCTTGCTCCCCGTAAACGCTATCATGGCGACGTCGGGATGTGTTGTAAGACGATCTCCAAGCTCTCCGCCCGGGCCGGGAAGAAAGTTGAAAACCCCTGGCGGCAGTCCCGCTTCTTCGAAAATGCGCGAAATCATGTACCCGACTACCGGCGATTGCGATGCCGGTTTATAGACGACCGTGTTTCCGGTGACCAATGCCGCCGCACTCATTCCTGTCGAAATGGCCATAGGGAAGTTCCAGGGAGCAACGACAACGATCACTCCCCTCGGTTCGTAGACGAGAAGACTGGTTTCTCCCGGGACCGGCCCGAGTCTGATGGGTTTGCCGACTCGAATCATCTCCCGGCCGTAGTACTCAAGGTAATCGATCGCTTCGCATACGTCTGCATCCGCCTCACTCCAGGTTTTGCCAACTTCGAATACCTGGAGAGCTGCCAACTCACATCGTCTTTTCCTGGCAGCTGCAGCGGCTTTAAATAGATAGTCGGCGCGGCTCTCGGCGGGGGTGTCCCTCCATGAGGGAAACACGGATTTCGCGGCCTCGATTGCAGCCTCGGCCTCAGAATTTCCCGCGGAAGAAACGACTCCCACGACTTCAGCAGTGTTGTTGGGGTTGACGGATTGGAACTTCCTCTCCGTCGATAAGGGCTTTCCCGCGATCATTAACGGGACCGATATGGGGAAATTTCGGCGAATATCGCTTAGCGCGTGCTCAAAGTTGATTCGATGCTCTTCTTCGGACCAGTCCAGAATCGGCTCTATACTGTAAGGAGCGATACCGCTATTCGTTGTCGTTGGCAGTTTCGGCGAATCTGAGTCTTTGGTCTTGTCTGCCGGGTTTCTCAGGAGTTCGATTTTTGGGAGTTTCTGCGAGAAGCTCTGCCTGAGAAAAGACTCGTTTGCCGTGTTCTCCAGCAGGCGGCGAACCAGGTAAGACATGCCCTGAACCATCTCGCCGATCGGGCAGTATACTCTTACGCGAAGGCCGGCCTTGCGCAGGGCGGTCCTGACAGGTTCGCCCATCCCATACAGGACCTGGAACTCATAATTATCCGTGTTCGCTCCGACATCTTTCGCGGTTTCCGCCACGGCGGATATGGACCGGATATTGTGCGAGGCACAGGCAAGTTTCACATTTCTGCCGTTCATGAGAATAATACGCGCAAGCTTTTCAAAGCTTGCATCGGTTTCGTGCTTCCTGGTAAAGACGGGAATCGGCCAGTTCTTCTGACCGGCATTGATGACTTCCTGGTCCCAGTAAGCACCTTTCACCAAGCGGATCGTGAAATGAAAACCTCCCCTGGATGCCCAATCGAGCATGGCTTCCACGTCCGATTGGCTGTCGCGCAGGTATGACTGAATCACGATTCCCGTATGGGGATAATCTCGGAACTCGGCTTCTTCCATCAGGCTTCTATAAAGCGCAAGAGTCAGGTTCTTGATTCCGTAATGCTCCATGTCGAGATAGACGAAAGCTCCCGCTTTCATTGCCTTTCTCAGAATGGGGCGAAGCCGCTCTTTGGATTTTTCGATTGAATATTCAAATGCGCAGGGATTCATCTGGGAGTACATGGCGGAGGTTTTCAGGGAGACGTTTATCTTCGGAGAACTGCCCCAGTCGAGATTTTCGGATGCCTTGCCCAGAGGGGCCATATCCCCCTGCCGGGCGTTCAGGAAATCCAGAAGTTCCAGGTACCTGGCGGTGTATTCTTCCGCCTCGATTTCGGACACAACCGCTTCACCCAGAAGATCTATGGAAAATGCGAGCCCCCTGGATCGCAGCGCCTTCAGGCCGGCGAGGCTCTCTTCGGGCGTTGCGCCGATAATGAACTGTCCGGCGATCTTGTTTATGTTTTTGGCTATGCTGCGCGCAATTATTCGGGACGTCATCCACGCCGGGGAAATAAATTTGATCCCCCAGTCCAGGGCAGAGGGGAAATTCATGGCCGGATCTGAAAAGTACTCCCGTATATGACTGATGACGGAGTCCGTGCTGCGGAGATACGGAAATACATCGATGAAGCGGAACATCTGTACTTTGAAGTGCTCGTTGTGCATGCACCATTCAAACAGTTTTCCGGTCCAGTATTCTTTTCTGAAGACGGATTTTGATTCTCCCTCCATGAGGCCGTACAGGCGCAGTCCCGTTTCGTGAATCCTGTTCTCCAGTTCCGAGTTCATCCACAACTCCTGTCGTCCGTGGGACGTATTAGTGCTTTTGCGCGACGGTACTCTTCCAGTATAGATGTATCGGCACCAATATAATCAATCTTCCCTGGCAGAGAGAACATCAAAGGGCGAAATTACGGGGACTTAATTGACAGAAGTCGATGTTCCTGCTACTTTCTTTCATTCCGGCAAAATGGTACCCCCATTAATTCGACAACTTTAACCAAATCCGTTCCGCAGGAGGTGTTCTTACATGAAAAAATTGCTTTACGTTGTAATGGCTGCATTTTTGATCAGTCCGCTTATGCACGCCAATGCGGCCGAACCTCTGAAAATCGGGCTGATGGCGCCTCTGACGGGTTCGTGGGCGAGTGAAGGCGCCGAGATGAAACAGGTGCTGGATCTTTTGGCCGAAGAAGTGAACGGTAAGGGCGGAGTCATCGGGAGACAGGTCGAGATAGTAACCGAAGACGATGGCGGCGATCCGCGAACGGCGGCTCTTGCCGCGCAGCGATTGACAACGCGCGGCGTACGCGCGGTGATCGGGACCTACGGGTCGGCTGTAACCGAAGCGACGCAGAACATATATGACGAAAACAAGATCATCCAGATTGCGGACGGTTCGACGGCGATCAGGCTGACGGAAAAAGGACTCAAGTACTTCTTCAGGACTTGCCCGCGCGATGACGAACAGGCCAAAGTGGCCGTTCAGGCTATCCGGAAGATCGGCAGCAAAAAGCTGGCGATACTTCATGACAACAGCACATACGCAAAAGGGCTCGCAGAAGAAGCCAAAACCCTTTTGAAAGACGATAAAGGCGTGGAAATAGTCTTCTTCGATGCACTCACGCCGAAGGAACAGGACTACACGGCCGTCCTGACGAAGATGAAATCGGTTCAGCCCGACCTCGTATTTTTCACCGGTTATTATGGCGAAGCCGGTCTTCTGCTGAAACAAAAGCTGCAGATGAACTGGAACGTTCCATTCATCGGCGGCGATGCAACGAATAATCCTGACCTGGTCAAGATCGCCGGAAAAGAAGCCGCTGCTGGTTTTTACTTTGTCAGCGCACCCCTTCCCAAAGATCTTCCTTCCGAACAGGCGAAGTCTTTCCTCGCTGCTTTCACCAAGAAATACGGACATGCTCCCAATTCGATTTATGCCGTGCTGGCGGGAGACGGATTCCGTGTTGCGACTTATGCAATCGAGCAAACGAAGTCGGAAGACACCTCAAAGCTTGCCGACTACATGCATAAAGAGTTAAAAGACTTTCCGGGACTGACCGGAAAAATCTCTTTCAACGACAAAGGCGACCGCATCGGCGAAGTCTACAAAGTCTACAAGGTAGGCGCCGATGGAGAGTTTGTCCTCCAGCAGTAAAAATTCCGAAGGTTCGGTGGAGGGTAGGGGGCCTAATCACATACCTGCCCTCGCCCGCTTCCGATAGAAGCGATCCGGCAAAATGTTTTTCCGCGGTCTGAAAGCCGCGGAATCGATTAACTTTTGTGAACTGCAGGCGCATGGCTGTTCGTTTGCCATGCGCTTTGGTTTGACCGACGCAAAGAATTTTCGAATGGAGCAATTTTTTCAGCAACTTACAAACGGACTCGCCGTGGGTTCCATCTATGCATTGATAGCCCTCGGCTACACGATGGTGTATGGAGTCCTGAAACTCATCAATTTCGCGCATAGCGAGTTGTTTACCCTGGGCGCCTATCTGGGGCTTTCCGTTCTTGCATCGATGGCCCTCACGGACCGCATCGGGCCTGTCTGGGGTACCCTCGTCCTTGTGCTGATGATCATGGGACTTGTTGCCCTTGTAGGAGTGCTCCTGGATCGGGTCGCCTACCGCCCGCTCCGGGAATCGCCACGGCTTTCCGCCGTCGTGTCCGCGCTGGGCGCTTCCATTTTCCTTCAAAACACCATCATGTTGATCTACGGCGCTCGCATCCAGGTCTATCCTCAAAACATTCTCCCCAAGACAGCCCTCAGCCTTTTCGGAATCGAAATTCCGCTCGTGCGCCTCCTGGTACTGCTGGCTTCGCTCCTGATGATGAGTTTCCTCTATTTCTTCATTCAAAAAACAAAAGTCGGAACGGCCATTCGTGCGGCAGCAATCGACCAGGGTGCCGCAAAGCTCATGGGCATCAATGTAGACCGTGTCATCCTGCTGGTCTTCATGATCGGGCCCGCGATGGGCGGGGCCGCCGGCCTGATGGTCGGGCTCTACTACGGGCAGATCAATTTCGTCATGGGCTGGAGCTACGGTCTCAAGGCTTTCACCGCAGCCATTCTCGGAGGAATCGGAAACATTCCCGGGGCAATGCTGGGAGGAATAATACTCGGCATAATCGAGGCACTCGGAGCGGCTTATATCTCTTTTGCCTGGAAGGATGCGATTGCTTTTCTGGTTCTCATCCTCATCCTGATTATCAGGCCCACGGGTATTCTCGGCGAACGGGTGGCGGAGAAAGTATGATGAAGCTGCAAAAACTCCTCATTGCCGCCGGCCTGATACTTGTGTGGTTTGCCGTTCCACCGGCTGTTCTCAATTCATACTGGATCGATGTTTTGAACAGCATCGGGATCTATACGCTCCTTGCCCTTAGCCTGAACATGATCGTTGGTGATGCCGGCCTGTTCAATCTCGGCCATGCGGCCTTCTATGCCGTCGGGGCCTACACTGCGGCGATTCTCAACACTACATACCATATTCCAATCCTCCTGTTGCTTCCGGTATCGGCTCTGTTTGCGGGTCTTTTCGCACTCATTATCGCACGTCCGATAATTCACCTGAGAGGCGATTATCTCTGCATCGTTACGATCGGCATCGGGGAAATAGTCAGGATCGCCCTCATCAATGACGTCTTCGGGCTGACAGGCGGATCGAACGGTATCTTCGGAATATCCCGTCCATCCCTTTTCGGTTTCGCCATACGTACGCCCTATCATTTCTTCTACCTGATCTGGATTCTTACGGCCATAAGCGCCGTTTTCCTCCATTTTCTAAAGGAATCCCGATTCGGTCGTGCATTGAATTACCTCCGCGAAGACGAGATCGCGGCACAGGGGTGCGGTGTAAACACCTCATATTACAAGCTGGCCTCTTTCGTACTGGGTGCTGCCTGGGCAGGAATAGCCGGTAACATCTACGCTTCAAAAATGACCATCATCTCACCGGAATCCTTTACTTTCTGGGAGTCCGTCCTGATGTTCGCGATCGTCATTCTGGGCGGATCCGGCAGCATTCCGGGGATGTTTCTCGGGGCTTTTCTCGTCATCGGTTTGCCCGAACTCTTCAGAGATTTCGCCAATGCGCGGATGCTCATCTTCGGCGCAGCCATGATCCTGATGATGCTTTTCCGCAACCAGGGCATTTTGCCGCCTCGGCCCCGTAAATATGTCTTTTCGCCGAAGCGGCAGGTCGAAGAGGAGGTCGGAACGATATGAGCCTCCTCAGTCTGAATCGCCTGGTTAAGAACTTTGGCGGCCTGACGGCGGTGAACAACGTCTCCTTCGAGGTTGAAGAAGGAACGATTTCAGGCCTTATCGGCCCGAACGGAGCCGGAAAAACGACCGTTTTCAACCTGATTACCGGAATCTATCAGCCGGACCAGGGGGAGATCAGGTTCAACGGAAAGCCTGTCGTTCACCTACGCACTTCTAAAATTGTCTCCCTCGGGATCGCACGGACTTTTCAGACCATTCGGCTCTTTCAGAATCTTTCGGTCATCGAAAATGTTCTTGCAGGCTGTCATTTGCACCTGAAATCCGGGGTCTTCTCGTCGATGTTTCATACTCCCGGTCAGAGATCGGAAGAACTGCACGCGCTTGATGAGGCACTTCGGATTCTCCAATTTGTCGGGTTGAAGGGTCAGGAACAGGTTCTTGCAAAGAATCTTTCCTACGGGAACCAGCGGCTTCTCGAAATCGCAAGAGCGCTTGCGACACGGCCGCATTTGCTGATTCTTGACGAACCCGCGGGCGGAATGAACGACTGGGAAACCGCCCAGCTCGTTACTCTCATCCGTAAGATTCGGGACGGCGGTGTTACTGTTCTGCTTATAGAGCACGATATGTCGCTCGTTATGGAAGTCTGCGAGCAGATAGTCGTCCTGGAGTACGGATCGAAGATCGCCGAAGGGACACCCGAGGAAATCAGACAGGATAAACGTGTAATAGAGGCATACCTCGGCTCCGAAAAAGAATGGTAAAGTGGAAGAGAAACTCCTTTCTATAGAAAATCTGCATGTAAAATACGGCAACATCGAGGTTATCCACGGGATCAGCCTCGATGCGAAACAGGGCGAAATCGTGGCCATTCTCGGTGCAAACGGCGCCGGAAAATCCACCACGCTGCTTTCGATTTCCGGGCTTGTAAAACCCTCCGCCGGCAGGATCACCTTCCGTGGCCAACCCATTCAAAACGCTCCCGCCCATGAAATCGTGCGGAATGGAATCGCACAGGTCCCGGAGGGCCGTCGAATCTTCGGAACGCTCACCGTGCGCGAAAATCTTCGCCTGGGCGCTTATGCCTACAACGACTCTGAAGCCGTGGGGAAATCCGAAGAGTGGATTTACTCGCTGTTTCCCGTCCTTAAAGAGAGGTCCGGGCAGCTTGGCGGGACGCTGAGCGGTGGAGAGCAGCAGATGCTCGCGATCGGGCGGGCACTCATGAGCCAACCCAGGATTCTCCTTCTTGACGAGCCAAGTCTCGGACTCGCTCCTCTGCTCGTCAAGATGATTTTCGAGACCCTCACGGAGATAAATGCTTCGGGCGTAACTATTGTGCTGGTCGAACAGAACGCTCGCGCCGCCCTTAAACTTGCCCACAGAGCATATGTCCTCGAAATCGGCAAAATCGCGATGGACGGATCCGCATCCGAAATCGCATCCAATCCCGAAATACAAGCTGCCTACCTCGGAGGAGGAGTCTCCACGAAGCGTTAGCAGGCGCTGCCGGAATCGGTATGCATGCTTTTCCCTTCCATCCTGCCGGAAAACGCATCTCGCACCTGCAATACATTTATGCAAAGAGCGAAAAATGTCGTAATTATAGGCTGTATCCCCCTTACAGAATGAAAGGATTCAGCCTTGCAGGTCATCATTCCGCACAAAAACGTCGATTTCGACGCACTGGCGTCCGTTGTGGCCGCCTCGATGCTCTATCCGGAAGCAAGACGCGTTCTGCCTACCAGTGTGAACCAGAATGTTCGCAGTTTTCTGTCGATCCATAAGGACATTTTTTCTTTCGAAAGCGTGAGGAGCCTGGATCCGAAGGCGATAGAGAAGCTTGTTGTGGTGGATGCCAATCGCTGGTCCCGGCTGGAATCGGTCAGTTCTCTCGCCAGGAAATCGGAACTGCAGATAGATTTATGGGACCATCACCCCGGTAAAAGCGACATCGGGGCACAGTGGTCTCGCAACGAACCGATTGGGGCCGCTGTAACCCTCCTTGTGGAGACCCTTAAGGAAAAGGAGATCGATCTTTCCCCAATCCATGCCACATTATTCCTCGCCGGGATCTATGAGGATACCGGTCATCTCACTTTTCCGTCGACAACCCCGAGGGACCTGCGCGCAGCAGCCTTTCTCCTCGAAAGACATGCGGACCTGAAAGTCATCCAGTCCATCCTGCGGCCCACGTACGGTCCGAGGCAAAAGGAAATCCTCTTCAAATTGCTTGCCGATGCCAGGCGTGTCAAATTTAACGGTTACCAGATGAGCATTGCGAAGATGGACATCGATGGGCACGTACCCGGACTGGCCGAAGTAGTCAGCATGTACCGGAGCATTGTGAATGTCGATGTGGCTTTCGGCATTTTCAGGGATACCGAGAAGGATCGATGCATGGTCATCGGACGCAGCGGGATCGATTGTTTCGACGTCGGGGCGGTAATGCGCCTCATGGGTGGCGGAGGACACTCGGCCGCGGGTTCGGCAATGATAGCTTCGGCGACGTCGGAGGGTGTCGAGGCCTGGCTCCGGGAAGCAATGAAAGACTACCGGCAGTTGCCTGTCCAGATCAGCGACCTGATGTCCTTTCCTGTGGACAGCGTCGCTCCGGACCAGACGGTGGAGGAGGTCGCCGCTATTCTGAACAACAAAGGCTACTCCGGTACGCCGGTGATGCAAGGGGACAAACTGGTCGGAATTATTTCCAGGCGGGACCTTAACAAGCTGACAAAAGACTCGCAGCGCGTGTCACCCATCAAGGCTTTCATGACGAGGAACGTGATTACGGTGACCCCAAGGCACAGCGTTGCCGAAGCCATGCGAATTCTCATCAAGCATGATATCGGACGCCTGCCTGTCGTTGAAAACGATCGCGTAATTGGAATCATTTCGCGATCGGATGCCATGATCTATTATTACGATCTCATCCCCGATTGATTCACACGAGCGGGCGCCGTCAAATATCCCTTTTTCGGCGCTCCTTTCGAGCATCTTTTTTCCATCCGCCCTTATCCTTTTTTCCTCCCTTGCCGGCTTTCGCCGCGGCGGCAGGATCGAAGTGGTGCGGCTCGACAATAAAGGAGCCGGGCGAAGGAGGGGAGGAGGGTTTTGCCCTGGGCTTGGGCGCCCTCTCGGCTATGAGCTTCTCCGCCAGGTCCTGCCGGATTTTCGGGAAAAGCAGGAACTCGGCTGGAACGGCCTCCGCGAGGTACAGTTCGGGACCGACAAGGAGAAATGAAATGCCGGATTCAGTGGCGCGATCCGTCAAAACCTCGACCAACAGGGGATCCGGCTCCCTCCTTTTGGCTATGCGGAGCGCGAGGCCCCGATCTGATGAAAGGGGAACGAATGTTCTCCCCGAAGGTTGTAATCCAAATTTCTGGATGTGTACCAGATTTTTGGATTTTATGCCGAAATATAAGCGCCCGGGAGGATTAGCGGCTATTTGATAGTTGGGGCGCACCAGTTCGTCGGAGATTCTCAACAGGCTGCCATCGAGCACAAAGGGGACTTCAATGCCGAGCAGCGAAAGTTCCCTGATGCTGGATTCGCGCACGAATCGCAAAGAAGGATCTTCCTGCAAAGCCCAATAGAATTCCTTCCAGGGCATGGTGCCGTCAGGGTCCCAGAATAGGCCGAATTCGCCGGGCGAATGCCGGCCGACATAATCGAGGGTTTTGGCAAGGGTTTTGTGCTGATGCTTCAGCATGGTAATTCCTCTGGCGGTTACTAAAGTTGAATTTGAATTATAAAGTATTCGGAGAAGCCGGCAACCGAAAGTGAAGCAGAAGCCAGCTTTAAAATGGCTCTGGGCTGGAATTTCATGCTTCAAAGAGCGGCACATCACACGGAAGCATCTCTGGCGCGGATGATAAAAACTATTATGTACCTGGAAGGCTCCGAACCTGGCGAAAACCGGCGCCGTTCAATCAAGAGGAAAGTCAACAACCTGCCTGATCCCGGAGGGGGAAAACGAGGGCATATTATGTATTACCTGGCGTCGGTTCGCCAGGTTTACATAATATATATTATCAGACGTACGATTTATTTGAGCTTTTTCGCTTGACTTCACCCCCCATTTCCATTAAAAACACCCCTGCATCGCGCGGGAATAACTCAGTGGTAGAGTGCAACCTTGCCAAGGTTGAAGTCGCGGGTTCAAATCCCGTTTCCCGCTCCAATCGGAGATCAAAGGGTGGTTCAATGCCACCCTTTTTTTATGGACTTATCAGCTGTCCTCACTATATTTATTTGATTATGATGGAACAAGCCGCGCTGACAGAGAATATTCCTTCCGCCGGGAGTAAAACCTCCAAAGATCTTTTAGTGCGCTTTCTTTCCCAGTTTTCATCAAAGGACCACGTCCTCATTTTGATCGACCCGGATCCGGATGCCATTGGTTCGGCTCTTGCCGTAAAGAGACTTCTGTGGCACAAGGTTACTTCGACTGCCGTCGGTATGGTCCGGCCCATACGGAGACTCAATAATCTCACGATGGTGAGATTGCTCCGCCTCCCCTTGTCTTTGTTCAAGAAAAAGGACTTGGTGAAGTTCAATAAATTCGTCCTTGTTGACGGGCAGCCGGCGCACAGTGAATTTTTCAGTCAGATTCCCTTTAACGCCGTCATCGACCATCATCCTACTAACGAGCAACTTTCCGCTCCGTTCCTGGATCTTCGGCCGGAATATGGGGCTACTTCCACGATTCTTACGGAGTATTTGCGGACTGCAAGGATCAAACCGTCCAAAAGTCTCGCGACCGCCCTGCTCTATGGGATCAAGACCGATACACGGAGTTTCGAGCGCCACACGCTGCTCGAGGACATCGAAGCATTTCGATTTCTTTTCCAGTGTGCGGATCACAACGTCTTACGAAAGATCGAGATATCCGATCTCTCCTTGCGCGACCTGAAGACTTTCCATAAGGCCTTCGAGAGAAAACATGTCGTAAAGGACCGTATTTTCGCTTACCTGGATGATGTCCCTTCCGCGGATATCCTGGTGGAAATAGCCGAATTCATGTTGAAGATTCACGATATTTCCTGGAGCATCGTATCCGGCATTTATGACGACAGCCTGATAGTGATCGTTCGGAATGACGGGTATCGAAAAGATGCCGGTAAGATCGTTCGACGAGTATTCGGCAGTATCGGCTGTGCAGGCGGTCATCAGGCAATGGCTCGTGCCGAGATCCCTTTGGAGCGATTGGCCGGGGTGATCGGGAAACTCTCATCAACAGGAATCGAGCGCTTTATCCGGCGCCGTCTCTCCCCATTTGCAAAACACTAGCCTAAATTATGCAAGATTCCGATTATTCTAAGAACAATTCTTCAATAAGCATATCAGAGCTGTCTAATCCTCTGAAGTTCGTAGAAATCTTTACAGACGGAGCTTGCACGGGCAATCCCGGCCCCGGCGGGTGGGCTGCCATCCTCAGGTATAAGGATCAGGAAAAAGAGATTTCAGGGTTCCAGAGACATACCACAAATAACCAGATGGAAATGACTGCCGTCATCGAAGCTTTGGTAAGGCTGAAGGAACCCTGCAGAGTCAGACTGCACACGGATTCCATGTACCTCAAAGACGGCATTACCAAGTGGATCAAGGGCTGGAAACGCAACGGCTGGCAGACGTCTCAGAAGACCCCTGTCAAAAACAAGGAACTCTGGATTGCGTTGGATGATTTGGCGAAGAAGCATCAGGTGGAATGGGTCTGGGTCCAGGGCCATGCCGGTCACCCGGAGAACGAACGTTGCGACCAACTGGCCCGGGAAGAGATAATCAGGAATATGAAACAGCGTTGAGTCCAATATCGGCAGTAGCACCGACCACCGTCGATGTCGGAACAAATCAGATGATCCGCCCGAGAAATCCGACTGCTGCAGGATCGTCAGAGGCGTTCAACGGAATCACATGGCCGAATCGATGAGTATATACCGGCACCCCCTGCCCTTGCCCACTCTGTTTAGCCTGCCCATATCGACCAGTTCGTTCAATTCACGCAGGGCCTGGCGCTCGGATATTTCCGCGAGCTGAGAATAATATTTGTTGGTTATAAACCCGTGAGCTTTGATGAAATCGATCGCCCTTATCTGGCGCACTTTGAAGCCGGAATCAGGCATCCGGTCTCCGGGGCTGATTGCAGGCATGGCCGGAACGGGGACAGCGGTTTCCGCAGGGCCTTTTTCCTCGGGGGAGATTTCTATGCGCGGCTCCTTTATATCGGAAGGAAGGTCTTTGACCTGGATGTCTTTTCTGTCGGAAAGAATAATCGACCTCTCGATGACGTTTTCCAGTTCGCGCACATTGCCCGGCCAGGGATAGTCGAGGATGTACTTCATGGCATCCGGAGAAATCGATATCGACTCCTGTTTGTTATCTTCGGCATACTTGGTCAGAAAATGATTGACCAGGAGCAGGACGTCGTCGGTTCGCTCCCGCAGGGGCGGCAGGGAGACGTGGACAACATTCAACCGGTAGAACAGGTCGGCACGAAAGCGGCCGCCCGCGACTTCTTCCTTCAGATTCCGGTTCGAAGCGGCCACGACGCGAACGTCAACCTTGAGGGTCTGGGTTCCTCCAACCCTTTCGAACTCCATCTCCTGGAGAATTCGCAGGAGTTTTACCTGCAGAGGCGTTGACATTTCACTGATTTCATCGAGGAAAAGCGTTCCCTCGTGCGCCAGTTCGAACCGTCCTTTTCGCTGGCTGACGGCTCCGCTGAAGGCGCCCTTCTCATGGCCGAACAGTTCGCTCTCCAGCAGGGTCTCGGGCAATGCTCCGCAGTTTACGGAAATGAAAGGCTGGTCCTTCCTCGGGCTGTTGTAGTGGATGGCCCGGGCGATGAGTTCCTTGCCGGTCCCGGATTCTCCGGTCACAAGGACAGTTGCCTTGGTTGGGGCGACTTTTTCTATCAGCTGAAAGATGCGCTGCATCTGGGCGCTCTTTCCTATGATATTGCCGAAGCGGTATCTGTCCTGCAGTTCGCGCGCAAACTGGCGGTTTTGACGCACCAACTGAGAGTGGTCGATGGCTTTGCGGATTGTGACTTTAAGTTCTTCGTTTTTGAAAGGCTTCAGAATGTAGTCGAAAGCGCCTTTCCGCATTGCCTCGACTGCCTTTTCGACGCTCCCGAAGGCCGTCATCATGATTACGGGAAGATCGGGTTCCTGCAGGCGAATCCTTTCCAGAAACTCCATTCCATCGATGCCCGGCATCTTCATGTCGGTGATCACCACGTCAAGTTCATGGTCCTGTAAGGCTTCGAGGCCGCTTTGAGCGCCTCCCGCCGTAATGACCTGGTATCCTTCTTCCGACAGCAGAGCTTCCAGGACAAGCAGGTAATTTCTTTCGTCATCGACGATTAATACAGTATTCATAGTTATTCCGCAGCTTCCTCCCCGGGAGCCGGCATCGGCTGCACCAGAGGCAACCGAATCACGATGTTCGTTCCCTCTCCTTCCCGGCTTGTAACTTCTATTTCTCCGCTGTGATTATCGATTATGGTCTGAACGATTGCCAATCCCAGGCCCGTTCCCTTTTCCCGTGTTGTAAAGAATGGATTGAAGATCTTCTTGATGACTTCTTTGGGAATTCCGGGTCCCGTGTCCTGTATTTCTATCTCGACAAGCGAATCACCTTCCCCGCCGTTGGTTATGGCGGTCCTGATCAGCAGGTTTCCGCCTTGCGGCATAGCCTGAAGGGAATTGGCAAAGATATTGACGAAGGCGCGATAGAGCAGATCGTGATCTGCTTCCAGGCAGTAATCCCCCGTCCCATATTGCCGCACGACACCGATTCCCAGTCGATGGCATTCCGCTTCGAGCACCATGAGGTTCTTGTCGAGAATCTCTTCTATTTTGCACGATGACGGGCGCAGGTCTTTCGGTCTTGCGAAGTCCAGGAATTCGGTCAGGATGTCGTTTAAACGCGTGGACTCTTCCACGATGATTGAGGAAAATCTCTTCTGCTTTTCGTCCTGCATGCGGCTGTCAAGAAACTCGGCCGTGCTTCTGATGATCCCGAGAGGATTCCTGATTTCGTGCGAAACGCCTGCGATCATTTCTCCAAGGGCGGCCAAACGCTCCGCCTGATTGAGCTGCTCTTCGAGTTTGAACCTTTCAGCCGCACGCGCAGTGATAATTCTCTCCGCGCGTCTTCCGATCAAAAGAATAGTCACGAAAAGGATGCCGACGAACAGTAGAAAGCTGGAAGCCACTATCCATTGAAAACGATGAATCGTTTCATAATCGCGGGAAATATCCTGCGTGATCTCGAAGATTCCAAGCACCTTCCCACGGCGCCAGCTAAGAGGCTTTTCCTCCCACATCGGAAGGTATGTCGTCAGCTTGCGTGTGCCGCCCTTCCATTCGAATCCGAAAAAATCCGATTCTTCGGCCGTAAGGACGGATACCGATTCTTCACCCAGGGCTCGTGCGAATGGTTCCCCGATCGCCCCTTTGTCCCCTATGGTTTCACGGTTGGTGCTGTAAGTCAGCACCTCGTCGGGATCGTAAATATTCACCCGTTCGACCGACAATCCGTGAATTGTATTGCGCACCACCTTATCGAGCCGGTCGTACTGGCTCTCGCGACTAAGCCGGATTTCTCCTTCGGCGATGAGAGTCGGAACGGTAAACTGAAAAAAGACCTGGTGATTCAGGTTTTCCGCCACCAACAGCGCGTATTGTTCGCTTTTGTGCAGCAGGATGGCCTTGGCCCGCTGTGAAATGAACCCGGAGAGCAGGATCGTGCAAACCAGGATCACCATCAGGCTGGAGAGCGCGAGGTACTTGACGAGTTGGAAAGGTCTGGCGCTTTCCAGAATCTTTTTCTTAGCCTGAATTGCTTTCATTTGGGGGCGTCGTCTTCACCTTTGAGCAGTTCACCGACCTTGGCACGCCTCTGTTCGAGAAGGTTTCGCCACTTGCCTTCCCATCCCGCATTCTTGGGCTCGTAAAAATGCGTGCCCTTCATTTCCTCCGGCATGTAGATTTCCGGGAGCCACCCGCCCTCATAATCGTGAGGGTACTTGTATTCCTTGCCATATCCGAGTTTTTTCATCAGCGCAGTCGGCGCATTGCGAATATGGAACGGGACACGGACGCTCCCGGTGTTTTTCGCCGCCGATTGAGCCTTCCCGAAAGCAGTGTAGAGAGAATTGCTTTTCGGTGCGAGGGAAAGATACACGACCGCTTGCGCGAGGGCAAGCTCCCCTTCGGGACTCCCCAGAAAATGATAAGCCTGAAAGGCGTCGATGGTCTGAACCAGTGCAAACGGATCTGCCAGCCCGACATCTTCGGAAGCAACCCTTATAAGACGCCGGGCAAGGAAGAGCGGATCCTCTCCGGCATCGAGCATCCGTGCAAACCAGTAGAGCGCGGCATCGGGGTCGCTTCCCCGAATGCTCTTGTGGAGGGCTGAAATGAGGTTGTAGTGCTCTTCTCCAGCCTTGTCGTAGTGAACTGATTTGCGCAGCAGAGCTTCCTTCGCGCCGGCCAGATCGACTACACGCACCCCTTCGGTATTGGGCGGCGTGGTGAGAACCGCAATTTCCAGCGCATTCAGGATGATCCGGGCGTCTCCCCCGGATGCCGCAAGGAGGTAGTCTTCGGCTTCTTCCGTCAAACTTGACGGAAACTTGCCAAGGCCTGAATCCGAATCGGACAGAGCCCTGGTAATTATCTGCCGAAGCTCGGGTTCTCCGAGTGGTTCGAGCACTATAACCTGAGCACGCGACAACAACGGCCGGATGACTTCGAAAGACGGGTTTTCAGTCGTGGCCCCGAGAAGCAGGATCGTGCCGTTTTCTACGTGAGGAAGAAGAGTGTCCTGCTGGGCTTTGTTCAACCTGTGAATCTCATCCATGAAGAGCCACGTTCGAACCTTCTTCCTGACGGCCGTTTCCCTGGCTTCCTGCACTGCCGCGCGGATTTCTTTGGACCCGGCCATAACGGCAGAAAGATAAATGAGGTGGCTGTCCGTATGAGTCGCTATTATCCGGGCAAGGGTCGTCTTGCCGCAACCGGGCGGGCCCCAGAGGATCAGGGAATGAAACCGCCTGTTCCGGAGAATTCGATCGAGGATCTTCCCGGGACCGAGCAAATGAGCCTGCCCGATGAACTCCTGGAGAGTACGGGGGCGCATCCTCTCTGCAAGAGGAGCGTGCGCGCCGGGCTCTTCAGACGAGCGATTTTCGAAAATATTCAACTGATCCATTTGAGTATGGGATTTCGGAGTTTCTTTCATGCTCTCGCCGCCCCCTGGCGAAAAGCCATCATTTGAAATTCCGCCGGCATCCCGCCGGCAAGGTAATTGTAAAAGAAATGCGCAAATATGTCAGCTTTTAGAATTTGCAGCCGCGTCGATCATTTGTTTCGCAGATCGCGAAGCGGAATCAGATCGTCGACGGTAAGCGCGCAGGAGAAACGATACCCTGCAATTACCTTTTTCGGACGAAGGTCGGGCAGTTCAATGTAGGGATGGTCAAGGATCTCCAGGTCGGCTTCTCCCTTCCAGATTGTGGAGATCCGTACGTCTCGGGACTTCAGCTGCACAAGTTCATACACTGCCGGCCGATCGTGAAGTCCGGCAACGAGTTCGGGGAAATGCCTCGTATTGACCGCCCTGGCAAAGTTTGGCGTTGGCAGTTGCGTCGTCTCTTCGCGCAGAGTCACAACGGCATTTACGAGTCGGCGGTCCTTCACCGCCAGGGAAGCGCCGAATTTGCCGCCGACGCCCGCAACGGGAGTTGCCTTTGAAGGCAGGTCGTAGCTGCGGGTAATCCAGGTTGAACCGATTTGCTTAGGCCACCCCTGCGCAAATCCCCGCATCATCGCGACATCCTGATCGACCCAGATAAACGGGCAATAGGCGCAGGGATTACCTTCGTAGCTCGCGGATATAAGGAAAATGGTCTCGCGATACTGGCTGCGAACAGGGTCAAGATATTCCTCTCCCTCTTCGCTTGCGTACTGCCATTCGACAAAGTACGCAGCACATTGCGGAGATTGGAAATCGAGTCCTTCGGGAAGAAAAGAGGCTACTGCCTGCGGGTCGGCTTCAAATTCGACCGCCAGGCAATTGCCGACGTAGTGCCATGGAGGATTTGGTGCCAGGCTGGAGGAACCTTTTGGTGTACGGGGGAGTGTATAACCTTTCAGCATCGCCATCTCCTGTTTGCATCAGAAATTGTCGGTCGCACATGGAATTTTGGCCCTGTTTATTCCTCGCCAAGGTAGGCTTTTCTGACTCCTTCGTCTTTAAGCAATTCGCTCCCGGGGCCTTCCAGAACGACACTGCCGGTTTCGAGCACGTAGCCGTAATGAGCAACTTCGAGCGCCGCCATGGCGTTTTGTTCTATGAGAAGGATTGTAGCCCCCTCCCGGTTGATTTCACGAACTGCCCTGAAGACTTCCTCAACCATCAATGGAGCCAGTCCCAGGGAAGGCTCGTCGAGAAGCACCAGTTTCGGTTTGCTCATGAGCGCCCTGCCCAGAGCGACCATTTGCTGCTCCCCGCCGCTGAGTGTTCCGGCCAGCTGACGCCGTCTTTCCTTCAAACGGGGGAAAAGGGAAAAAATCCACTCCGCCTGCTCGGCAAATTCGGATGCCGCCCGATTGTAGGCGCCGAGTTCGAGGTTCTCCAACACGGTGAGGTTTCCGAATATTCGTCGTCCCTCCGGACTTACGGCGATTCCTTTCTGAATGATGCGATGGGTGTGAAGACGCGTGATATCGTCTCCGCGGAAATAGACAGCCCCCGAACGCGGCCGCACCAGACCAACTATCACTTTCAGTACCGTCGTCTTGCCGGCCCCGTTGGCGCCGATCAACGTTACGATCTGCCCCTCATGGACCTCCAGGCTGACGCCTTTCAGTGCATGGATGCCGTCATAGAATACCTGGAGATTATCAGCCCGCAGCATATTTCGAGCCCCCCAGGTATGCACGAATCACGCGCTGATCTTTTCTGATCTCTTCCGGCGTACCTTCCGCGATCGAAATGCCGTAATCCAGCACTTTAATGCGCTCACACAGACCCATTACAAATTTCATATCGTGTTCGATCAAAAGCACGGCGACCTTGTGCCTGTCCCGAATTTCCCGAACAAATTGGGCAAGCTCGATCTTTTCCATGGGATTCATCCCTGCAGCCGGTTCATCGAGCAGGAGCAGGTCCGGACGGGTCGCAAGGGCCCGGGCGATTTCCAGAAGTCTTTGCTTTCCGTATGGAAGATTTTGCGCCTTCTCTTCCGCCAGATCGGCAAGGCCGCATTCGATAAGGTGATCCATGGATTCTTTTCGGATTCTCTTCTCTTCAGCCGTGTGCGAGGGTAAACCGATCATGGCTTTCAGGAAATTCGATTTCAGGGAGAAATGAAAAGAAACCATTACATTTTCAACAACGGTCATGTCTGAAAACAGCTTGATATTTTGAAACGTCCGGGCAATTCCTCTTGCAGTGACCAAATGAGGGGGAAGGCGCGTTATATTCTCGCCCTTCCAGAAGACGTCGCCCGCAGTCGGCTTCAGCATACCGGTTATCAGGTTGAATACGGTTGTTTTTCCAGCGCCGTTGGGCCCAATCAACCCGATCAGTTCGTGTGAACCAATGGCGAGAGAAAAATCGTTTACCGCGTATAAGCCGCCGAATTGCTTCGTCACATTTCGCATTTCGAAAATGGGATTCATGACTTGACGCTCCTGCCGCTCCCTTTGAAAAATGGAGCGATCAGGGGGTCCCAGCTGAACTCTCTGCGGCCCATGATGCCTCTTCTCGCGAAGATAATGACAAGCAGAAGGATCAGGCTGAAAACAACCATGCGCATGCCGGGAATCCCGGGGATGGAGAAAAAGCCGAGGTTCACCGGCTGTTCGACTATTCGCAGGGCCTCGCCCCCCCACGCAAACAGGACCGCTCCTATGACGGCTCCGGTCGTACTCCCGAGTCCACCCACCACAATGACAATCAGAAGATTGAAGGTAAGAAAGAATGTAAAAAGGGACGGCGAGATTGTGGTGATAAGGTGAGCCAGCAGTCCGCCGGCGATCCCCGAGAAAAAGGCGCTGACGAGAAATGCGAGCAGCAGGTGCCTGAAAGGATCGACCCCCATTGCACGCGCGGCGCTCTCATCGTCCCGGATAGCCTTCATCGCCCTCCCGTAACTGCTCTTTACGAGCTTCGCGACCAGGAACACCGTCAAGATCGCGATCCCCCACGACCACCAGAGGTTGGTGTACGGTTTCAAGCCTTTCAATCCGAGCGGACCGTTCGTTATACTCTGGCCCGCATTGCAGAGCACCCGGATTACTTCGCCAAAACCCAGGGTCACAATGGCGAGATAATCACCCCGCACCCTGAAGACCGGGAAACTGATAAGGAAGGCTACTGCAGCAGCTACAACACCGGCCGCAACAAGCGATACGACGAAAGGCACGTGAATCACGCTGAGAGGCCAAACCAGTTGCTGGAGCATGAAATTGATGTGCTTTTCGGCCGGGGTCATCGTCAGCAGTGCAGAGGTGTAGGCCCCGATTGCAATGAACCCGTTCGGACCGAGGTGCAGGATTCCGCAGACTCCGTTTATAAGATTGTAGCTCACCGCAAGGATTATGTAGATTGCGATATTGTTGAGGATCCTAACCTGATAGTCGGACCCGTATTTCCCGAACAGATAGAGTATCCCCACCAGGAGGAAGAACGCAGCTACATTGAGGCGGAATTTCAGTTGTTCATTCATAAGGGCACTTCCAAAACGACCGGCTTGCGTGTGAGGCCGGAAACGACTTTTCGCCTGATGCTAATCGACAATCGGCTCTCCCATTATTCCAGTCGGTCTGAAAAGAAGTACAAGGATCAATATGAGAAAGGAGAAAGCATCGCGGTATTGTGCCAGGTCGGGCACAAGAGCCACGATCAGGATTTCTCCCAAACCCAGGAGAAATCCTCCGATCACGGCGCCCATTATGTTCCCGATCCCGCCCAAAACGGCGGCAATAAACGCCTTGAGCCCGGGAATGACTCCCATGAACGGGTTTACCTGGGGATACTTCATTGCCCACATGATCCCGCCTGCGGCGGCGAGACATGAGCCGAGGAGAAACGTGAGCGCTATGATCCTGTCGAGATTGATCCCCATGAGGCGGGTAGCCTCGAAGTCACGCGAAGCGGCGCGCATTGCCTTACCGGCTCTGGTCCTGAAGACGATATAGAGAAGTCCGAAAAAGAGAAGTATTGTCACGAGCGGAGTGTAAATCGTCAGTACCTGGATGTGCAGACCTCCGACAACGATGACATGGCTGAAGAACTCCGGTCTCGGAAAGGGCTTGGGAACACCACCGATAAATACCAGCGCCAGGTTCTCCATCAAAAATGAAGCACCGATGGCCGAAATTAGCAGGGAAATACGCGGGGCCTGCCGCAGAGGCTTGTAGGCGGCTTTGTCGAGCAGGATTCCGACCGCACCGGTCACGATCACGGCGAGAGGAAAACTCAAGAACCAGGGAAGAGAGAAAACCAGAATACCGTAAATTGCCGTGTATGCGGAAACCATCAGAAGATCGCCGTGAGCGAAATTGATGAGCCGCAGGATACCGTAAACCATCGTGTACCCGATGGCGACGAGTGCGTAAAGGCTTCCGAGTGAAATACCGTTTATGACTTGCTGAAAGAAAAGAGTTAGAGTCACAGGCGCCGTTTTCTCCGCCAATTGTTTGTTATCGTAGACCGGTCAGCCCACCGGCTTCGGTCCGGCGAAGGACGGCGAAACGAACGGAACACGATCAGCAATTCTCTGCGCATGCTTCTTTGATGCATGCAATCAACTCTGAAAGTTCACAAGGCTTTATCAGGTAATCAAAAGCCCCGTATGCAATTCCCTCGCGGGCCGCGGTTTCAGACCCGTGCCCGGTCAAAATGATCACGGGCATTTTGGGTTCCAAAGCTTTAAATGCCTTGAGGACCTCGATGCCGTCCATGTCGTCCATCTTCAGATCCACAACCGCGATATCGAAAGATGTGTTTCGAAAGATGCGAACTGCTTCAGAACCCGAAAGTGCGATTTTAACGTCAAAGTTACGTTTGACAAGCCTTTTTGCCAAAACGGCGACATATCCCTCTTCGTCGTCAACGAGAAGGAGCCTGATTTTCTTCTTGTCATTCGTATCCCGGGCGCTCTCCGGGGACATCATAAATCTCCCTTTGTGCCGCGTTTCTGGGCTTCAGACTGAGAAATTCCTTCTTCACTCTTCCGCTTCTTTTCCTTCGCTTCACAAATCTTGGCAAAGATCTGCTCGATGCTGCAGGGTTTCATAAAGTAATCAAAAGCGCCGAGTCGCATTCCGTCCAGGGCGCTTTCCATCGAGGCATGTCCCGTGAGCATCAGCACTTCGACCGCCGGGTCGGCAGCCTTGATTTCACGCAGCGTTGCTATCCCATCCATATCAGGCATTTTTACATCGAGAATTACCACGTCGATCCCGTTATTTCCGGTCAAAAGATCGAGTGCTTCCGGCCCGCTGTGCGCCGAAAGAATACGAAGTCCCCTTTTTACGAGCCTTTTCGTGAGCGTTTCAACAAATGGAACTTCATCGTCGACAATCAGCACAGTCGTATCCATATACTCTCCCGTCAATCAGCAACGCCGGAGGCGTGCAGCGGGAGGAAAACATGAAAGGTGGTGCCCAGGCCTACCGAACTGTCCACCTCGATCTTTCCTCCAAGCTTTTTTACGATCCCATAGCAGATGGACAGTCCCAACCCTGTGCCTTTGCCGACCTGCTTGGTTGTAAAGAAGGGATCGAACATGCGCGCAAGGACTTCTTTCGGAATGCCGTGTCCCGTGTCGGCAATATCTACAACGACCCAGCCGCCCTCGGTTCTGCTGCGAATTTCAAGCAGCCCGCCTCCCGAGCCCATCGCGTCTATTGCATTGTTTATCAGGTTCATAAAAACCTGCTGCAGCTCAGAAGGGGATGCCGATATCGCGGGCAATTCCGGATCGAGTTCGGCCTGTATTCTGATATTGCTGAACTTCGACCTCTGGTCGAAAATGCTCAGGATCTCTTCGATAGTTTCATTAACCTGCATTTCACGATGAACCGGGTCGGTATGACGTGCAAAGCTCAACAGCTTATGCGTGATCTCTTTGCACCTGTCGCCCTGGACGGCGATCTGCTTCAGCGATCGTCTGAACTCGTCGACGTTTTGGCTCTTTTCAAATTCTTCTTCCTCGAGCAGGTCCTCCATCCAGCCGGCTTCTTCGACCATAATGGCAACCGGGTTGTTTATCTCATGCGCAATACCTGCCGCGAGTTCACCAACAGAGGCCAGTTTGCCGGCCTCGATAACCTGTTGGTTCATGAGTTCTTTTTCCCGGTCGGCTTTTTCAATCCTGCCGACAACCTTTCGGGACAGGAAAAATGCCATAGTCAAAATACCGAACCCGCCGCAAAAGAATATCGCCAAAGCGAGTATTCTTGCTTTGTGGAGTTCCGAGAATGCATCGCTTTCTTCCTGCTGATACGCGAGCGTCCACTCACCGTTCTTGAGAGGCATCAGTATGTATATGAAGTTTTGTTCACTGCCCTTCAGTGTGCCGAACACCAGCTGACTGCGCGACAAGACGGGTTTGAATTCCGACGCGTGGACCACTGATGCACCGGCATCGCTTTTCGGCGGCACCTTTGCCCACGAAGTCTTTCGCAGCAAATCAACCATATCCGGCAGATATCCGCTTCTCGGGCGAGTCTGGAACTCTCCTTCACTGTTTATGATGAGCGCGGAGCCCGTGCTTCCAATTCTGAGATTTTCCACCAGGGAGTTGAAGGCAAGAAAGTCTATGGTCGCCCGCAGGATCCAGTCGCTGCCGCCGCGCTTCTTTTTAACTGCCACGGTGAAGTGCGGTGTCCCGCGATATCCAAGCGAGACATCGCTGATGTAATAGTCTCTCTTCATTGCTTCCCGGAACCATTCGGCCCTGGAATAGTCCGCACGTTCCAGCTTCAGGTTCCCGGCATAAGCAATCTGCACGCCCGATGCGTCGATCACTCCCAGATCGACGTATATCCCGGAATAGGCGTTTTGCAGGATCATGAGTTTGTTCTGTAGAAATGCGGTGCGGGTCAGATCCTCATAGCTGTAAGAATCGGCCAGGACCTTGATATATGAGAGCTTTTCGTCGAGGAAGGCGTTTATATTCTGCTGGTGCTTTTCGACCAGTTCCTGCAGATGCGCCACCACCTTCTCTCTGTAGGCAGTCTCGAAATTGTATCCGATGAGACCTGCTATCAGGATCAAAGGTGTAAAAGAGACCAGGATCATGATAAGAATCATGTTCCTGGTCAGCGACTTATAATATTGCCTGCCTTCCATTTATACTCTTGCAGCTTTCCCGGTACATACCACAGCCGCATCAAAGGGCTGTTTCAAACAATCATTTTACGATATCGACCTCAACCCCGGTTTGCCCTTTCAGTTCCTGGACATGGTCTTCCACACTGCCCTTGAAAAGCATTCTGTCGAAAAACGACCTCTCCTCATGCCCGAGCAGCAGGATATCGGCCTTTTGTTCGCTTACCACCTGCTTGAGCACTTCGAGAACCGGTCCCCTGCGCAGAACTTTTTCAGGAACGACCCCCTGGGTCCGTGCGAGCTGTTCGGCGTGAAAGAGTATGTGCTCTCCGAGATTCGCAAGCGAATCATTGACGGCTTCGCTGCTCAGTTCCACCGTCCCGCGCCCGGACGAGAGGAATGAAGCGTCAACCGCATAGACATAAACGAGTTTCGCATTGTCCCTTTTCGCAAGAACCGCCGCTTCAAGCGCAGCCTTCTGAGCATGTGCGGAGCCGGTTACTCCGCAAACTATAGTGCTGTACGGCATAAAAACCTACTCCTTTTCGGGTCGACTTACGTTGCAGGGAAGAGCAGCGATGGAACACCCTTGTCGGCACCCGGAATTGCGCTGCTCAATAACCGACAACAGGAAGCATGGTAGCCGTAGATGGTATATTATCAATCAGTGAAGATGCAACTGCAGAAACCTAAAGTATCAAAATAATCGCTGTAATAATCAACGAATCTCCGGAGACACTCTTTACCCGGTCTGCAGTCATTTGACGGAAGGGGTTCGATGCAAGGAGTGTGTCCCCGTGCTTTCGCGCACGATGAGACGGGGCCGGCCGTTTTCTCCTGTCTCTTGGGAAATTAAAAAGCGCTGCCCTGCAATTCCATGCCCTGTTCGGCCCTCTTCAGCGCCTCCAGGATTGCGCCGATATCGGCCGGCTTTCTGAAATAGTCGAAAGCACCAAGGTTTCGGGCGTAAACCTCGTCGCCTTCCGAACCGTGACCCGAAAGAATTATCACTCGCACTTCCGGGTTGCTCCTTTTCAGGCGCCGCAAAACTTCCAGGCCGTCCATTCCGGGCATCTTCAAATCGAGGATGACCACTTTGGCAAGACCTTCGGCGATCATCCGCAGTCCCTGTTCGCCGTTGTTGGCAATATGAGTGCTGAAGCCGCGCAGTCGCAACCGCTCTGCAAAAGCATCCGCAAACTCCTCTTCATCGTCCACGAGCAGAACATCGAGTCCCATACGGCAACAGTCCTTGAGCGAAGTTTCATAAGATATGGAAGCAGGAAACGAATGAAGCCGTTTAATTGCCTTTGAAAATAACGCTGAAGCCGGTTTCGGACAAATCATCTCTCCAAAGAACTTCCGCGCCGATAAGGGCGACCGAACTTTCGAATGTTTGCCACTCAGGGGCGGCAAACATGGTTTCCCTCGAAATCACTTCGCCTGGCGTATCCGGCTTGCAGCTGATATCCATGCCGGGCCGCGTCGTATCATTACGAACAGCAAGCCTGATCGCGCCAGGGCTCGGCATGGCCGCCATCAGAGCTTCTATTCCCCTCGTAAGGGCCATCTGCAGCCTGAATGCGTTCGTCTTTCCCAATACAACGGCTTGCCCGGAGGGATCCCATTCCAGCCGGATATACTTCAGCCTGGCAAAGCGCTCGGCTAAAGCTACCGTTTGCAGCGTGATTTCATTGAGTTCGACGTCTGCCACTGGATTGTCCATGCTATGGGAAAAGCGGTTGAACTTCCCGGTGATCTCCACTCCACGGCGGACCTGATCTTCAATTTTTCCGATAGACCGTACAAACCGGTCACGGAACGGCAAGGGAACGTCCTTTGCCATTCCCATCAAATCAGCCATCAAGCCGTTGGCCTCATTTATTATGGCCAGAACATTCTTCAGCTCGTGTGTGACTCCGGCAGCCACCTTGCCGAAAAACGCAAGTTCTTCGCCTTCCAAATCACATCCTCTCGTTGAGTCCGGGATTAAGGCATTCATTTCGCGGTCGTTCAGTTTGGCTTCTTGGACGTGCCGGCGCGCTCTCCACGAACTTTCTTGTACGCATCCTGCATTGCTTTTGTGAGCTTTTCAATGTCCACCGGTTTCTCCATATAGGCGCATGCGCCCATCTGGATACAAAGTTTCGCAACTTCATCCGAACCATGTCCCGTGAGAACGATTACCTCGACATTCGGATGCTTCTCTTTTACCTGCCTGAGGACTTCCAGACCGTCTATGCCGGGCATCTTGAGGTCGAGTACCATGACTTCGGGTTCATCTTCTTCGACGATGGAAAGAGCTTCTTCTCCGCCATAAACCACAGCCGAGGAGTAATCTCTCATTTGCAGACGTTCGGACAGCGTCTCCACAAAGTCCCTTTCATCGTCGACCAGCAGGACTTTTGACGGCAGAGGAACATCAAAATCGAATTTCCGATACACATCACTCTGATAATAACCCGGACCAACCTTAGTCTCAGCTCCGGTAACCCCGGGAACGGACAGTGCGAGTTTTTTCAGCTCTTCTTCAAGCGATGAGAGCATGAGAACATGTTTGTTGATTTCGATACAGACAACGCCGTCATTAGCCGAAACTGTAACATCGTGCCCTTCGGTCGCGAGGACCAGATTGACCTCGGCTGCCAGAGCGAAATCCGAAACGGCTTGCAAGGAGTCCTCGGTCGGAATCAATACGGAACTTCCGAGATGTTCGTATATCAACCGGACTGCTTCCTGAGCCCCTACTTTGTTCATGGGGATCACCATGTCATAGAGTTCCGGGGACCACGGATCTTTCATGTTATAGAGTTGGTCCGCAAGGACCATTGGCGTTTCATCATCCTTATGGATCTTCCTGGCCGCGTCCTTTTCGGAGATATTCTCGACGCGGCACGCCAGCGAAGTCCGGAATTTCATGTCGCCGATGCAACAGACATTGAGCACATGGGAGATTCCCCTGGGAACCATCAACCCGGAGAGTCCGGCAACGACCAGATCGTCGGCTCTCAGGAAATCGGCCAGAACGCGCTTGATGTAAGCCAGGCAGCGCTCTTTTTCGTGCGTGAATTTGTTGAAGATGGAAGCCTTTCCGCTGAGGGCTTTTCTTATCTTGCTTTCATCGACGCGGAACCGTTTGCCGGTTTCACTAATGAGAAGAGAGTCGTCCACAAATTGATAACCCGTCTTCTCTATCACCATCCGGACAACTTCTTCAGCACCGCAGTAAGAACCGTAAAAGATACTAGTGACCGGCATGACTCTTTAATCCTTCTTTTGCGAGTTGAGACGAGTCTTCGACAAAGCATACCTCAAGGAGAGGACAGCTGTGGCTGCATTGCGTATGCGCTCTTGAGTGTATAACATCGACAGCCTTGTAAATGGTTGAATAAATGTTCTTTTCGCCGATTTTCTCAAGCAGGTGGGTACGTTTCATTACGGCAAGCACTTTTTCGTTGAGTCCCGCAAAGGAAATGTCATACCCGGCACTCCTGACGCGATCGACAATCAGGGAGAGCATTTCTTCACCTGATGCATCCATATCGTTTACGCCGTTCGCAACAACCAGAATATGTTTCAGTTCGGGCATTACGCGGATACGCTCGGAGACTTTCTCCTCAAGGTAACCGGCATTCGCATAGAAGAGCGCTCCATCGAATCGAACCATGGCTATGTGCTTGCATTCCTTGAGGCCGTAATCGCGTGCGCTCTGGTAGGACTTGTCCGCATACATGGAAAGGGTTGTAACCTTTGGCCTCATGCTCTTGTAGAGGAACATTCCGAGTGAGAGCAAAACGCCGATCATGATGCCCTTATCAAGATGGGGCGCCGTGATCAGCGTGGCAACAAAAGTAATGATCGAAAAGAGCCCGTCGTACCATTGGGCTTTCCAAGCATGAACGAAACCCGAGATGTTGATCAGGCCGATGACAGCCATCATGATGACCGCGGCCAGAACCGACTGAGGAAGATGATACAGCAGTGGCGTCAAAAATAGGAGAACGAGCGCCACGGTTACGCTCGTAAACACGCTCGACAGGCCGGTCACGGCACCGGCCTGAATATTTACGGCCGACCTCGAAAAGGACCCGGATACCGGGAAGCTTTTTCCGAAGGCCCCAATGATGTTGGCGATTCCCTGACCGATCAATTCCTGGTTGGGGTCGAGCCTCTGGCCGGTTTTTGCGGCCATGGCTTTGGCGATCGATATGGCTTCCATGAAGCCGAGGAGGGATATGATTGCCGCAATGGGGAGAAGTTTCAGGAGCATATTCAGGTCCAACTTTGGAATACCAAAGCTGGGAAGACCGCTGGGGATGCTCCCGACAACACTGCCGCCTCCCATGAGCACAAGCCCTTTTTCATCGAGAGCCTGATTTCCGACCCGTATTCTCCAGATCGAACCGTCGCTTTTCATCGATTCGGTCACCTTGTCGCGTGGCAGATATACGGTTTTGCCGGAGCCATCGGTTGCCGCAGTCAACAGCATGCACCTCATCCCGGCGCGGGAATTGGCCATGGCAGTTTTCAACTCTGCCATCCTCGACTCGGCCACATCGGCTTCATGCTTCAGGTTGAGGACCTCTCTCGAATTACTGCCGTAGGTCTCTTCGGCTTTTACAAGCTTCGGTGTGTTATCGGCACGAAAGACCGCAAGCTCCTTCGTCTCTTTCGCAGCGGCATTGAATGCCTGTATGTTCTCGCGACATTCGACGGAGGCAATTGAATCCAGGGGCACCTTGACATTTTTCTCGTATCCCGTTGCCCAGGAGATCAATGTTGTTACCACAACCGCCACCAGGACGAACGGAATACGCTTGTTGATCCGACGCAAAATATACATCAGCACGAAAGCTCCGACGCCAAGGATGAGCGTCGGCCAGTGCGTGTACTGGATGGCAGCTTTGACGACCCTGTAGATCGTGATGTAATGATGGTCGGCATCGTCCACGTAAACGTTGAACATCTTGGAGAGCTGCGATGTTGCAATGATGATCGCGCCTGCATTCGTAAATCCGTTTACGACGGGATGAGAGAGGAAATTGACTACCAGGCCCAGGCGCAGCACGCCGAGTGCAAACTGGAACAGGCCGACTATCAGGGACAACAGGATAGCATAAACGACAAATCCTTCGCTTCCAGTCGTCGCATACGGTGAGAGTGCCGCAGAGGTCATGAGCGATACGATTGCGACAGGCCCCGTTGCGAGTTGCCTGCTCGATCCGAATACGGCGGCCAGCAAAGGAGGCAGGAAAGATGCATAAAGCCCGTAATGGACAGGCATCCCAGCCAGCTGGGCGTAAGCCATCGACTGAGGAATAAGAATCAATGCAACGGTCAGTCCTGAAACCAGATCCAATTTGAGAGTAGAGGCGTTTACGTCTTTCAGCCAGTCAAGAAACGGAAAAATCTTACGAAGCATGATCACAATCCCTTATCCCGTCGGAAACAGTTCTGTATTTCTTGCTGAGGCCGTGTCCGGAAAAGCGCTTGATATGCCGATCGGAGCTGTTGCCGGAGGGGGCCGTCTCACGGTCCCATTGCGGCGGATCGTATCCTTTCGATGAGGTCCTCTATCTTGACCGGCTTAATAAGATACTCGCAGGATCCCATGTTCATCTGCCCTTCGCCGATTTCAGGTGAACCGTGGCCGGTGAGAAAAATGACCCGCACATCCGGCATCTTCTTTTTTATGCGCGTAAGAATCTCGACGCCGCTTAGTCCCGGCATCATCAAGTCCAGAATGATCACGTCCGGCGGCGGGGAAGATTCGATCATTTTCAGAGCTTCCTCGCCACTCGATGAGGTCGAAGCGGCAATTCCCCTGAGGCTGAGTCTTTCCGCGAGCGCAGAGGTAAACTCTTCTTCATCGTCAATGAGCAGCACCCTGATCTTGTCCATCTGCCGTTATCCCACTTTTACCGCTATTTGCTTTTTCGGCAGGTGGATCGTCATGGTGGTGCCCTGCCCTTCCTTGCTTTCTGCTATTATCTCACCACCAAGTCTTTTGATGATTCCGTAGGTTATGAAGAGGCCCAGTCCGGTCCCGTGCCCCTTTTTCTTCGTCGTGAAGAAAGGTTCGAAAAAGCGTTTAAGGGTCTCCTCCGACATTCCGCACCCGTTGTCCGCAACGGAAACACCGACCGCATCGGCATTCTCCTCCCACGAGGTGACAACGATCTTCCCACCGTCTTCGACGGCTGCAAACGAGTTGCTCAAGAGATTGAGGAACACCTGCTGAAGCTGTCCTCGATCGGATGAAATCGGAGGCAGGTCTTCTGCAAGCTGGAGGCGCACGTCGATATTGCGGTATAGAGCTTCTTTTTCAACAAAGCCTACCGTCTCCTGAAGTACCTCGTTGAGGTTCATCGTTTCGATCTGTGCTTCCATCCGGCGGGCAAAGCCAAGCAGCCTGTGAGTTATGGAGCGGCAGCGCTCGACCGAGTTGATCACGGCATCGGTGAGCGACAGAAATTTGGCCTTTTCAGGAAAGTCATCACCGAGTTCGATAAGGTCCCGCATCAAACCGGTTTTTTCGTTGATGATGGCCATCGGATTATTTATCTCGTGAGCGACTCCGGCCGCGAGCCTCCCGATCGAGGAGAGCTTGTGCGTGTGCTCGACTTCCCGGAGCGCCGCCTCGCGCCGCTCCTCACTCTCACGCATCCGCTTCACGAGGAGGTCGGTTAACTTGAAAACAACCAGGAGGATGATTGCGACGCTGGCCAGAAACACATAAAAGATTTCCGTCTTGAGCGTGTACCATGACCGGAACACTTCTCCCCTGGGCTTTACGACCATCAGGACATAGGGCGAGTGCAGGAAGTACGTGTACGCTACGAGAACTTCCCGTTTGTGCTGGTCGATTTCATCCATTACGGAGGCTTCGCTGGAAAAGGGTGGAAGCTGAAAAGGAAGGTTGTCGAGCACCCCTCCGTAGCTCTTGGTCGAAGTCTGAATCACGCCGTTCTTATTGATCAGAAAACCATCGCTTTTCGCGTCCAGGCGCATCGAAGCAATCAGTTCGTCTATCTTATGCGTATCGATGGTTGCCCGAAGTATCCAGGACTTCCCGTCGTCGGTTCGGTGCTGCACTGCCATGACGATATGAGGGAACCTCCGGAATCCCATGAAGACGTCGCTCACGTAGGTGCCGCTTATCTGAACTTCATGGAACCAGGGCTGCTCACCGTAATTTCTTCCCTTTAGCTCGTAGGGCCCGACGTAGCTGACCTGGAGCCCGTTCTCGTCAATCAGGCCAAGATCGACAAAACCGCCAAATTCCTGTTTCATAACTCGGAAAATGCGGTTCAGGTTGGCCTCGTCGGCCAGTTGATCGAATGAATACGCTGATGCTATGAAGCTGACGGCGGAAAGCCGCTCGGCCAGGAACAGTTCTATCGAGTGTTTCGTCTTGTTAACCAGCACGAGCAGGGGATTTACTATCTCCTCCCTCAGCGTGTCCTGATATTGGTGAGAGTTGATGATGGCCATGGAAGCAAGCGGAACGATAGTCACGACGATCATCAATACGACGATTCTTCGGCGCAACAGCCGATAAATTGCAGGCGAGCCGTTTTCTCCGGCAAAATCGAGAAAACTCAATTTTCCGAACCAGGCCGAAAAAGTCATTTCATACCTTCCGTTTTTCGAACAGGATGTCGCCCGACTTCAATGTCCCTGCACGTAAACGCCTGAGGGCGATTTCTGCCGGTCCAATTACGGAATGGATGATCTCCACTTTCTTCCAGATAAGGTAATCGAGATACTCTTGTTCAATGCCGCCGCATATCACGGTCTGTACGTTTTCGGCATTGGCAACCCGGCAGAGCATCTCCGCCGAAGGGCGCGGCAGCACAACGGTCTTTGTCTCTTCTGCAACTCCGTCCTGCCGGGGCGAAACGATCAGGACCTCGGGGGCAAGATCGAAGCGCGGGGCAATATCGTTGCCCTCTAGGGCAAGCAGTATTTTCTTCGTCATTTGGCACCCGATTCACCGTCAGAAGTTGCCATTCCATACTGCTTCATTTTTCTCCAAAGCGTGCTCCGTCCCCAGCCAAGCAGTTGAGCCGCACGAGTTCGGCGTCCATTTGCCTTTACAAGAGCGTCTAAAATCATCTTTCGCTCTACCGCCGACCACGCCAGACTCTCCTCACTCTCTTCTGCGGAATTCATCGCCGGGACGGAAGCAATTGGTTCCAGATCGCTGAAACTCTCCGTCAGGTAAGCGGGCAGGTCCCGAAGTTGGATCTCCTCCCCCTGGCACAGACTGACCGCATACTCGACGATATGCTTCAACTCAAGGATATTGCCGGGATAGCCGTATTCTTCGAGCTTGCGAAGACAATCGGTGGAAAAGCCGGATATGTTTTTGTTGAGCAGGGACGAACGGGCCCTCAGGAAATGGTCCATCAACAGCCGGAGGTCTTCACCGCGGTCCTTGAGCGGAGGAAGATGAATTCCAACCGCATTGAGCCTGAAGTAAAGCTCCTTGGAGAATTTCCCTTCGTGCACCATCTGTTCGAGATTCCTGCTCGAGGCCGCGATGAGGCGAACGTTTGTGACGATGCTTTTGGTACCGCCGAGCGGGAAAATCGTCTTATCATCCAGGCAGGTCACCAGCTTCATCTGCAACGCCTGCGGTAGATCGCCTACTTCGGCAAGATAGACCGTTCCGTTTTGAGCCAGCCGAAATTTTCCAGGCTTGCTTTCAGCTCCAGGGAAAGCTCCCTTCTCCAGGCCGAACAGTTCCGACTCCATCAGGAACTCGGGTAAAGCCCCGCATCGGAAAGTCACGAACGGATTCTTTGCACGGGGGGATGCGTGATGTACCGCCTCTGCCAGCAGGTCCTTGCCCGTCCCGGTCTGACCGGTAATCAAAACTGGGGCTTCCGATTGCGCGATCACGGGCAGGAACTGGAAAATCCTCTCCATCTGCGCGCTGCGCCCGATTATCTGGCCGAAACTGAAGGGATGAACCCTTGCGGGGTCGAAGTTGCGGTCGTTTCGCAAATCATCGATCGTCTCGATGTAACCCGATATATTTCCATTGCCCGAACGCAGCGGACCAAAAGTCACTCTTACCGGGATTTTCTGATGATCCTGGTTCAAGATGTCCCCTTCCAGGGTCACTCTTTCCCGTTCGTCGAGTTTGTTTACCGGGCAGTTCTCAAAACAGTTGTTGAAACGGAGAATGTGGGAACACGGAAGGCCTTCGCAATCCGTACGCGAGAAGCCCGTCAGAGCTTCAAGGGTGCGGTTCATGAAGATAATCTTCCTCTCCTTGCTGATAATGCAAATTCCGGTGGGGATTTCATCCAGGGCGGCGAGGAGATCGATCTGCGGATTTCTCATCAGGGCATCTGTAAAGAGGGTTCGGGATGCAGAAGGTTCAAAATGAAACACGATGTGTCATTTTGATTAAATACCCATCAACGCAAACCATTCCGAAGAATGTGTAGCTGAGATTAAGTTTGTTTTGCGACAATGTCAACAGAAAATGTTTCATTGCGGTTCAGTATGAGACATGCCCTGCAGATGTGGTAGCGGAACTCTAGTTGCGCAGATGTGCATTACTGCGGCGCGCCTGCTT
>JAEZHY010000200.1 GCA_023416335.1 Pseudomonadota bacterium | reverse complement strand
GGATACCCTGATTGCGATCAAGCGCTCCGACGAGAGTTGGCAGTCTGAGGTCGTGCGGCTCTTCAAAAAGAATTATTTCAAGAATTCTCCGTACGCGAACGACAGGCTCGGGACGACTGAATCCGTTCAGGCTTTCAAACGCGAGGACATCCTGGCTTTTTATAAAAAGATGGTCAATCCGACACATTCGGCCCTGGCCGTTTACGGCGATGTCGATCCAGCCGAGGCGAAGAAACTGATACAGCAAAAGTTTGCCGCCTGGCCGGGCGAGGCCGCCCAACCTTCGCTGTCACAGGAGACTCAGCAGCTGTCCAAAAGTAATGCCGTCGAGATCAAGAATGAGAAGAACAGCGCGGGTCTCTTCATCGGTACGAATGGGGCCGACATCAACGATAAAGACCGTCCCGTGCTCGATGTGCTCACCGCGGTACTTTCCGGCGGAGGTTCTCCTGCCGGGAGAATGTTCGATTCGCTTCGCGGAGGCAATCAAAACCTGGTCTACACCGTCAGCACTTTTCCGTTCTACGGTAAAAAGGCGGGGTACTTCGGCGTAATGACCCAGACGACAATGGCCAATTTGCCGAAAGTCCAGGAAGTCATCCTCAACAACCTGAATGAGCTGGCAAACAAGCCGGTCCCCGAGGACGAATTGAACAAGGCGAAGGAGACGATGCTGGTCGGAATGAAACTCGGCCGGGAAAAACTCGAGAGCCAGGCGTCGAGCGCCGCGCTCAATGAAGTGCTCGGCCTGGGTTGGGATTACGCAAAGAAGTATCCGGACCTGGTGCGGGCGGTCACGGCAGAGCAGGTCAAAACACTGGCCGGAAAACTCTTTTCCAATACCCTGATTGCGCGGACGATCCCGGAACATCCGGTCGAGATACTTGCAGCCCCGCCTGTGCAGAAGCATGATGCGGCAATGTAGGATTTTGGGGAGAATACCGCTTCACGTTCGGTTATGGCGCGGTTTCCCGACCGCGCCATTCTCGCGGCTCTCGGCCGGCACGGTCAGGAAACCGTGCCTCAACTCGACGGGAATGGAAGCTTCCCAAACAACGCGTCCGGGATGCGGGGGCTCCGCTGGATCCCGGCTCAAAAGCTCTGCCGGGATTCCGTTCTTCAGGGATGCCAACGATAACGGTTGGTACGGTGAATCGTGTGCCCGCCTTGGGGCGGATTATGCAGGTATGGGATTCCGCTGGTTCCCGAGGTCCGCCTTGTGAACCCCGCCCCGGCAGGCTGTGAATCGTGTGCCCACCTCACGGACAGCGGATTGTGTCGGCAGTGCGATTCTATATAGGCTGTATCAATCTAAGATTTTATCGGACACAGAAACTGTTTTCCATTGAAGCTGTTTATGATGAGCTTGTTCTCGCGGGCGAGTCTTTGTGACTCCTCTTCCAGCCTGCTTCCCGCGATCCCGAGCGATGCTGCGAGTTCGGGGACCGTGCAGGGACGTCTCTCGATGGTCTGAAGAATGCGCGTTTCGAGGTCCTCACCGGATGAATCCCGTTTCTGCCCATTGAATACGCCAACCACTTCAGTGCGTCCCTCGGGGAAGAAAGTGGCGGCCCATTCCATTCGCTCGGTGGAAAGACCTTCGGTTCCGCCCAGGGCGGGCGGCCGCACGACCGTATTCAGCTCGATTTTGTCGGGCTCGATCGTTTGGGCGATCTCTGCCAACCGGGATAATTCTTCCGGACTGTCGTTCACGCCGGAGGCCAGGACGATCTCCAGGTGGAGCTGCCCGCTATATTCGGCGCGAAAAGCCCGGAGTCCTTCCACTATTTTCGAGACGTCCAAGGAAGGATGAGGCCTGTTGATTTTCCGGAAAACCTCCGGAGTGACGGCGTCCAGGGACGGAACCACCCTGACGGCCTCCAGCAGGTCTTTCCTCACTTCCGGGTCCCAGAGGAGAGATCCGTTTGTGAGTACGATCAGGGGCAATTGCGGATAACTCTTCCTGATCGCTCGAATCAGCTCCCCGATCCCGAGGTAAAGGGTCGGCTCCCCTGCGCTGGAGAAAGTCAGTACATCGGTTCCATTCGGAAACACGCGGAAGAATTCTTCCAGCTCTTGAAGGACTTCATTCGGCTCGACGAACTGCTCCCTTTTCAGGGTAAGGTGGGTCGTCTTTCCTGACTCGCAGTAGATGCAGTCGAATGAACAGGTCTTTGCGGGGATAACGTCGATCCCAAGTGAGCGTCCCAATCTGCGGGAGGGAACAGGCCCGAATATATGTCTCATGAATTCCTGCCGATATGCATAAATTATTTTCGCTCTTTTCGTTCGGGGCATGCCAATGTCATTGCCCGAGCCATGGCTTTCCTGTAGACCTCGCAATCCTCGCACGAACCCCCACGAGCATTGCAGCGGTTTTTGAGTTCCCAACAGGGGAGGGCAAAATCGAGAATGGCGGGGCAGCTCTTTCGCTCCTGTTCCGGGCAGTTGCGAATGGACCAGCAGGGTGCCACGGTAAGGAGTTTCTTGACGCCGGCTATATTGAGACCCTGCTCGCCCAGGAGCTTCCTGAGACACCTGAGCCACTGGAGGTCGGTATCCGAATAAAAGCGCTTGCCTCCGCGGCGCGCCGGCCGTATCAACCCTTCCTGCTCGTACACGCGGAGAGTCCGCGGATGAATTCCGATCAACTCGGCAACTATCCCTATCGGATAGACCGGCCTCCGACCATCTTTTTCCATTAACGTAAATCTCCTGTGACTGGAAGCACAAGGTTATCTGTAGCTGCTCGGATTATATTAGTTGAAGTATCCATTGTCAACTTAGGTGCCCTTTATAGCGCGTTTTCGGCCTTTTTACTTCCAAAAGCATGAAAAATACTGTAATTATTATATGTTTCGGCTTCAGTCATGCCAACTCGTTTGAAGGAGAGAAAACCAGATGCGAAGCGATTTAATGAAAAAGGGTGTTGAAAAGGCCCCTCACCGTTCTCTTTTCAAAGCTATGGGCTATACGAAATCGGAAATTGACCGCCCCCTGATAGGTGTTGTCAATTCGGCCAACGAGATCATTCCGGGACATATTCACCTCGACAAGATCGCCGAAGCAGTCAAAGCCGGTATCCGCCTTGCCGGCGGTACCCCGATCGAATTCAGCACCATAGGGGTTTGCGACGGCATTGCCATGAACCATTCCGGTATGCGTTATTCCCTTGCAAGCCGCGAGTTGATTGCCGATTCCGTTGAAATAATGGCCGTGGCCCATCCTTTTGACGGGCTCGTTCTTATTCCCAACTGCGACAAGGTCGTTCCGGGGATGATGATGGCGGCTTTGAGACTGAATATTCCTTCAATCGTTATCAGCGGCGGGCCAATGCTGGCGGGCCGCGCCGGCGGAAAGGCTGTCGATCTGATATCGGTTTTCGAGGGAATAGGAGCGCATAAAGCCGGACAGCTTTCGGCCGGGGAACTCGAAGAACTCGAGGACCATGCCTGTCCCGGCTGCGGATCCTGCGCGGGCATGTTTACGGCAAATTCGATGAACTGTCTTGCCGAAGTAATCGGCCTCGCATTGCCCGGCAACGGGACCATTCCCGCGGTAACAGGCGCCCGGATTCGTCTGGCAAAAGAAGCCGGAATGCGAATTATGGATCTGGTCGCAAAGGATATCAAACCGAGGGATATCGCCACGAAGGAAGCTTTCGAAAATGCGATCTCGGTCGATATGGCCCTCGGGTGCTCCACGAACACCGTTCTGCACGTCCCCGCAATCGCCAACGAAGCGGGAATAGCGCTCGATCTGGGTACGTTCAATTCCATCAGTTCCCGCACGCCGCACCTCTGCAGCCTGCGCCCCGGCGGCCCTCATTTCCTCGAAGAACTCGACGCTGCCGGCGGCGTGCCGGCCGTTATGAAAGAACTCTCCCGCCGCGATTTCATCCATTTCGGCCCTCTCACCGCAACGGGGAAGACCGTGGGCGAGAATTTAGAATCCGCGCGGGTACGCAATGCGGATATAATCAGAACGCTCGAAAATCCGTATCACAATGAAGGCGGCATTGCGGTGCTTTACGGAAACATCGCTCCTGAGGGTGCCGTTGTGAAGCAGTCGGCGGTGGCTCCCGAGATGCTCAAGAGAAAGGGCAGGGCACGTGTTTTCGAAAGCGAAAACGAAGCTGCGACCGCTATTCTCGAAGGAAAGATCGTGGAGGGCGATGTTGTTGTCATTCGCTATGAAGGCCCCAAAGGCGGCCCCGGAATGCAGGAAATGCTGACTCCGACTGCAGCTATCATCGGCCGAGGTCTGGGGCGGGATGTGGCATTGATTACCGACGGCAGATTCAGCGGAGGGTCCCAGGGGGCGGCAATCGGCCATATATCTCCGGAAGCCGCGGTGGGCGGACCTATTGCCCTGATTCAGGAAGGGGATGAGATCCTGATAGACATCCCCAACAAGAAACTGGAACTCCTGGTTGACGAGGCAACTCTCACCGAACGCAAGAAGACTTGGAAACCGCAGGAGCCGAGGATCAAGACCGGTTACCTGGCGCGCTATGCCCGGCAGGTGACATCGGGAGCGCGCGGAGCAATATTGTTGAGTAAGTAGATATAGGAAAAAGCGGTGCCGACTGCGGCATTGAGTGCAACTCAGAGTTAAATTTCAAGATCATGGCGGCGTCGCGTCCAATTATTGCCGATAGTTGTGACGCGATGCGGCCTGCGGATCGGCCGGGTCTCGCTTTTGGAAGCGCCTGGTGCCGGCGGTTTGTGAGGCGCCGCCGGTCGGAGTGAATGAAAGTTCCGTCTGCTAAGGGATTTTTGTGGGTTACGTATTCAAGCTAAATGATGCCGAACTCCAGGAGAAATGGCTTCGTTCCAGGCTCGGACAGTCAGCCTTCGCGCTCGAAAAGGAACTGCTCCAGAAGCTGTGGAAACCCATATCCCTGCAGCGTGTCCTTGAAGTGGGCTGCGGAACAGGTGTTTTTCTCGAATGGTTCCTGTCTCAGGGCCATATCGTGGCGGGTCTGGACCCGTCCAGCTCCAGCCTGGAACTGGCGAGGAGAAGGTTCGGAACCAGGGTGCGGCTCGAGCAGGGATTTGCCGAGAATCTGCCCTATGACGACAATGAGTTCGATACCGTAGCCCTGATAAACTCCCTGGAGTTCGTGGACGATCCGTTCCTCGCATTGAAGGAAGCCTTCCGGGTCGCGCGACGAAATGTCATGCTGGGTGTGCTCAACAAGTACTCTGTAGGGCGCATCCACCGTGTCGTCGAGAAACTCTGGAAGGAATCGCCTTACAGTCATGCGCACTTCTTCAGCGTGTTCCAGCTTCGGAGAATGACGGGCAGGATAATGTCCGGTGCGGTCCCGATCGAATGGCGCACCTGCTTTTCCCTGCCGTTGCCGTTTCTGAGATACGTGCAGTTCGTAGAACAACTTCCATTTCTTCAGAGGCAGCCCTTCGGCCATTTCATCGCCATGCGGGTCGATATGCGCTGCCGGCTTCGCACGATCCAAACCCCCGTTTTCAGCGAAATTCCCAGCGGAGTGGCAGGGGCTTCCGTACGCCCGCTCTGTTGGCGATCCTCCCGATCCCGGGATGAATTCTGCAGAGCAACCGGTCCGAAGGAAATCTCCGGCACTTCCTGACCAGGGAATTTCCAGAGAAAGGATGAGCGATGAAAGAAGCGATGCTCTACAAGCAGCTTGGAGAGAACCGTGTGCATTGTTTTCTTTGCTCCCAGCACTGCCACATAGATCCGGGAAAAATCGGCAAATGCGGCGTCCGTGAAAACAGGGACGGCCGTCTGTGGAGCCTTGTCTACGGGCAGTTGATCGCGCAGAATATCGATCCGATCGAAAAGAAACCCCTCTTTCATTATTACCCCGGGACGGAGAGCTTTTCGGTTGCAACCGCCGGATGCAATTTCACCTGCAGGTTCTGCCAGAACTCGGACATTTCCCAGAAACCGAGAGAAGAGGGGAGGATATTCGGGATAAGCGTTTCTCCCGAGAGCCTGGCGGAGAGGGCCCAAAAGGCAGGTTGTGCAACAATTGCGTATACTTATACCGAACCCACCATTTTCATGGAGTACGCTCTCGACATTGCCTCTCTTGCAGCCGAGAAGGGATTGGCAAATGTATTCGTAAGCAACGGGTACATGACGCGTGAGGCCCTGGAGGCTGCCGCTCCGCTCCTGGGGGCGGCAAACGTGGATCTCAAGGCTTTTACCGATAATTTCTACAAGGAGCAGTGCGGCGCCCGCCTCAAGCCTGTACTCGCGACTCTGGAAGGAATGAAGCAAAAGGGCATCTGGCTCGAGGTGACCACTCTTCTGATACCGGGCCTGAACGACAGCGAGAGTGAACTGAGGGAACTGGCTCGTTTCCTGGCAAACCTGGGAAAAGAGATTCCGTGGCACATCAGCCGGTTCTACCCGACATACCTGATGACCGACAGGGGACCGACTTCGGTCGAAAAAGTCCGCAGGGCCCGGGAAATCGGGCTGGAAGAGGGGTTGCATTACGTGTATACCGGAAATGTGCCCGGCGACAGCGGTGAGAATACGTATTGTCATTCCTGCGGGGTTGTGTTGATAGAACGGGTAGGCTATTCCATCAAAAAGCGGAACCTGGAGAAAGGCGCCTGCGCGAAGTGCGGGACGGTGCTTGAAGGAGTGGGGATCGAGTGAGCGGGGCGAGGGAGGATCTGCTGCATGAAGTTTACGACAGACTGTATGCCGAATTCGGACCGCAACATTGGTGGCCCGCCGAGACACCTTTCGAAGTCATTTTGGGGGCGATACTGACCCAGAATACGGCATGGAAGAATGTTGCCCGTGCAATAGCGAACCTGCGTGAAAAAGGGTTGCTCGATTTTGACAGGCTGTGCGATGTTCCGGCTCCTCAACTGGCCCTGCTGATACGGCCCTCCGGTTTCTACAATGAAAAAACAAAGAAAATAAGGTCGTTCTGCAATTACCTGCAAACAGAATGGGGAGGCAATCTCGAAGACTTCCTTTCGCGGGATGCGGAAGAATTGCGCGCAGACCTTCTGCATATACGTGGAATCGGCCCTGAAACCGCCGACAGCATCGTTTTGTATGCGGCTTTCAAACCTTCATTCGTTGTCGATGTTTATACGTACCGCATTTTCTTCAGACATGGCTGGATATTCGAGGGGATCGGGTATGAAGAACTACGCGAGTTCTTCATGGGAGCACTGGAGCCCGACGTTCCTTTCTTTCAGGAATTCCATGCTCTTCTGGTTCGCACCGGGCATCTGTATTGCCGGAAAAAACCGCTTTGTGAGGACTGTCCCCTGAACGTACTCCTGCCCAAATAAGCCGCTTCGAACGGCCCCGCTTTTTGCTGATAGCCTCTGTTCTCTCTCGGATAGTGCCTGTGCCGCCCGCAATTCAGGTCTACAAACGGTACATTCAATTTTGCTTTGATTCAGGATGATTTACAAACCTCGGCAACGATGTTCTTTGCCGTCTGCGCAGTTTTTGGAACGAGGTGATTACTTGAGATGACTTTCGTCCTACCTCATACAGGGTTGCGGACAGTCCTTCTGACGGGCATATCTCTTCCTAATTCCTGTCCCGCCATGGCCTTGTCCTTGCGCTTTTGTTCGAGGTAAATCTGAAGTTTTTCCGGGAGTCCGCGTTTCTTTGCCGATCTGCTTCGCAGTTTGGTCAGAATCTTTGCAGCCAACGGTTGCTTCAGCGGGAATCCCCATTTTTTCTTGTACTCACGCGGGGTAAGCTGATGCGTTCTCAGGTGGTTTGCTGTAAGTTGCCGGAACTCGGACCTGCATTCCATGCAGGTGACTTTGTCTTCCTGTATTGAAGAACGTGGATCGGTTGGAAAAGATTCCGGCTGTGCGGGGGCTTGGGAATCGGAGTAAATCAGCAGGATTGACCGGCCTTCCTCTTCAGCGAGTCTCATCTTGTGGAGAGCATTGTAGACCCTTACCAGTGCCTGCTCGATTTCCTCACTTGTCATTTTGGTCATTGTTGCCTGAGCCTGCACGATTTCCACAGCCAGTTCGAGTAACTTCTTCTCCATGTGGGCCATCTCCTTTGGTGGAGTCTGCTGAACGAAGGATTTGAGAGAAATTCGGCAAAATTCGGCTAAAATCTTTTCCCAATATGATTACTGGACCTGCATTTGTAAAGAGAACGAAAAGGCAAATTGTCTGGAGATGGAATGAAAAGATTGTTTGTACGATAAGAATGCCGCTCCGGCTTTTCCGAAACCGACCGGAGCGGCAATAGATGAGAAGACCCGGTTGAGCGGGACGGGGAACTTCTATTGAGGATCTTAAATAGAGTCTTAAGGCGGTGATCTGAACGGAAAGTCAAATCCTATCCGCCCCAACTAGACTTTATAGTTTTCCGAATGCTTTTTCCGGCGGCCGTCTCTCGGGTACGTATGAATGGGGCATCTTATCCTCATTCCATTCCCGGGAAACATAAAGGTTGCAGTAGCAGCTCCCGTATTCCTCTACATCCGGTACTCGGTATGTACAGGGACAAATTATATCCCTGTCCCATTCGCGGTCGTTTGCGGCCAGTCTGCAGGGGCAGCACATGTACCCGTAGCGGTCCTTGTTGACCAGCAGACCTTCCAGAAGCTGGAAGACCCTGGGCTTGTCCCTGTTGAAGAAATAGCCTTTCGGCTCCTGGGTTTTCTTCAGAAATTCGTAGAGTTCCTCGACTGTCATTACAGGTTCAGAGCCTCCTTTATTTCTTCTTTCTTGAAGCCGATGATCACTTTGTCTCCGATAATGAGCATCGGAAAGGCGCAATTCGGGTTGGACTTCTTGATTTCCTCAATTATTTTACGCCTCTCATCGCCTTCCAGTTGATCGACATCGACGCAATTATAATTTACGCCGCAGTTGTCGAGATATTCTTTTGTATTTCTGCAATGGATACATGTACTGAGAGCATAAAGCTTGATATCGCACTCCGACATTAGATTTCCCCCCATTTTTAGATAAAAGTTTACTGAAGTATGGATTGCAGACCTTTGCATAAATCATTCGGCCGGGGACCGTTATTCATTCCCAGCCGGGTAAGGGCGAAATCACAGCGGACCGGGTCCGCGGGATAAATGGAACCGAACGCCCGGGTTACCTCGATTGCACACCGAATGTCCGCCTGTTTTCGGTCGGTCAGTCCCATGGCTCCGGCTATCCTGTGCATGTGTGTGTCGAGTGGAATGACAAGATGGGAAGCCGGGATCGATTCCCATGTTCCGGGATCTACTTTGTCCCTTCTCACCATCCAGCGCAGAAAAAGGTTCAGCCTTTTACATGCGCTGCCGCCGTCAGGAGAAGGTAAAAACATCGGCATCTTTCGTCCAGCGGCAGATTGAAGTTTTTCGACAAATATCGACAAAGCCGGTAAAACATTTTCACTTTTTTTAGTAAAGCCGGAAAGAAAACAGGACTCGAGAGAACCATATTTCTCGAGGATGCGCCTCAATCCCACGAGCAGGCCTGTGAGTATCTCCCCCGTCGTAAACCGGTGTTTGAAAAAATCGAACGCGTTCCGGATCTCGGAAGGAGAGCTTCTCAGGAGGAAAGCGGAAGGGGATGGTCCCATCACGTCAAGAACGGCGCCGACGCTCAAGAGGATCTGCCTGACTCTGCCGTATGCCAGGGAAGAGGCAATTATCCCCGCCACCTCCCTGTCCGGCTTCCCTTCATAGTGATAGATGAATTCGAGCGGATCGGGATGGATATGGCAGAAATCGTTGTAATAATCGTAGAGACCGTCCAGCAGGACCTTGAATTCGCCGGCGGCATCCGACTGAACAGGAACAATCAAAGCCAATAAACTCCTCACTACGGGTCAGGCTACAGACCGCTCGGCCGGCGGTCAACATGGATTAGAATAGCATAGTAACCCCGTTACGGACAGTCCTCCGAATTAAATACCGCCGTTTTGAAAATCTGCACCAAGCTTGTTGAATCGACACAGGATTCTGATATAAACGACACAACACTAGGCAGGGCGGGGGAGTCCGCCTGAAAATGTCCCGGATAACATTGATGAACCTCGAGCAGCTTGCTCTTCCGGAGGAACGATGCGGCGTTTTGTGCTTTTGCTTGTCCCGGTTGTTTTTATAGTCTTTTTGAGCGGGGGAGCGATTTTTCCTCAGCAGGCAGAGGAAAATCAGCCCGAGGAGCAGAAAGTGCCTGCTCCTGCCGCGGCGGACAATCGCGGGGAATCCTGTGTCGAGTGTCACACGCGGATCACGCCCGGTGTTGTAATGGACTGGCAGCTCAGCAAGCATAGCCGGAATGAAGTGAGTTGTTCAACGTGCCACGGGGACCGGCACACTTCCATGGCCGACGTTGCAAATGCGAAACCGGCTCTTCCCGAAACCTGCGCTTCCTGCCACGATACCCAGGTTGACCAGTTCAAGAAAGGAAAGCACGCTCTGGCCTGGGGGGCGATGAAAGCCATGCCCACTCTCCATTGGCAGCCCATGGCCCAGATCGAGGGCCTCAAGGGATGCGGCGGCTGCCACCGGGTGGGGCTAAAGACGGAAGGCGAGGTCCAGGGCCTGATCGAAAAGGGATCGGGTTTTGGCGCATCCTCTTGCGACGTTTGTCATACACGGCACGTATTCTCGGTCGATGAAGCCAAGTCCCCGCAGGCATGCAGAACGTGCCATATGGGCACGGACCACCCGCAATGGGAAATGTATTCTTCCTCCAAGCACGGGGTCCGCTTTCTTCTGAAACAGAACAGGATGCTCCCCGAGGATGTCGCAGCGCCCACATGCCAGAGCTGCCATCTGCTGGAAGGAAACCACGCGAACCGCACAGCCTGGGGGTACCTTGCGCTGCGCCTTCCCAACACGGACGACCAGCAGTGGGCCCAGGACAGAACGACAATCATGCAGGCGTTAGGGATTCTCGACCCGGCAGGAAACCCAACCCCGAGATGGGCGGTTATCGAAGCGAGTGAGTTTCTCAGGACAACCAACGAAGATTGGCAGGAAGAGCGGGAGAAGAACCTCAAAACGTGTAATGACTGCCACTCCGTCAACTTCGCACGGGCCGAGCTGGAGAAAGGCGACCAGATGATCCGTGAAGCGGACAGGGTGCTGTCGGAAGCGATACGCATTATTGCCGATCTCTATAAGGACAACGTGCTGAAAAAGCCCGACAACTACACCTATCCCTTTCCCGACCTGCTTGCTATGAACGATGCTCCGACCGTTATCGAACAAAAACTCTTTTCCATGTTTCACGAGTATCGCATGCGGACCTTCCAGGGAGCTTTCCACTGCAATCCCGATTATGCGTTCTGGTATGGCTGGAGTTCGCTGCAGAAGAGCCTGACGGAGATCAGGGAGAGAGCGGCGGAACTCCGGGCAGCAGCGGCCAGATCGGCGGATGCCCCGGGGAGGGCAAACAGGAAGAAGTAATGGGAGATCTGCACGGGAGGGAAACGGCTCAAACAGGTGTTCCCGGCCTGAAAGGGATACGCGGAACAGTCTCCGATCGGCTTCTCCGACTCTGGTATGAGTCGGAGTGCGGCATTTTCGCGAAAGCTGCTTCCCCCATGCTTCGCCTTGGCTCCCGACTTTATGAAAAAGGTCTGAGGAGGGACCAGGAACGGTTGAGAAACCGGCGGGTCGAATTGCCGGTTCCTGTGGTCAGCATTGGAAACATTGTCGTTGGGGGCACGGGCAAGACCCCTCTCGTGACATGGATCGGCCGTTTTCTTCTTGGGGAAGGACATCGCCCTGCAATTCTCAGCCGAGGTTTCGGAAGGAGCGGCCGCGCTCCTGGCCTGGTGCCTTCCGAGGGGAGCGTTTCCGTACTGTCGGAGGCTTTCGGGGATGAGCCGGTAATCATGGCCGGAGCATTGCCGACCGTACCGGTCTGGGTAGGCAGAAATCGGGCTGTTTCGGGAAAGGCGGCAATCTCTGGAGGAGGCATAGACGCGCTCCTTCTCGATGACGGCTTCCAGCATCTTTCGCTCAAACGCGATCTTGATATCGTCCTGCTGGATTGCCGGAATCCTTTCGGCAACGGGCGCCTGCTGCCGGCCGGACCCTTGCGGGAACCCGTATCGAGCCTGACGAGGGCCGATGCGCTCGTGCTGACTCACGCCGAAACTGAAGAGGAAGCAGTGCGCGCGAAAGCGCAGATCGGGGGGCTGATTCCGCAGACACCGATTTTTTCATGCCGGCATAAAATGAGCGGCTTCCGAATCGGTCGGGACTCGGCGCTGTTGTCGCCGAATCTGCTAAATGGGCGCAGGGTCGCTGCTTTTGCAGGAATTGCCCGGCCGCAATCATTCTTCCACCATTTGCAGGACCTCGATATAAAAGTTTGCGCCGCTTTCGCCTTTCCAGATCACCACAGATACTCCGAAAAAGATATGCGGATGATCTTCGCAGGTGCGTCAGCTAATCGGGCTGAGGCGGTAATTACCACCGCGAAGGATGCTGTCCGGGTACCGGACGATTTCAGGGAAGCGGTCGTCGTTTCCGAAATGGAAATAGACTTCGGTTCGGACATCGACCGGTTTTCTTCTTTCCTGGCACGCCAACTGTCACTAGAGGAGGAAAGCGCCTCCGCCTAAGGCGCTATTTCTTTGTAGTGGGATATCTGCTCTCATACCACTCGTTCCATCCCCCTTTGAGCACCATCACCTGAGTTAAACCGGCCGCCTGGAGCTGCAGCGCCACACGGGCGCTTGTGGCCTCATTCGTTCAGGCGCAATACAGGACGATTTTCCTGTCTTTTGGGTATTTGGCTGCCCACTTTTCGACATTTGCCGGGTCTTCCCGCACGGCCCCCTGAATCTTCCATTGGCTTGAGTCCCAGTCCGATGCGGTACGTACGTCGATGACGGTTACATCAGGGTTTCCGAGCATCTGCTTGAGGTCGTCCTTTGAGATCTTCACCGTACCTGCCGCGAAGGCAAATGAGACAAGGAGCAAAACCAGTGCTGCCGGGATGACCGTTTTTACTTTGTGAATCAACATGATATTTCTCCTATGATCAAGAGTTCATTGGGACTTTGTTCTCCGCGGACAACGAGCGCAACAGGCTGGATCGGCAACTGCCGGGAGATAGGCTTAATGCAAGATAGTAATCAATCGCCTGGAGTCAAAAACGCCGCAGAGCGCTTCAAATGAATATGTCGCCATTTTCATCGGCCGCTAAGATGTTTATTAAGAATTAGGACTCATGGATTGATTTTACCGATGATGGATAAGTGACTTGATCGAAATCGATGGAGCCGAAAAATCCGGGAGCGGTACTCTTGTCAGGTTTGCCGTCGCGCTTTGCACCCTTTTGAGGCAGCCGCTCCACATGGTCCGGATCCGGCAAAAGCGTGAAAAACCCGGATTGCGGCCTCAACACCTCCAGGCCGTGAGGGCGTGTGCGCAGCTTTGTTCGGGGCGTCTCGAAGGGGATGTCCCGGGTTCCCGTGAGATCGTATACTACCCGGGGGAAGATCTTCCCGGCGGGTCCTTCGAATGGGATATCGGAACCGCGGGGTCGGCAGTTATGATGGCTTTTGCCCTGATCACACCGGCCCTGTTTTCAGCATCGAAAACGCAATTCAGAATCCGTGGCGGCCTTTTTCAGGATTTTGCCCCTTCCGCCTTCCATATGCAGAAGGTACTCCTGCCGCTTCTTTCCCGAATGGGGGCATCCCTTGGGCTGGAGATGGTCCGGCCCGGGTATGTACCTAAAGGGAGTGGAGAGATATGCCTGGCAGTCGAACCTTTGAGGGCTCCTTTGAACGGCTTTTCGATGATGGACCGAGGCCGGGTCGTAAAGGTCGGAGGCATTGCGCTGGCTTCGCATCTTGAGCGCGAGCAGGTGTCGCTGCGCATGGCGGAACAGTGCCGTGCTCTGCTTCGTGGGAAAGGTTACGATCCGGATATAAAGACGATCGATGATGAAACTGCCGTTCAGAAGGGCGCCGCACTGCTCCTGTGGGCCGAAACGGACACCGGATGTCTTATTGGATTTGACATGGCGGGAAGACGTGGCCGCAGGTCGGAAAGCATTGCTGAAAACGTTGTAAGGATGTTCAATGAAGACATTGCAACGGACGCCGTCGTGGACAGATTCACGGCCGATCAGCTGATTCTTTTTGCCGGGCTGGCTTCCGGCCGGAGCAGTTATCGCGTTCCGCGCATAACCGACCACATCGAGTCCAATCTTTGGCTGGTGGAAAAGATACTCGGGGCCGGTACCGAATTGGATGGAAGGGTGATTTCGATTGACGGAATCGGGTTTTTCAGAAAATAATTCGAGGCGAAGGAGACCGGCATGCCGACCCGAATCAAGATCAGAGGAATCTACAGCACCGCGCTGACGAAATTCGCGCTCGATTCCGGGTTTCAGGTGGTCGATCCATCCGCGAAGATCAGAGAGCGATTCCCGCAAGCCTTTGCCGATGAGGATTACGACATCCTGCTCCAGGACAGAGACGATCTGCAGGGGATCAAACTGAAAGGGGAGGCCGACCGACTCTGCCAGATCCTCACGCTCATGCAGGAAAGCTTCCTCGACGCGATCATAACCAGCTTTCTCCCGGTGGACGAAGATGAAACCCTGGTTGTCGCCGATCTCGAATTGCCCGGAGCATCCAAGGAAAGGCTCGATCAGATCAGGGCTGGTGTTGTTCCGACTCTCAGGAATCACCACCGGATGAAGATCATAGACAGCGATCTGCTCGAAGAAGCTGAAAAGAAACTTGCAGCGAAACCTCGGGAGAGACTGATACTGGAGCGGGAGCTATGGAAGCAGGCTGTTCTCATGCCGCTTCAAAAAGAAGGCACGGTCAGACTGGAGCACATTCGCCCTTCCGGCAAACCGATGCGGCCCCGGGAAGGTATCATTGAGATTGCGAAAGAGAGCAAGGTCGCCTTTAAACGCTCGTTTTCGAGAGGGCGCTACGACGGGTTGAACCTGCCGATAAGGAACGGCGATTACGGGCTGACGGAAATACGGGACGGGGACTGGTTCATAAAACACAAGTATTATTCGCGGGAGCATCTGCTCATTGGTGAGTACTACAACGTAAATACTCCCGTTGAATTGTATCCGTATGGGGCGAGATACGTCGATCTCGAGGTCGATGTGATCCGCCGGGCGGGTGAGGACGCTTTCGCCGTTGACCGCGAAAAACTCGATATTCTCTCCCGGAAGGGCTGTATCGGCAAGGACTTGTATTCCAAAGCCCTGTTAACGACGGAGCAGATGTTGAGGAGCCTCAACCGCAAAGAAAACAAGACTTAGACCGGAGTGTTGATGAAAGCAAAAGGAGCCTGGGCTCTTTTATCATTTCTGACCTGTTTTGCCTTTAATGCCGCTCTTGCCTTTGTAATCTATTACATGGCCGGCAGAATCATCGACGGGCTCAACGAACTCATTTCACCCTTTAGCGGGGCTGGTGCTGCTGGGCTTTCCGACGATATGCGTTCCGCGCTGAATAATGTTGGAGTCTTCCTGGGCCAACTGCACCAATACATGGTGCCGGTGCTCTTTGCTCTGACAGCAGCCGTTACGCTGCCCATGTGGTTCTGTGTATACCTGTTCGGACGGGGACAGGTTTCCGGGAGAGCGGATCGCATTCAGTGCCCGCCGGATGGCCCCGAAGAGGCCGTCAGTTCGGACCGCGTCCCGCAATCCTGACAGCCTTCGTACGAAAGGCGCAGGAGGCCGGAGTTGCAATTGAAGAAGCCTGCCTTTGTACGGGCGGTGGGTTACGGGCTGATAAGTTTCTTCTTGATTGCAATCTTGGTAAGATCGGCGATGTTGTGAACGTTTAGTTTGGCCATGAGACTGTATTTGTGGGATTCGACGGTCTTGGGGCTGAGGTTCAGTTTCGAGGCAATCTCTTTCACGTTGTTCCCTTCCGCCAATAATTGCAGGACCTCCCTTTCCCGCAGGCTCAAATCCCGGAAACCGTTTTTTGTGTTTTCGTTCTGATCGAGTTGCTTGATCTGTTCCAGGAGTATCTGCGGGGACATTGTACTGAAATAAGTCCCTCCCGCGCGAACCGCTTTCAGAGCCAGGATCAGGTCCGACAACGGATCCTCTTTCAATACGTACGCGGATATTCCTGCCCTGATCAGATCGATCAGGTACTCCTTGTCGGAATACATGGTAAAAATAATAACGTGGATCTCGGGATTCTTTTTCTTCAACTGCAGCGTGGCATCGATCCCGTTCAAATCGGGCATGGAAAGATCCATTATCACGATGTCGGCACCGAGAGCCTTGGCGAGCCTGACAGCGTCCCGCCCGTTGTACGCCTCACCGACGACCTGGAATTCCGGAAGTTCATTGAGCACACTCCGTATTCCGCCGATCACTACATGATGGTCATCGACGATCAATACTTTCGTTTTCTTCATATAGATTCTTCCGATGAAAGAAAGAAAGTTGGTGCCGGGCCCGTGCGGAGGAATCCCCGGTACGAGCGACAGGAGAAAATATTACAAAACAGTAATTCCGCCCGGAGAAATCAGGTCGGTTTCAATCAGTGCGGCAATCCGGTCGAACACCGTTTCCTTTCTCTCAGCGAGGTCGGTACGGTCACGAGAAGTCGGAGAAGCCGGTATCCCAAGCCATTTTGAGCGATGGTTTCATAGCTTCACGATGGGCGATCTACCGGCCCTGGCAGTTCTTGTGAGAATTGTGTTTCAAATTCCATTTTTGTAATTACAGACCCGTTGTTATTACTTTCCTGTAATTTACATCCTAAGCGCACTTTCCGAAATAATTTTTTAGTGTGACTTCAATTTTAATTCAGACCACCTTCGCGCCATGGCTTCGAATATCTCGGCCCTGTCATCGTCGCCTTCCATTTCGAACCTGTCTCTTAGTTCGTTGAAAGACTCACCCGGTTTCCCTCCCAGGGCAACGGAAAGTGCCACGAGTTCCTCGACCGTAAGTCTGCTGATGTCCAGATCGAGAAAAATCAGGTTCTGGTCAACAATAGCCAGGTCGTCGGCTTCTTTAATCGAAAGATCGAGCCTGAATCCGGTATGGGACTGCTCACTATATTTTCCCAGCGGCATATGCAAATGCTTGGCCGCGCTGATCGCATCGAATCCTCGTATGATCATGAAAACCTCCGTCAACCTATTGTCTACAAAAATAGTATAATCATCAGGGGGAATCGGTTGGCGGAATCACGGGCAGGTTCAGCGGTTCGTATGCGTGATCGGCGGTTTGAGTATTCGTGCTCCTAATCGAACAGCCCCGCCGATATAGCCGCAAGCGGCGTACCTGTAAGCAGAACGGAAAAATCCTTGGGATGACATCCAATTGCGTCGAGACTCGAACGCAGGTGAGTGGTGTTCATTTTCTCAAGTTCGTGTCCGGGCATGAAACGGCTGCTTAGCAAGTCGGCAATATAGACGATATGCACCAGTTCGCTGTTGTGAGTCGCCTGGTCGGGATCGTGGTGATGCAGAATCGTATCCGAGATGTACTCCGGCATATCCCAGGCGCATGCAAGCCGTTGGCCCGCTTCGGTATGAGTAACTCGAAAGAGTTTCTTCTCCGCTGCGATCAGATCGCTCTCCTCCAGCTGAAGCTGCCTGTAAAAGAGCGGATAGGCGTTGAACATGTACTGGTCGAGCACGACTTTCCCGATGTCGTGGAGGAGACCGGCCGTGTAAGCAAGATCCGGGGCAGCCCTGCCGCTGATCTCAGCCAGTTTTCCGCTGATTGTTGCCGTCCAGAAAGAATGGTGAAAAATCCCGCCCTTGCAGAGGGAATATCCCTGGTGTCCACGCGAGATGAAATCTTCCAGGGAAAACGAGAGGGCAAGCAGGAGAAGGTTTTTTTCTCCGATTCGGACCAGCGCTTTTTCAATGGAATCGACCTTCATCCTCGGACTGAGGACGACCGAATTACACATTCGAATTATTCTGGCACTAAGGACCTGTTCCTGTATAACTTCCTTTGCAAGCTCCTTGAACGAGTAATTGGCGGCGTTTATCATCCGGACCACTTTGAGGGCCGTCTGTGGAATCGGCATGAGGGTCTCGATAACGCAGTCGAGTTGCTGGGGCGTAGGAGGCTTGAATGTTTTTTCCGCAAGGGGTCGCATGGGCGGTATCACGAGAGGATCTATCTTGGTTTCCCATGTGGTCAGGTCGAGGCTGAGGCAGCAGGAGAAGTATCCCCCGATTTCACTTTTCCGGACGGGGATCTTCTCGTTTTGAAGAATTCTGTGGGCCATTTCGGCGGTCCGCCCGCCAAGATCCAGTACCAGATCAGCCTTTGTGACGGGGTCTATGAGAGCTCCACCCGCGATGCATGCTTCCAGCCTTTCCTTCCGTGCTCCCTGCGCACACAACTCGGCCAGGAAAACCGGTATGCCCGTAACCGCGCTTACCTCAGGGCTCCATGACAGGTCCATGCTGGGAGGTTCCGGCAGAAGAAGGTGGATGAGCCCGCCAATCCCTGCCTTACTGTCGCATAACGTTACTCCGACGCAGCTTCCCAGGAAAGCGTTGAGAACTTCAGGCTTGCTGTTGCTGATGGAGTAAGTACCTGAGTTTACTGTATGGGCTTTCATTTGGCGCCGTTTCCCGCTTTGGTCTAATGATGGTCTAAAAAAAGCGAACCCCGATTCCTTTCAAAAAATTATTCTCATGCATTTAAAATCGGTCGTAATGCCTTTTCTCTTCATCTGAATTTTGCCCGATCCGTGCAGCTTTCCCAATATGCAATGCTTTACTCCTGCATTGATGTAGGCAAAACAATTCACTGATGCATGCGAAACAGTTCACTTTATGATCGACTTATCTTGACCTGCGGGTACCCTGTTTAATCCCCTCGAGGAAAGCGATTACTTTAAGAATATTTTTCGCCGGATTCCCAAACCTGGTCACGGCCTGGCCCAGACCGCGCCGGTCCTGGTTTGGAGGCCCATTCCGGCTCATGAGTACGATATTTCTTCCCAGAGAAGAGGGATGAGTGTATTATGGCGTCTTGGGGCGAACAATTCTCACATCATAACCAATCCACAATCGGAACCTGTCACGCAAGACGATTGCCGGCCGGCCTGAAACGCTGCCGGTGCGTGTTGAACCAAATTGAGCGGCTTTTGAACGGCCTGTGCTGTGAATTGTCGGTTAATAAGAGATCCGGTTGGCTTAGATGTTGCATCATAATCTGCTTCCGAATTGCGATTTGCTCTGGATTAATCATAATGGGGAAATAGAGTTTCCTATGAAATCCGACCCACTTTCCATTCGGGAAAAGCTCGGTTAGAGGCTTTTCCCGTAACGACCGGCCGGTTTCGATGTTGAAGCCGGCGAAATACTCGGGAGAATGCGCTCCGCCTGGTCGAGAGTTATTGTCAACGGGAGGCAAGCGGTTGAGGCGATTTCTGTTCAGAAACCTCCGAATACGACTGATAGTCTTGCTCACGGTTGCCATTGCACCCGCCATTGCTCTGGCTACTTACGATCTGTTCAAAGAATATCGCGCAGCCAACACCTGGGTGGAACAGGAGAAGTTTCGGCTGGCACAGGCTGGTGAAGCCGAATATCAGCGTGTGATCGAGAATTCGCATCAACTGATTCTCGCTTTGTCTCATATTCCCGGTCAAATTCAGGAAGCGGTAACCGAGGCGCTTCTTCCTGATCTCAAAATCCATTATCCCTACATAGCCGAAATCCTTATAGCAAATCGCAAGGGTGACATTATTTTCAGCGACCCGCCGCAAAGCGTTTCCGCCAATGTCGCCGGAGCAGGCTGGTTTCAGCAGGCTGTCCAGAAAAACCATCTTACCATTGGAGAATTCCTGCGGGACGTTCCGGGGATATCCGGGAAAGTCGGAATTGCCGAATCGGTGCATGACAAGTCCGGAGAACTCCGGGGCGTTATATGCGTATGTCTCAATCTGAGATGGCTGGCTCAGGTCGCAGCCCGGGTGAGACTCCCCGAGAACTGGGTGCTGACGCTGACGGACCGCAACGGCACCGTCCTTATGCGCTATCCGGAGGGCCATAAATATCTCGGAAACCTCGTTCCCGAGGATCTGCTGTTGGAGCCTGTTCGCGACAGGACGCACAGAGGAGAAACACAAACGACTGGTGCAGACGGTGTCGAGCGGGTCTATTCGTTTACCAATCTTGTTCGCAACCTCCCTGATGAATTCCTGTATCTGAGTGTCGGTGCACCTGCTTCGATAGCCGGTAATGCCCGTCGGAATTTCATCATTTGCCTGCTCGCCCTTTTCATTGCCATGCTCCTTGCTTTTCTGGGGATGATCGTGGGCAGCCAGGTCTTTATTCTCGATAAGCTTGACACCCTGATCCGAGCGACACGCCGGCTTTGCGCCGGAGATCTGAGCGTTCGGACGGGGCTCTCATACTACGGTGGAGAACTCGGTCAACTCGCGGCCGCATTTGACCAGATGGCGGAAACTCTGGAACTCCAGGAAATAGTGCGAAAACGTTCGCAGGCCGCCCTTTACGAAAACGAGCAGCGTTTTCGTGCGATTTTCGACTGGGTAAACGATGCCATTCTGGTCCACAATTCGACAACGGGGGCCATCCTCGATGTGAACCAGCGCATGTGTGAGCTTTTCCGTTATAGCCGGGAAGAAGCTCTTCGGATGAATATTGCCGATCTTGGGTCGGGAGAAACGCCATATACCCTGACCGAGGGGATGGAGTGGCTCAGAAAGGCTGTTGAAGAAGGTCCGCAGGTTTTTGAGTGGCATGCGAAAAACAGCGAAGGCCGGTTGTTCTGGAGTGAAGTCAGCGTCAGAGGGGCTTCGATCGGCGGCCGGAAACGTGCGCTCGTGACGATTCGGGACATAACCGAACGGAAAAAAGCCGAAATCGCGCTAAGAAACAGCGAGGCCAGGTATAGGGCTTTTATTGTCAACAGCTCGGAAGGAGTCTTCCGGCTGGAATTTAACGACCCTGTGCCTGCCGCTCTGCCCGTTGACGATCAGATTGCCCGGATGTTCGGAAGTGCCTGGCTGGCCGAGTGCAACGATATGATGGCACAGATATACGGGCAGAACAGGGCCGAGGACATTCTGGGGAAGAAGCTTAGAGATCTTCTCCCGAATTCCGATCCGCGCAACCACGATTACCTGAGGTCATTCATTCAATCGGGCTACCGACTTGTCGATACGGAGGTTCAACATTCCGATTCGAAGGGTAACAATATCTGCCTGTCGGTCAGCCTGATCGGAGTAGTCGAAAACGGCATGCTTGTAAGGGCCTGGGGCGTGCAGCGCGACATCACGCAACAGAAGCAGGCTGAAGAAAAACTGCGCTTCCTGAATCAGTTCAACCAGGAGATCATCTCCAGCGCCAGAAACGGCATCATTGTCTACGACCCCGGGCTGAACCATGTGGTCTGGAACCGGGCCATGGAGGAATTGACCGGGCTTGCTGCCGAGGAAGTCATAGGCCGGAATGCGTTGGACCTGTTTCCGCACGTAAGGGAGACCGGAATCGACCGGTTAATCGGCAAGGCCTTAAAAGGACAAAGCTGCCGATCGAAAGATACGCACTTCATCGTAGCGCAGACGGGCAAGGAAGTCTGGATGATTGCCAGCTACGGTCCGCATTACGATCCGGACGGAAACATAATCGGTGTAATCGGGATCGTTACCGACATTACCTATCGTAAGCATGCGGAGCAAGAACTGGAAAGGCTCAGCCGGCAAAAGCAGCTTATTCTCGATGCCGCCGGAGAAGCAATCATCGGGCTTGATCTCGACGGGAAAATCGTTTTTGTCAATCCGGCCTCCGCACTGATGTTGGGTCACGACAGCGAGGAAATTCTGGGCAGCGACCTGCACGATCTAATACATCATTCCCTGCCCGACGGTTCGCCCAACCCGCGTGAAACATGTCTTACGCACATTACCTCCAAAACCGGCGTGCCCAGCTGCGCAAAAGAGGAATTCTTCTGGAGAAAAGACGGTACCGGTTTCCCGGCCGTTTGTTCGAGCACTCCCATAATCGAGGCGGGGGAAATCACCGGCACGGTCACCACTTTCAGGGATATCAGCGAGCAAAAGAAAGCCGAAGAGCTGAGAGCGAAACTCGAATCTCAGCTCCGTCAGGCTCAAAAGATGGAGGCAATAGGGACTCTTGCAGGTGGAATCGCTCACGATTTCAACAATATCCTGACACCTATCATGGGCTATTGCCAGTTGGCCCTTGCCGAAACCTCAAAAAGCAGCGGAGTGCATCGCATGATCCAGCAGGTGCTACAGTCGAGTTTCCGGGCAAAATCGCTGGTGAAACAAATCCTTGCTTTCAGCCGTAAGGGTGAACAGGAAAGGAAGCCCGTCCAGGTCAATTTTATAATAAAGGAAACTCTGAACTTCCTCAGATCGTCACTTCCATCCACCATCGATATACGTCGTGAAATAGATCCGGAAGCCGCCTTTGGATCGGTGATGGCCGATCCGACGCAGATCCACCAGATCATGATGAACCTTTGTGCCAATGCGGCGCACGCGATCGGCGAGAAGGGCGGTACGCTGAAAGTTGCTTTGAGTCTTACAGAGTTGCATGATGAGGGCGAGCTTTCAGAGATCGCCTCGGGTCCGTACCTCAAGCTTTCGGTAACGGATACCGGCTGCGGGATGGACGATACCGTCATGCAGCGGATTTTCGAACCCTATTTTACCACCAAGGGAGCCAGTGAGGGCACGGGGCTGGGGCTTGCGGTCGTCTACGGGATCGTGAGAAACTTGGGCGGAACGATCTCCGTTTCGAGTACGCCCGGCAGAGGAACCGCCTTCACGATACTCCTGCCGAAAGCAGAGATGGGTGAGATGAGCATTGCGGAGCAATCGTCGACTCTTGGCGGCGGACACGGGCGGATTCTGCTGGTAGATGACGAGAAGATGGTCGTCGATGTACAGAAGGAAGCCCTCGAGCACATGGGATACGAAGTTGTTGCCCGTCACAGCAGTCTCGATGCACTGGAAGCGTTCCGGGCAAACCCGTGGCGGTTCGATCTTGTCCTTACGGATCAGACCATGCCGCAGATGACGGGGATCGAACTGGCAAAGGAAATATTGAAGATACGATCCGACATTCCGATTGTCCTCTGCACCGGCCTGATCGATTCAGCGTATAAGGAAAGAGCGCTTGAGGCCGGGATAAGGGCCCTTGTTGTCAAGCCGCTCGTATTGAAGGAACTGTCGGATGTGCTGCAGAAGGTGTTGGAGCAGGCGGGAAACGAGATTAAAGAAAAAGTGAGCTGATATACCGGAAAGGTAATTCCCTGTTTGGTTGATGCACGGTTTCCTGACCGTTCCCAGGTTCGGGCAATGTTGTTGCTTTGAGGAAATACGCCGCTGGTTCTTAGGGTCCGCTTTGGGAACCCCGTCCCGGCAGGTCTGATCCCTTTTGAGCCGGGAGCCAGTGGTCTTAAGGACTTGAATTCACGATTAGTCCGTCCCAAAGCCCGGATTTTGGTGTGAACTTGTCCTGATCGAAGAGAAGGGCCGGGATGACGGAATGGTGTCTGGTATGCAATCTGAAGCTACCGCGGGGATTTGGGCAACCGTCCCCGGAGCCTGGGGACCAGCGGGTGTGAGACTCTTGAATCGAACAGGGCTCCGGCGACCCTCGATTATGATTAATTCAAGAAAACATCCCTGTAATATTCGAAGTGTTCGGTAACGGAACCTGCACCGCGGATGACTGAGCGCAGCGGATCTTCCGCCCTTTTCACATCGAGTCCGACCGCCTGATTAATCAGAAGCCGCAACCCCTTAAGGAGGGAGCCGCCCCCGGCCAACCAGATGCCGTTTTCCGCTACATCCGAAGCAAGATCCGGAGATGCTTTTTCGAGAACGCGTCGAATCGCCTCAATAATGGCCTGAGTAGGTTCTTTTATGGCCGCCCGGATATCGGCATCCGTGACGCTGACAATCTTCGGCATGCCGCTGGAGAGGTCCTTGCCCCTCAGCTTGATTTCCAAAGGTTTTTTCAGAGGGACGGCTGAACCTATTTTCATTTTTATGACATCGGCCATGATCTCGCTGATGCCCATTCGGTGCTCGCTACGGATATACTGACAGATAGCCTCGTTTGCCTCGTCTCCCGCCACGCGAAGAGACTCGCTGCAAGAGACTGCAAACTTGGATATGATTGCCACCTCGGTTGTACCGCCGCCAATATCGACGATCATCTGCCCGGCTGCCTCATCGATGGGGAGTCCGCTTCCGATTGCCGCCGCCATAGGTTCCTCAACGAGGAAGACCTTGCCCGCGCCCGCCATTTCGGCAGCTTCCATCACGGCCCGTTTTTCGACGGATGTGATTCCGACCGGGACTGCCACCACGAGTTTGGGTCTGGAGAGGGGAAGCCTTCTGAAGACTTTTCCCAGGAATGTACGGATCATGAACGAAGCCGTTTCAAAATCGTGAATGACTCCGT
>JAEZHY010000174.1 GCA_023416335.1 Pseudomonadota bacterium | reverse complement strand
GTACAAGATAGACGAAAACAGGATTTACCTTACGGGCATCAGCATGGGAGGATATGGGACCTGGGACACGGCAATCGAGAATCCGACCAAATTTGCCGCGATTGCGCCTATTTGCGGTGGAGGAAACCCGATGCTGGCCTCACGGATAAAACACCTTGCGATCTGGATTTTCCACGGTGCACAGGACCGGATCGTCCCGGTCGGCGAGTCCAAGGTGATGGCGACCGCACTCGGAAACCTCGGCGGCGACGTTCGGTTAACGATTTATCCGAATGCAGGCCATGATTCGTGGACTGAAACCTATCGGAATCCGGAGCTATACGACTGGTTCCTTTCCCATTCGAGGAGACCCTGTTCTGAATGCCCCGAGGTCTACGGAGAAAACCGCAGCGAGCAACGTCCCGAAGCATGAAAGACCGAAATCCTTTCCTGCAACCTGAGTCCGCATCCGTGGTTAACTTTTTGTATGAAAGTCTGTTATCAGATCAGCATAAAGGAGCAGAAAGCAAATGATGACTCGGAGTTCCAAACTGGTACTGTTTTTCATCATAGCCGCAATTGTCATTACATTCGGGATGAAAGTCGCGGGCGTCAGGGCTCTGAACGACAAGGAATTTGTTCAGAAGGCGGCGAGCGGAGACAAAATGGAAATCACGTTGGGGGAAATGGCCGTAAGACAGGCATCATCCCCCGAAGTAAGAAATTTCGGACAGCGCCTGGTTACGGATCACAACCTCGCGAGCGACCAACTCATTGCAATAGCGGATAAAAACAATATATCGGTTCCCCAGGATATGGATCGAATGGACAATTCCATGGTGAAGCACCTCTCAGTGCTCCAGGGGCAGGATTTCGACCGGGCCTACATGAAGCACATGGTCGAGGGCCACAAAAATGACATTGAAATGTTCCAGCGGCAGGCACGTGAGGGCAAGAATCCAGACCTTAAGAACTACGCCCGGCAGACTCTTCCCACGCTTCAGGAACACCTGAAACTGGCTGAAACCATTTCCGACGGCCTGAACAAGCAGGGATGAGGATAACACCCCGGAAACTGAAAAAAGGCGAGGGAAAGTATGTTCCCCCGCCTTCTCGCCTTTCGGAATAAACCGATATCAGGAAACTGAAAACTGTACTCTAGACCAGAACCGTCCGTTTTCGCACCGGGCTTCGATCGGGATACCAAAGATCTCCGTCAGGAGGTTCTCCCTGAGGATCAGTTCCTTTTCTCCACACGCAGCACACCGACCCGACTTGAGAAAAAAGACGTGTGTGAAAGCCGGCATGATTTCCTGCAGATGGTGAGTAACCAGTATCATGGTCGGCCCGTCGGAGGTTCGGCCCAGGGATTCGAGTGTCGAAAGCAGTTGTTCCCTGGAGACTATATCCAGGCCGTTGCAGGGCTCGTCCAGAATCAGCAGCTTCGGTTTGTGGATCAGGGCCCGCGCAATCAGGAGCCGCTGCTTTTCACCCTGGGAGAGCACCGCATAGGTTGAGTCGAGGATATGGGCCACCTCCAGCTTTTCGGCAAGTTTGACGGCTTCCGCGTAATCACTCTCCTCGGGTTTCACATAGATGCCCAGGGTGGCGAATTTTCCGCTCACGATGAAATCGAGCGGCTTTTGTGCCGGCGGGATCTGTGCCTGTAGAAACGAGCCCACCCAACCGATACTTTTCCGCAGCTCTCGAAGGTCGATTTCGCCGAATCGCTTTCCCAGAACCGTAACTTCTCCGGATGTCGGCCAGAGATATCCCGCAAGCAACTGAAGCAGGGTCGTCTTGCCGGAACCGTTCGCACCGAGAACGGCCCAGTGCTCACCGGGCTTTATCTCCCACGAAACGTTGTCCAGAATCAGACGTCGGTTTCTCATGAAGTTGATGTCTTTCAGCGTGATCCAGCTATTTTCCATATCCCGTTCCAGTCATTCGATTCGCCTCCGGCTGCTTTCCGCCGGATTGTCCAATGAATTCCGCCCGCCGCGTGTGAAGAGAGTAATTAATCCAATTCGGTTTCTTTGGAAAGCGAAAGAACAAAAAAAAGAGCCCCCGTAAAAGGGCTCTTGACCGTTCAAAAGCAGGCGGATCGGAAATGGCAATCAGGTGCCGACCGTTTTTCTCGAGCCGACAATCGAAACAGAGAAGAGAACGGGAAGGGTTTGCATCAGTGCCAGCACTAAGGCTCCACTCAGGCAATTTACAAGGAGGTTCATGGAAAGAGCGATCATGATCGGCACATACAAAATGACCGCGTTCTTCGATGTGGACAAATACGGCCTGAAGCTCACGTACAGGAATTTCAACAGGAGTCCCAGGATGAACATGCCTGTCAAAAGACCCGGAATATGAAAGTTGATATAAAGCTCCGGACCGATGCCCGGCGGGGTCCCTCCCCCGCCCTGAGTGTCGTACACCTTTGTGGATATATCGGGCCCGAGCAGGATGGGCGGCTTTTCGGGCCACATGGTTCTGGGGATCGGAGCATATAGCCAGCTTAGAAGCGTGTTCCCGAATTGATAGTCAAACTTTTCCGGCACCGCATCGACAATCTGTCCCATCTTGTCAATTCCGTAAAACTGCCGGTTTCCGATTAAGGTATCCAGGATATGTTCGAAGGATATCCCTTTTGTTGCGCCGGCAAAAGTCTCGGGTTTCTTGCGCAGTACAGCCATAACGAGTACAAACACCAGCGAAATCACGATGACTTTCGTCACGAACTTGACCGTGATTCGTCTCCTCAGGTAGTGCCACATGACAATGGCAACAACCACGACTTCCAATGCTCCGGAACGGCTGCTGTTGAGAAAAGGAAAAGCCATGGCCAGAACGCAGAGAACAAACCCCAATGCCGCGTAGCCGGAGTACAATTTCTTCCCCGATGTTGCAAACCACGCAAAATAAAGAAAGAATGCCGGCTGGGTGGCACAGGCAGCCCACTGGTAATATGAAAGGGACGTTTTGTATTGGGAACCCGGAATCTCCATGAAGTGTTTCGACGAGATGTTGCTCATAACAAAAGACTTAACCCCCATCTCGCGCAGGTATAGAACAGTGGCTAAGACTCCTGTCACACAGAAAAAAACGATCAGGCAGAAAAGCAGACCAGGGCGCCATTTATCCCTGTGAAGGAACCGGAACCCGTCAAGCTTCATGCGCGGCACTCTCACCATGTACCCGGCAGTCAAGGCCATTATGCTGACCAGCACGAGCACACCCGCCAGTATGAGGAACCCGGCAGGTTTGGCCATAAGCACGTCACGCGTCACATTGTCGTTTTCCACAAAAGCCACATAGAAGCTCCGCAAAGTTGTCCCGGGCAGAACCATCAACATGACGAAGCATATGGGTTCGAAAATATCGAAATCCTTCATGAAGAAGACTGGAACGAGCAGGACCAGAAACGACATCGTGCCGGTTACCCAGAGGACTGTTTTGGATATTCCGACAGACGCAAGCGAAACGGGAAAGAATGCAATGGTGAACAGGACCGTGGCGAGGCAGAGGCCCTGCATGAAAAGGAGGGGATTATCTTTTGTTATCATAAGTCAGACGTTGCCTTTAGGAGTGCGAGGCTTTGCATGGACGGATTAACGCGGGGACTGCTCCGCAGCTTTCCTGCTCATATGACTCGCCCGCATGTCGAGTCCCGTTGGAGTTCCATCCAGAGCAAAATCGTACATCAGTTTACTGCGAAGTGCCGCAAGGCGTGAATCGACATTTTCGGATGTAAGCAGGCAACCGAACTCCGTCTCCTCCGACCCCGTATTCCGGTCAAAAATGCGCTGAAAAATAAGCCGGCTCAGCTTGGGTTTAAAATGCCAGCCATCCCGGTCGAAGTTCGACCGGTCCTCGGTAAGAGGATATATTCCATAGAAGCAGATTACTTTGCCGCGTGTTTGCTTGACTATCTTCGAAACCGCTCCGAAATACTTCGCATCGACACCGTTGATGCAGAAGTGCTTATACCAGAGAGAATGTTTGGGGTAGATCACGAAAATATCCTCATCGTCCGCCAGGGTGGCGAGTTCCTGAAGGCTCTCATCGGAGGGAGGGGTGTAATTTGAATAGCGGAGGTTCTTGTCATTGTTGAAATAGAGGCTTATCCGCTCCTCACTGAAGGGGTGGTTTGTGCGATCGATTTCATCCAGGCGCTCGTTATAGGACCTTCCAAGAAGCCTTATCCTGATGGTATCCCAGCTGAGCCGCAGCATTTCGGTGCTCATGTAGAATATCAGGTTGGAATACCCCTCCTCCATTGAACGTCGGATTTTTTCCCGCTTGGCTTCATACATCCTCCCCTGATACCTGACACTGTTGAGCGAGAATGCGTCGAGTCCGCAAACGAAGTGTTTTCCTCTTTTCTTTACCTCCCGGGCAACTATGAGAAAGTCATAGAACGAAGCGTCGCCGAGCCCGAGGTTGATGCAGTCCTGTCCCAATTCCTGATGAATGAACCGGACATCCACGGGAAGATTTCGGGAGCTTCCGATGAGCGCATACCGGTATTTGCCGCTGAGCATTTTCATGGAGAGGAATTCCGGCGAGCTGGCCCGCAACGCGTTCGCGCTCTTGTCGTAGTCCGAGCTGAAGACCCGAACCGGGTCAACGATGAGGTTGACGAAGGTCACAGCCACAAGGAGGCAGCCTGTGCAGCTCAGAAAAACAATTGTCCATTTTTTGAATGGGTTCATTGGTCAGAAACTGAAGTAGAGGAACCCGGTCGGTTTGTGCATATTGAGGATGGAACAGACAATCAGAATGCTCGCAAAAACGCTGCTCCTGATTCGTCCCGAAAACGACCGGGTTATCTGGATGGAGTTAGATGCAAAAAAGGAAAGAACCGCAGCCATTGTCAGATAAAGCAGCAATTCGAAGAACTCCCGTCTGTGCAGCCCGATGTTGGACAGAAACACATCGAAGTTCACTCCGAAGATTTTGAGGAATGAAAGCCGCGAGGAGAATTCGGAAGGAAGGACAATCCCGGACAGCCCCAGGCACCCCTTAAGGACTTTGATTGCGTCGGTCCATGCCTGTGCCCTGAAAAAGATCCACGAAAAACATACGAACAGGAAAGTCACGGCCCAGCTCAGCACATACGGCAGCCGGATCCGGGTCAACTTCCAGACACGGTGGATTGCCAGACCAATCCCGTGCATAAGTCCCCACAGGATGAAATTCCAGCCGGCACCATGCCACATGCCTGCGATCAGGAAGGTAATGACGAGATTCCTGCATGTGTTCGGCAGACCGTTTCTGCTGCCGCCCAGAGGCTTGTAAAGAAAATCCCGCAGAAATGCCCCCAGGGTAATGTGCCATTTCTGCCAGAATTCCTGGAGATTTCTCGATTTGTAGGGAGACAGGAAGTTCACCGGCAGGTGAACATTGAGCATGAGCGCGGACCCGAGCGCCATGTCCGTGTATCCGCTGAAGTCGAAATAAATCTGGAAGGTATAGGCAAGCACCGCCACCCAGGATTCAACGAAATCGAGAGACTGGGCCACATCGAATGCCGTACCAACCGGTCCTGCCAGAGTATCGGCTATGATGACCTTTTTGAAAAGCCCGATGGAAAAAAGCAGCAGCCCTTCGGCAATATTCCTGTGATCGAGCTTGAAATTCCCGGCTTGGCCGAGTTGAGGAGCGATTTCCTTATACCTTGCAATCGGTCCCTGCATCACCTTCGGAAAGAATGAAACAAATAGCGCATAGTCCAAAAGACCGGTCTTTTCTGCTTCTCCCCTGTAAAGATCGACCAGGTAGGAAATCTGTGTGAAAGTATAGAAACTTATACCCGCCGGAAAAACGAGGTTCAGCGGGCTCAGTTCCCAATCGAGCGCGTAGTTGAGGTTTGAGATTATCCAGTTCGTGTACTTGAAGAGGAGGAGGAAGGCAACATTGGCGGCAATGCCGGCAATCAGAACCGGCCTTTTGTTTGCCCTCGAAGCAAGCAGGCCTGCAATCAGGAAGTTGAGCACCATCGAGGCCGAAAACAGGGGAAGCCATTTGATGTCCATCCAACCGTAAAAAACAACGGAAACCACCACCAGGGCGGCTTTGAACGACGCCTTACGCAATTGGCCAAGGACGGTACCGGCCAGCAGGGTTAACGGGAAAAATATAAAGATATAGATATACGAATTAAACAGCATGCATCCGTTTCCATGACACAGCTCCGCCAAACTCGGTTACATACCGCACTTACCAGAGGTCTGAAAGTTGGCTGCCGTGACCGGAGATCGTTGCAGGAACGCCCGGCCTTAAGAGATAAGCGAGTGAAACTGTGGTTGGGAGGTTTTGATTATTTGGCGCTTTTAATTTGATGCTAAATTATTTACTGCGGCGTGATTGTCAATGTTCCAGCGGGATGAGATTTCATCCGCCATATTTTCACTGTGGAAATATGAGGAGAGATATTCACAACGGTCTTTGATTCGGGCACGGAGAATTTCACAGCCTTTCCATCCGGCACTAATTTTCTCCTTCTTTTTTAAGTGCAACTTTTCAACTTGGGGACTCCCCCGCCGAAAGCACCTTCGTTCTACCTTTCACAGAATTCCAGCTACTCACCTTCGGATGTTTGAATACCCGAAATATCCCCCCCAATATGCGGGTTTCGTTGAATTGTGAACTTCGAGTTCTGCCTGTAGATTTACCTGCGCTCCAGGGAACGGTCTCTACATATCAGCGAACACTTTTCATGGAGAAGAGGTATGCCAAAGAAGAACTTGACCAAAAAGATTCTCGAAAATCATCTGGTGGAAGGTAAGCCGGTTCCAGGGGACGAAATCGGCATCAGAATCGACCAGATTCTGCTCCAGGA
>JAEZHY010000041.1 GCA_023416335.1 Pseudomonadota bacterium | reverse complement strand
CTCTTCCAGCCAGGGATTTTCGCGTGGAGGCTGATAGAAATGTCCATGAATGCATACATATTTTTTATGAGAAGGATTCATCGTCCAACCTGGGTTGGGGTTAATGGTTTTCTCGACTGATGCCAATCAAAATAAGGGTAAACAATTCGAGTGCAATCGAGCGATTTCCGCGACTGTTCCCATCGATATAAAGCCCCGCGCCGACCGTCGCTTACGATACTACAAGGAATCGCCCACCTTGTGATACAATAAATTGTATCGGGTCGAGGTCTTGTTTTCCACCATGCTCGGGATATTTTAATGCGGGCTGATATCAGACACTTACCTTTGGATAAACATATTCTTGTTATGACAACCAAAATGAACGGACAATGCAACAACATGCAATGCAATAGCGATATCCGCGGGGTTTTCTGCAACCGCACGCTCAACCTGAATGCAATCAGGGCAATCGGTTACGATATGGACTACACGCTCGTCCATTACAGGATGAAGTCGTGGGAACAGCGTGCCTATTCTTACATCAAAGAGGGTCTAAGCCGGACCGGCTGGCCGATGGACGATCTCGCCTTCGATGCGGAACTCGTCATGCGGGGCCTGGTCATAGATACCGAACTCGGAAACGTGGTCAAAGCGAACAGGTTCGGCTACATCAAGCGTGCCTATCACGGGACACGTCCGCTCGAATTCGAAGATTTTCGCAAGATGTATCAGCGCACGCTGGTGGACCTCGCCGAAGGGCGCTGGTATTTTCTCAATACCCTTTTTTCCATTTCGGAAGCCTGCATGTTCATGCAGCTCGTCGAGTTGTTCGATGAGGGCAGACTGCGCGGCTGCACGGGATACGAGGACCTGTTCCGGCGCGTTCGGCATGCTGTGGATGAAGCCCACATGGAAGGGAAGCTCAAAGCGGAGATCCTCGCGGACCCGGACCGGTTTGTCGAACTCGACAAGGAAACCCCTCTCGCTCTGCTCGATCAAAAAAAAGCAGGAAAGAAGATCCTGCTCATAACCAATTCGGAATGGTCCTATGTCGACCCGATACTCACGTATGCATTCGACCCCTTCCTGCCGAAGCCTTTCCGGTGGAGGGATCTTTTCGATGTTGCGATAATTCGCGCGAGGAAGCCCGACTTTTTCATCCATCGCATGCCCGCGTTCGAAGTCGTCGAAACCGAAGGGCTGCTTCGGGAACACCGCGGGCCGATGGAGCCCGGGCACGTATACCTCGGAGGAAATGCGCACCTCCTGGAGGAGAGCCTGGGGCTCACCGGCGAAGAACTCATGTACGTGGGGGACCATATCTTCACCGACGTGAATATCGTAAAGAGCATTTCACGGTGGCGGACCGCACTCATAATCCGGGAACTGGAAGATGAAATCGCCTTCGCGGACGGGTTCCTGTCGGAGCAGGCCAGACTCGACGGCCTCATGGCTGAAAAGCAGCAGATGGAATCGGAATACTGCTCGCTGAGGCTTGCAGCCCAGCGTACGCAACAGCGATACGGTCCGCATGAGCATGTTAAACCGAAGGTCCTTCAGCAAAAAATGTCGGACCTGCACGCGAGGACCGAAGAGCTGGATTCCAGGATAGCCCCCGTGGCGCAGGCTGCCGGGCAGCTCCTCAATCCGAACTGGGGCATGCTGATGAGAACCGGGATCGACAAAAGCAATCTGGCAAGGCAGGTCGAAAACTATGCGGACATCTACACTGCCCGGGTCTCCAACTTCCTCCACGTGACTCCGTTTGCCTTCCTCCGATCGAGCCGAGGCAGCCTCCCGCACGACCCGGAATGCCGGCCGGGGTTCCATACTCCGGAGACCGTGAGGAAGAAACCTCGCCATTAAGCGGCAATTATACGTATAACCTTGCGGAAATGCCGCGGGCGGACCTAAGGGCCTACGGCGCCGCAGGGACAAAAAAAGCCGGGACCCGATATTCGGTATCCCGGCTTTCGAGTGACCATGCGTATCTTTACGGAAGCCTAATTGCCCTTCTTCTTCGCCATCTTCACACTTTCCTGCTGCGGCATGCTTACCGTCAGTACGGTGCCGGGGATGAGCTTCTGATTAGGGTTTACCCTGTTCATGGCGCAAAGCGTCTTCAGCTGAATGTTGAACTTGTCGGCAACCGTGCTGAGCGAATCGCCCTGGCGTACCATATACTGCATCTGTTTCTGTTGTTTCGTTTCCGGAGCATTTTTCCGGTTCGGCGCAACTGCTGCGATCTTCTCATTGCCCCGCTTCTGACGGATATTGGTGGTTGAGGTCGCTACCGCCGTGATTTTTTCATTTCCATTTCTTGGACGGGCGTTGGTCACTGCTGCCGCCACCTTGACCGTTTCCTTCACAGGCAGCTTTACAGTCTGGCCCGTCTTGAGGGGCCGGGATGGACTCGCCCCGTTGAGGGAAGCCAATTCGCTTACAGACATCTGATTCTGCCGCGCCAGGCCTGTCCACGTATCACCCGGCTTTACCCTGTAGGATGCCAATGCCTGTTTCCGCGGAGCCTGCTGGACCGGAGCAGGGGCAGGTGCTGCGGCAGCGGTCACCTTCCGTTCGGGCTTCTGTTCCTGCTGCGGGTGTTTGGTCAGGGCCGCCAGGACCTCTTCACAGCTTCCCACAGGCACACAAAGTTCATATTCGGAACAACCCGGCGGCGTGACGGACTGGTTTAACTCCGGATTGCAGTTCCGAAGGGTCTCCTCGGAAATGCCTGTCTGCTTCCCCAGCCAGGACAGCTTTACCCCTCCGGGAATAGATACCGTCTCATGCTTCTGGACATAATAGTTCGGATCGAACCGGAACCCGTATCGCTGCGGACTCCGCGCTATTTTTACAGCCGCGATGACCTTGGGCACGTAATCGCGTGTCTCGGCAGGCAGATACCCGCGCTCCTGCAGTTCCCAGAAGGTCTTGGCGCCGCTCCTGTCCAGTTCCCTCTGCACTGCGTTTTCACCGGCATTGTACGCGGCAAGCGCTAACGGCCAGGACTGGAACTGGTCGTAGAGGAGAGAGAGATATTTGGCGGCAGCGTCGGCCGACTTCAACGGATGCTTCCTTTCATCGACCCACCTGGTCTGCTCGAGGCCGAACCGGTTTCCCGTTTTGGACACGATCTGCCACATACCGACCGCATTGGCGTGAGATCGTGCATTCGGCACGAATCCGCTCTCCACCAAAGCGACGAACATCAGGTCCCTCGGAAGCCCCCTTTGTTCGAAAATTCTCTGCGCCGGTTTTGTGTAATAACAGGCGCGGTCGAGCTGAGTCTGAAAACCCTTGTGGTCCCGCCCGGAAAAACGCTTCACCCAGGCATCCACGGAGGGATGTTCCGGGATTGGCAATTCCCATTTCGGGGATGCCGCCGCGGGAGGCGCGACCTGCACGGCCGTTTCCACCGGTTTTGCGGGTTTTGAAGCCGTCACGGCCTGATGAGAGCACCCGGCAGCGAGCAGCAGAGCACTGCAGAGGGCCGGGAGTTTTAAAAGGTTGAATTGTTTTCCGTTTTTTGTGAGTACAGGGAAGGAAAGGCGCAGAAATACCAGCGCCATGAGACATTTTAATTCCGCCATGGACTTTCCCCCTCCAGGAAATCACATCACCCCGACTCGTTCTATGGCTCAGCCCAGAGTCGGAGCAACTTAAAATACCTGTACTCCCGGCCGCGAAATAATCCAGCCCCCTCAGGCTGCCCGCGGAACCGGGAGAATTCCATTCCACCCGCGTTTTCCGTCAGGATGACGAAAAAAACAGGTAGAACAGAGCCATACAGTAGAACTTATAAAACGCGGATATCACCCGACTATGCACCTATCCGGGCAAATCCCCCCAAGACGATCGGAGACGGCCGGGCAGCCATATCTCCCTACCCGCGTACATGCGCATTACCGGCCGAAAAAACTCGTCAGAAACCGCCACTATTTTTCAGATCGCCGGTGCGCGCAAGTTTAGCAATGAATACGCTTGTTCACAATAATAAAAACAATGTTTGCACTCTTATTTCGAATAGCTTGAAATCTCAAGATAAAAGTGTCGCAAAATCCATCGAATATCTATTCCGCGATTATAAATATCACAACACCGTTGCAAATAATTGGGGAAAATCTTTCTATTGCAGCAGTAATTTCCCGGTGAGGCAATGGAAAGAATGCGGATTGGAACTGCGCAGCAGCCGGAAACAATTGCCCGACAGCCCGAACGGCTTTCTCAGCCGTTGACAAAGGACTTTGCCAAATTAATTTAAAATGATGAGATAATTTACAAAAAGGAGTTTTTCTCCATGGAGGACCAATACAAGTTTGAAACATTCAGCGCGGATGCGAGTTCTTTTGACCAGGACTTTTCAAATTACTTGAACAGCAAGGCAAGCGAATCCTGGAAGGTGAAGACTTGCGGCTACTGTCACGACAACGATATGCGAAGGCTTTGGGCGTCCTGCATTTTCAAGAGGTCCGGACAATAAACAGCCGTTCCGGAAGCGAGGTAGTAAAAAAGGGCTCCTTGTAAGGAACCCTTTTTTGTTTTAATGAGCATCTCCCGCCGTCTTCACCCAGGCCCTTATCACCTCTGCAACGCTCCACGCCTGAGAAATGCATCCTTCCGGACTGAATGGCGACTCGGCGTCGAAGACTTCGTTGATCGAACCGACGCAGAACTCTCCCAGGTGGGAGAGTAACCCGCTGAGAAATCCACGCGCCCCCGATTTATCCTCCGGGTGCACGCGCATCCAGGCATCGACAAAGGGGCCGATCAGCCAGGGCCATACTGTCCCCTGATGGTAGGCGGCGTCCCGCGTGCATACATCTCCGTGATAGCGCAGTTTGTAGTCGGGGCTGCCTGGTGCAAGCGTCCGCAACCCGAACGGGGTCAGCAGTTTTTCCCGGACCTTCCGGACCACCTCTTCCCAGCGGTCCTCACTCAGGACAGGATGAGGCAGTGCAATGGCAAAAAGCTGATTGGGACGAAAAAGCGGGTCGTCTCCCTGCTCCCCGTCGACAACGTCGTATAGATAACCGCCCTCCTCAAACCAGAAGCGGCGGTTGAAGGATTCGAAAACCCGGTCGGCCATTTCCGAGTATTTTCGAGCAGCACCGGGCCCTTCTATGTTTCGGACCCATTCCCCCATCAAGCGCAGCGCATTGAACCACAAGGCGTTGATCTCGACGGGCTTGCCCCGCCTGGGAGTAACCACCCAGTCTCCGACCTTGGCGTCCATCCACGTTAGCTGATAGCCGATGGCTCCTCCGCGGAGCAATCCGTCCTCCGGATCCATGCCGATTCCGAACCGGGTCCCATTGACATGGTACTCGATTACATCGATCAGTCGCGGGAGCAGTTCGCGGAGCGTGAGGTCGTCACCCGTAAAATGCATGTAACGCGCGACCGCATGGAAGAACCACAGGGTGGCATCCAGGGTGTGGTAAAGGCCTTCGGCGTGCCCCTCGGGAAACATATTCGGGACGAGGCCGTCCTTTATGTAGTGAACAAATGTCCTGAGCACATAGGCTGCCTCGGTCGTTCGTCCGGTATCCAGCAGGAGCCCTTCCATGCCGATCATCGTGTCCCTGCCCCAATCGGTAAACCAGTGATAGCCGGCGATTACCGAACGGACCTCCGCTCCGGCCGCATGGGCCCGTGCCACGTCGGCAGTTCGCGTAAGCGGAGCGATAATGAACGAATCGGCCGTCAGGACAAGCTCGGAGACCGGTCCGGTCTGAACTTCAGGGAGCGCGGAAACCATCAGGCGCTTTCGGCGATCGATTTCCGCTTTTTGCGCCTCGTGGGGCTTCAGAGCATCGATCACTTCCCAGGGTTCCGTTGAACCAATGAGCGTGGCATCCCTGCTGCGGGTCAGGTTCAGCCGGAAATACCCGGGAGTCCAGAGCACCCCTACGGCCTCATAGCAGCGCGCATGTTCGACGCGATAGAACGCGTCGATCGTTTCCCCTCCGCTCAGGTTGAAAGACCGGTCCTCCGCATGGAGATAAAGCTTCAAGACCGGGTTGAATCCGCCGGCTTTGATTTCGAACCTGTCCGCGCTCGCCTGCACCGTGTAATCCCTGGCCTTCCGGACGCTCACCTCAGCGTGCAATTCCCTGAAATTCATGTAGGGTCTCAGTCGCAGGCGGACGGGTTCGTCTCCCGAAACCAGCTTGTAGCTGATGTAGACGGAGTTCTGCATGTGCGGGAGAATGATTCGTTTTTCTATCCGGTACTCACCGATCTCATACCGCCAGACGGGAAGGCCCATTTCGAGCCGGAATTCCCTGAGATAACCGGCGCCCCAGATACAAAGACCTCCTTCGCATCGTTCTTCGCCGCCCAGTTGCACGGTGCTGCCGTCCCGGAACCGAAGTTCCTCGGCCACGCTGGTGAGCATTACGACGCGGCCCTGCGGAGACGGCAGTCCCGCGATCAGGAGTCCGTGGTACTTGCGTGTGCAAACGCCGGCAATGGTCGATGAGGCGTACCCGCCGAGACCGTTCGCCACGAGCCACTCTCGACGGATGAGATTTTCCCTGTCTTCATCCGTGCTGCTGAATGGAATGCTCGTGATGATGGGAAAACGCGAAATTCTTGTAGCGCTGGTTTCAGGCATATTGTGCTCTCACAACCTTCTTGGGAGCCATGACAATAGTGGAGTGACCGGGTATGTGCCACCGGCCGCCGTCTTCGATCCGCGGCGTGCCGCTCCCGCCGTAGCAGGCCGCCTCGCTCGACCACAGGACCTCCCAGTGCGAACCGTCCGGGGGCGACAGCAGGGGCTCGGGAGCCGGAGCCATCCCCAGATCTCTGCCCAGGTTAACGAGAATCAGCCGGTCACCGTTCTCGCCCCCGAAGAAACGCAACAGAAAAGCTTCCTGCCCCAAAACAGCTCCGTGCATCCAGTCGCATCGCTGCGCACTGAATACCGAGTCCTCTCTTCGCAGCTTCAGCAGGTCGAGATGTAAAAGGTAGATCGGACGATTCTTTTCCAGCTCCGAATGATCAAGCTTCGAACGTTCGAAGGTTTTCGGGTCCGAAGGGTCCGGGAACTCCTTCTGAATGTCCGGACTCCTGAGGCTTTGGAATTGCTTCAGGAAATCGGCCCTTCCCTCATTGACGATCCTGGCCATTTCTCCCTCGTGATCGGCAAAATAGAGAAAAGGGCTCGAAGCACAGAATTCCTGGCCTTGAAACAGCAGCGGAGTAGCAGGAGTAAGGAAAAGAAGAGCCGTCAGAGCCCTGTATCTTGCCTGGCTGGTCAGAGTGAGACATCTTTCACCCCGCGGGCTGTTTGCGACCTGATCGTGGTTCTGAAGGAAATTTACGAATTTCTCCGGGACAATATCGAAGGCATGGCTGCCTCTCCGCTTGTTTTGCCAGGTGTAGAACTGCCCCTGGTAGAGGAAACCCCATTTGACCGATGATACCAGTTCCTGGGGGGTACCGAGATAGTCGGAATAGTATGCTTCGTTTCTGCCCGAAATGGCCACCATTGCCGTATGGTGAAAATCATCGTTCAGCAGAGCATCCAGGCCAAAGCCTCCCAGGGATGCAGACCTGATGAGCGTCGAATCCTGCGGTTCGTTTTCCGCAATTATTACTATCGATCGGTCCCCGGCCGCATCTCTGGATTTGCGATTGATTTCGGCCAAGATGTGTTCGGCGGATTCGTCGAAAATGGATTGCGTCGCATCCAGACGCAGACCGTCGAAGTGGAACTCGCGTATCCAGTAGGCGGCATTGCAGGCGATGAACTCCCGGACCGGCCCTGACGCTCTCCCGTCGAAATTCAAGGCATCACCCCACTCTGTCTCGTGCTTGTCACTGAAGTAGTCCAGGGAATATGCCTTGAGGAAGTTTCCGACAGGCCCAAGATGATTGTAGACAACGTCCAGGATCACTCCAAGGCCGTATCCGTGTGCTCGATCGACGAACATGCGCAGATCGTCCGGGGAACCGTAAAGCCGGGTGGGAGCATAGATGTCCACACCGTCGTAGCCCCATCCGAAACAACCCGGGAAATCCGCCAGCGGCATTAGCTGGATTATGGTTATACCTGTGTCCGCAAGGTACTCAAAGTAGTTCATCGCCGCGGCATAGGTCCCTTCCCGGGTAAAGGTGCCGATATGCATCTCATAGAAGATCTGGCCGTGGAGTGCCTTCCCTTCCCAGCCGCCGTCAGTCCAGGCAAAACGGTTCGGGTTAACCACCTGAGAAGGTCCCAGCGGTCCGAAAGGCTGGAACCGGGAAGCAGGATCGGGAAAGAGCGCCTCTTCCCGGTCCAGTCTGAAGCGGTAGAGAGAGCCTTCTCCGGCGTCCGTTGAAAATCCTGAAAAATACCCCCCGGGTTCCTGTTCCAGATGGAAGGAGAGCACAGGCTTACTCTGGCCTGCCCCGATTTCCCGCTCCAACACTGCCTGAACTTCAGTCCGCCTGGGAGCCCAAACCCGAAAATGAACGCCCTCAGGCTGAAATTCGGCGCCTACAGGGAGCCGCCGCACTACATCATTCATTACAGACCTTCCGGAGAGTCAAAATGCGGGCCGCCCTCAACGGGCGGCGGAAGAGAACTGTCCCCGACAATCAGCAACCAGAAATAATTTAATTATTTAACCAGCGATGGGCAGAAAAAAGGGGGAAATTTGTGCCCACCGGAGTGGGCACGGTGGACAGTGAACCGTGAGCAGTGAACTGAGCAAATGCTTTTATGAGATGTTCGCGGCTTCCGAACCAGCAAGAGCAGCTTCCACTGTTGACCGGCTTTATGGCGCGCTCTCCGCTTCTTCACACGAAATCAGCAAACCTGTAACGCAACTGTAACAAAACATGATTATACCGAAACGAAATCAACCGGGATCATCCAATCCAACTCAAGCAAGGAGATGCAATGAAACGTTTCGGAATTATTACTTGTGCGCTTACTCTTCTGCTGTCCGGAGCTTCTTTGGCCGTTGCGGGCAATCTCCGGCTCGATGGTTCGACAACGGTTCTGCCCATAGCCCAGAAGGTCGCCGAAGCCTATATGAAAGAGCATCCGGAGCTCGCGATCGCCGTTTCGGGCGGAGGTTCCGGGAATGGCATAAAGGCCATTATCGACGGGACCGTTGAAATCGGCAACAGCTCCCGGTTCATCAAGGATGATGAAGTGAAACAGGCAGTGGAGAAAGGTGCGTACCCGGTTCCGTTCGCAATCGGCTATGACTGCATCGTACCCGTCGTTCACCCGAGTAATCCCGTAAACAATCTTACCCTCGATCAGCTCAAGGGAATCTACAAAGGGGAAATCAAGAACTGGAAAGACCTGGGCGGACCCGACCTGAAGATCGTCGTTATCTCGCGCGACACTTCCTCGGGGACCTATGAGGTTTGGGAAGAAAAGGTAATGAAGAAGGAACGCGTATCCCCGGCCGCCATGCTTCAGGCTTCGAACGGCGCGATCGTGCAGGCCGTATCGACCAATAAATTCGCAATCGGCTACATCGGCCTCGGCTATGTGAACCAGACCGTCAAGCCCGTTACGGTAAACGGAATTCGCGGAACGGAAGAAACCACTCTCAACGGCACCTACCCGATCGCGCGTCCGCTGTTTATGTTCACCAGAGGTTGGCCGACGGGCGAGACTCTGAACTTCATCAATTTTGTTCTGCTCCCGCAACGTGGCCAGAAACTCGTAAAGGAGGCGGGATTTGTTCCGCTTTATTAGTACGATGGATCCGGCCCCGGAGATTGGGGAATCAACTCCTTCCACCTCCATGGAGGATGTCCCGGAGCCGACAGGTTTTTTGGGGAGCCGCAGGAAAAATCAGGCGATTCGATTCGTCCTTTTCCTGACGGCTCTCGTTTCTTTGCTCATATTGGCGGCTATCCTTCTTTTTCTGTTCGTTGAGGGTATCCCGGTACTGAGGAAAGTCTCCCTTGCCGAGTTTCTTCTCGGAGATGAGTGGTACCCCACCTCCAATCCGGCCTCCTTCGGGACTTTTCCGCTGCTGGTCGCATCGATCGCCGTCACTTTCCTGTCGACCGCCATCTCCGCTCCGCTTGGCATCATGACGGCTATCTACATGGCGGAAATAGCATCTCTCCGAGTCCGCGATATTGCAAAGCCCATAGTCGAACTGCTTGCCGCCCTGCCTTCCGTGGTGATCGGATTTTTCGGAATGGTCGTCGTCGGACCCTTCCTCCAGGAGACTTTCGATCTGCCGACGGGCCTCAACCTTTTCAATGCCGCGCTGATGCTCGCTTTCATGTCTGTTCCGACCATCTGTACCATTTCCGAAGACGCCATACACAGCGTGCCCAAAGACCTCAAGGAGGGATCGCTCGCGCTGGGAGCAACCCACTGGGAAACCATCCTCCGCGTCATTTTACCGGCATCGCTTTCCGGCATCAGCACGGCGACGATTCTCGGGATCTCCAGGTCGATCGGGGAAACCATGGTCGTGCTGATGGTTGCGGGAGGTGCAGCCATGGTGCCCACGTCGCTTTTCGACCCGGTGAGGCCCATCCCCGCAAGCATCGCGGCAGAAATGGCGGAAGCGCCTTTCCGCGGGGACCACTATCGCGCACTTTTCGCGCTGGGGGTCGTTCTTTTCCTGTTCACGATGGGATTCAACCTCATCGCGGCGTACATCTCGAACAAGCACAAGCAAGTCGGAGCAGCCACATTATGACCTCCGCGGACATGAACAATCTTACGCAGGCAAAAGAGGCCGTTGAGGAGACCCCGCTGAGAGAATTGGATGGTCGGACCGGCCGTTTGTACCTGCGGATCTGGAACCAGAGAAGCGTGTTCCTGGTCCTTCGAGCCGCCACGCTTGTCAACGGCCTGGCGCTTGCGATAATTCTGGTTTTTCTGATCAAAAATGGCTGGAGTTCCATAACGTTCGGCTTTCTCACGCAGCCGCCCACCAATTCCATGACGCAGGGAGGCATTCTCCCCTGCATCATCGGAACCATAATCCTCAGCGTCGGCGCAATGGCGGTCGCGCTCCCGCTCGGGACAGCCTCGGCGATCTATCTCCACGAATACGCCCGGCCTGGGTTTACGGTGCGAGCCATCAAGTTCGGAGTGAGCAACCTGGCAGGAGTTCCTTCAATTGTTTTCGGACTCTTCGGCCTGGCTTTCTTCGTAACCTGGTGCAAGCTCGGTGTCTGCATTCTTTCCGGAGTCCTCACGCTTGGCGCGCTCATCCTGCCCATACTCATCGGCACTGCCGAAGAAGCCCTCGCATCTGTCCCGGCCGGCTACAGGGAAGCTTCCCTGGCCCTTGGGGCAAGCCAGTGGCAGACGATCTACAGGGTGGTTCTGCCCGCCGCCCTCCCCGGGATCCTTACCGGCGCAATTCTGGGCGTAAGCAGGGCCGCCGGAGAAACAGCCGCCATCATGTTCACGGCCGCTGTTTATTTCATCCCCCACCTGCCCCAGACTCCCTTCGACCAGGTAATGGCACTTCCGTATCATATTTACGTCCTTGCCACCGCCGGTACGCAAATAGACCTGACCCGGCCGATTCAGTACGGCACGGCCCTGGTGCTGATCTTCCTGGTGCTGGGCACGAATTTGGGCGCGATCCTCTACCGTGCAAGGCTGAGGGGAGCTTAACCCCCAAAGCCTTGATTCCGGTGTGAACTTGTCCTGATCGAAGAGAAGGGCCGGAATGACGACACTGGGCTTGCGAGTCGTTCGCCAACCCGGTGGGGAATCCTGCGATTCTATTCCTATTTGATCTCTTTCTGGAATTCGCCGGGGCGAAGAGGAAACTGTCTGTAGCTTTCCCGGATCAGTTCGTCCAGATACTTCTGATGGCTGGTTACCGCTTCCCTGGGCAGGATAAATTGCGTCTGTCCGCTCCGGTCCGCAATCAATCGAAATCCGTAGTCATAGTCCACGGAAATCCTCTCACAGATCTCTGAAGCACTTCCGCCCTCCTCCATTGCTTCCAGGAGGATCTCGTTGAGGGCATCCTCGCTGAAATGGATCTTGAAACCGTGCTTCTCGTAAAAATCAGCCTCAAACATCCTTACCTGGTTGTAAAGAGAGAGCAATTCATCGAAAACAGCCTCGGCCCGGATGCCAGTTTCCAGGTACCGGTCTATCGCAAGTTCAAACCTCTCCGGGGTGAAGACGAGCGGGTGGGTGTCCGTGTACCTCTTCCGGAGCTGAGCAATTTCAGCCCGGACAGCGTCCTTTTCCTCCCGAACCAGGCGATCGTAAGCCTCGGAATTAACCACATCGCCATCGGGCACGAGCAGGCGTTCGAGTTCGCCTTCTGGACTCTCCACAATCTCCCGCGTGATGGCGAAGTGTTTGATCCTCGAAGAAGGAAGCTTCTTCTCGAAAGGAAGAATTACTCTTTCCAGTACGCTCACCAGACCGCGCGCACCGGTCTTTTCCGGGTAGGCTCTTTCCGCGAGAATATGCAAGGCATCATCTTCGAACCGGATGTCTATCCCGTAACTCCGGAAATCTTCCTTCTTCCCGACAATAATCGGGTTTTTGGGATTCTTGAGAATCTGGAAAAGGTCGTCGATTTCAAGAGGCTCCAGGACCGCAACAACGGGAATCCGGCCGATGAACTCACTTTCAAACCCGAACTGGATCAGGTCTTCCGCCTTGACATGCCTGAGGAAGCGGAAATCGTTGTCGCGGCTGTGAATTTGCGCGCCAAAACCGATCTCCTGTTTCTGGAGGCGTTTTTTCACGATTTCGGCAAGTCCGTTAAATGCGCCGCTCATTATGAACAGAATGTTTTTCGTATTGACTGTGCGCTTATCCCGCTTCCCCGTCTTTCTGTACTGCTCGATGGCCTGAATCTGGGAAACCGGATCGTGCGGGACCCTGAGGTCCACCTCCGTTTCCTCCATCGGCTTCAGCAGAGCACGCTGCACGCCGGTGCGGGAGACATCCGGACCGATAAGGTGCTGAGACGACGCAATTTTGTCGATCTCATCGATGTAGATGATTCCGTGCTCCGCAAGTTCGATGTCGTCGTCGGCCTGTACCACCAGTTCACGGACGAGGTCCTCCACATCGCCCCCGACGTAACCTGTTTCGCTGAACTTGGTGGCATCCCCCTTCACGAACGGTACGCCGAGTTTCTGTGCTATGAGCTTGACCAGGTATGTCTTTCCGACCCCAGTCGGACCAACCAGAAGAATGTTGTTCTTAATCCTTCCGACCATCGGCTCGCTGCCGAGTTTTGCCCTCTTCTGGAGGTACTTGATTCGGTTGTAGTGTGTACATATTTTCGTGGCCAGAATCGCCTTCGGCTCATCCTGCCGGATGACGTACTGGTTCAGGTACTCTTCCAGTTGCTCCGGTTTCATATCGAATTTGATATTTTCGATTCCTCCGGCCTTCTTGCTGCCGCTCTCGGGGGTTTCCCTGGTCTGTGCCGACATCATGGGCGAAATCACCTTGATCCGATATCCATATTTTTTCGACAGATACTCGCTGAGTTCTTTTTCGAGAGTTTCCTGATCAGGAAAATTTGGAGGTTCATCCGACATTGGATATCCTTCCGAAATTTTAGATTCAATCTTGTTATTCTCATAACAACATCAATTAACTATAATTTCAAAGGCCGTCATTTGCAACGAGACGATCTTTTGATGGCGACGGCGCAAACCGGTCCCCGGTCAAAGATTATCCGATACAACGGAATTCGTCACGCGGATACGGCACTGCCCCAATCATCGTTCGCCTGCACCGCCCCCCTCTCGGTAAATCCGACCGCTTTTCCTCTTCCCCTTGAAACAAGGATGGGATATTTACTCATGAATTCATTTTTCATCAAAGGAGCTGACCGGCGTGATTGCCATTCTGGACTACAAAGCGGGTAACCTCACCAGCGTGGAGCGTGCGTTGAACAACCTCGGCTTTCCCTGCCGCGTTACGAATTCGCACGACGAAATCCGCTCGGCCGACCGTGTCATCTTTCCCGGAGTAGGGGCAGCCGGAAAGTCAATGGAAAGCCTTAGGGAACTGGGGTTGGACGGCCTCCTCCACGAACTCTTCTCGGCCGGTATTCCAATCCTGGGAATCTGCGTAGGTCTCCAGGTGCTTTTCGATTTCAGCCACGAGAATCTGACTCCCTGTCTCGGCATTCTTCCCGGCGAAGTCCGGCGTTTTCCGGATGGAATCTCTTCCGAAAGCGGCAGCCCTTTGAAGATTCCCCACATGGGGTGGAACGCCGTCCGGTTTTCAAAGGATCACCCCATTTTTCGCAATATTTCTGTCGGAAGTGAGTTCTACTTCGTTCACAGCTACTACCCGCACCCGGCAAAAGAGGAACTGACGGTGGGCGCGACCGAATATGGAATCACATTCACTTCCGCCGTGGCATACAAAAACCTGGCGGCCGTGCAATTTCATCCTGAAAAGAGCGGAAAGCCGGGGCTGCAGCTCCTGAGGGATTTCTGCAACTGGGATGGAACCTTTAACGGGAGCCCTGAATGCTGAGCAAAAGAATAATTCCTTGCCTTGACGTTCGCGACGGAAGGACCACCAAGGGGATCAAGTTCAAGGACAACATAGATATCGGCGATCCGGTCGAAATGGGACGTTTCTATTACGAGCAGGGCGCCGACGAAATAGTCTTCTACGACATCACGGCTTCGAGCGACCGCCGCCCGATCATGTTGGACGTGGTCAGGCGCGTGGCCGAGACAATCTTCATCCCGTTCTCCGTCGGCGGAGGGATTAGAACCCTTGAAGACATGCGGGACGTGCTGCTTGCCGGTGCCGAGAAGGTGAGCGTCAATTCGGCGGCCGTTCTCAATCCGGACATAATCAGGCAGGGGGCGGAAGCCTTTGGCAGCCAGTGTGTCGTGCTCGGAATGGACGTGAAGAAAGTCGGCGTCTCGGAAAAAATACCCTCCGGCTATGAAATCGTAATCAACGGCGGCCGCAAGTACATGGGCATCGACGCCCTCTGGTGGGCCCGGGAAGCGGAACGGCTCGGGGCCGGCGAAATATGCCTGAACTCCATAGACGCCGACGGAACGCAGACAGGCTATGAGTTGGATCTGACGAAGCTCATTTCGACCAATGTCCGCATTCCGGTGATCGCATCAGGGGGTGCCGGAAAGCCCGAACACCTTGTGGAGGTCCTCGACCGCGGTTGCGCCGACGCGGCGCTGATCGCCTCGATGGTGCACTACGGAACCTACACCATCGAGGGAATCAAGGAAGTCCTTGCCGAAAACGGAGTCCACGTCCGCCGGAACTGGTAAGGAACAAACACTTAAGGCCCCGTCGACATTTTCGGCGGGGGCATCAAACCTTTTTGATCATCTCCATCATTTCTTCGACTTCGTGGGCACCCTTCTTGTAAAAGCCTTCTTCCTCAGGCGTCAGTTCGTGCAGGAGCCTCAGAAACTCTCCGGCGTGGACGATTTCCTCCTCGGAAATGTCCTTTAGCACAACGCGCGCGAGTTCGTTGTCGGTGGATTCCGCAAGCTGCATGTAGAGCTGGACCGCTTCATATTCGGCTGCTATCATGAACCGGATTGCCCGAATCAGCTCTTCGTGGGTAAGTTTCCTGTCGTTCTTCAGCCCTGAAAACGAATTTCCGAACTCCGGCATTTGTCCCCTCCTGTTGAATTAACAGCCGTTTCTTGTTTTTGCGAAGCCGCAATTCAGCCCCATTTTGGGGCGTTTTCTCGTCCCGATTCATATAATTTCGAGGTTCCCGAAAATCAATATGCCCGGGGAACACCGGCCCACGATACGGCGGCGGCTTAGGAGTAGCTCGGTTTTGAGGAATAAACGGAGAGGAAGGCTGTCATATAAAAAACAAAAGGCAGAGCGCCTTTGCTCTGCCTTTTGTTTTGTCACCCAAATACCTAGCTGTCGCCCTAGGGCCTCACATGTACCGGTGTGCCCGTTCCGGCTATGGTGAAGAGCTCGTCCATGTCGCTGTTGTAGAGGGCTATACATCCTTCGGTCCAGTCGCGTTGAGCCCCGTTGCCGTGGATGAAGATCTGCCCGCCCAGTTTGGTATTCCAGGGAGGCGTAGTCTTGCGTTCCGAGGCAACAAGAATCTCCTTGAATTCGGGAGGCGTAAGCACACCGGCAAAAAATGCCCTTTCGGCATGCTTCCTTTCCGGGTAGTTCAGACCCAGAGCTTTGTAGAAACGACTTGCAGGGTTTTTCTGACAGATCACGAAATCGCCTTCGGGCGTTCTCCCGTCGCCTTCGCGTTCCTTGTCGCCCGAAGGATGGAACCCGAGCCCTACGGGATAATCGCGCACCAGAACATTCGACTGGATCACGTATAAGCGCCTTTTTTCCTTGTAGACGTATATCTCAGGCGTTGTGATTTCTTTTATTGGAGTAAGATAATCCACCCGTACAGGTTCCTGCTCCTGCACGCGCTGCTGCGCCGGCCTGCTTTCGGACGGATTTTTGTCGGTTTTGGCAGTATCGAACTGGTTGGATGGTTTCTGCATCGAACAAGCGGAAACAACTAACAGCACCAGAGCAAGACATAGCAGCGGCCCTGGTCTCCCCCCGCGGATAGACCACTCCATTTACCCTCTCCCTCCTGAAATTTCATCCCCTGCTTCCCCGTACTGCCAGTATTACATGTTCGACTATCGTTCATCAAGTCAAAATTAACTGCGATCCGCAGGTTTTGTCACGTCCACGATTTTCGGGCTGATGAATATGAGCAGCTCATTCCGGTCTTCCTTGGATTCTTCGGACTTGAACAGCCGGCCGAGAATCGGAATGTTGCTGATACCGGGGGTAGCCGTCTTTGTATGGGAGAAAGAGTTATCAATGACGCCGCCGATGACGATCACGTTTCCGTCGTCAACCAGGAGTTCGGAAGACACTTTGCGCGTATCAATAGCCGGTTCTCCATTGTATAGCGTTTCCGAGACCGTATCCTGCTTGGCGTCGATCGTCATCCTCACCTTTCGGTCCGGAGTGATATGCGGCGTAACCTGGAGTTCCAGAGTGGCATCCTTGAATTCGGTCGACGCAACGTTTGAGATCGCGTCGGATACTTTCAGGTATGGTACTTGCTGTCCTTGCGTTACGGAAGCTTTCACGTTGTCGAGCGTCATCACGCGTGGGGCCGCCACAACCCGCGCTTCGTTTGCCGTTTCCAGCGCCTGAACCGCCAGATCGACGTTGATCAGTGTCTTGCCGATGAGCTGGCCGATTGTCATATCGAACTGTGGAATACCCAAGACTGGAGGATTGATTGCAAAATTCTGGGTAGGCGATACGTTCTGAGTGGTGTGAGTTGCACTGAAGCTGAGGTTGACCCCGAGGTTTCTCGAAACAGTGTTCTTGAGCGTGATGATGCGGGCCTCGATAAGAACCTGAGGTGTGGCACGGTCGAGTCTCGAGATCAACTGCCTTGCATTTGCGACCCTGGCCGGATAATCCGTGTAGATGATCAGGCTGGTGCGATCGTCAACAGCTACTTTTCCGCGCTCGCTTTTGGAATCCGTGATCTTTGAGGCAATTTCCGAGGGCTTGGCAAAACTCACGGGAATGTAAACGGTTGCCAGTTCCCCGAGATCTTTGCTCGATTCATTCAGCTCCTGCTTTGCACGGATAGCTTCGACCTGCTGCTGCCATTCCTGGCGAAGTTTCCCCTGCTTTGCGATACGGATCACGTTTCCGACCTGTTCCTTGCCCAGGTCGTTCATTGCAAGCACCATATCGAGTACATGATCCCAGGGGACCTGATCCACTTTCAGGGTGACTTTTCCGGCAACGTCCGGCTCTATGACAATGTTCGTGCTCGTCAGATCGGCCAGCAGCCGCAGTACATTTCGCAAATCCGCATCCATGAGGTCGAGACTGACCGGTTTCCCGGTATACTTCTTTTGCGCACCCGGCAAGGGCGTACCCGGAGCCGAATCAGGCAGCGTCTGGGAGGAAGCCTTCGCGGTGCTGCTTTTGCTCGAGGGTCTGGAAGATTTCTTCCGGGCCGGCTGTTCAGTCCCGGTTGTCGCAGCGGATTGAACGTCCGCTTCACTACCGGCCGCATTAACCATCCCGGTGTTATCGATACAGCATCCCAGGAAAAATGCCATTCCCAGTGCAAAAGGAAGAATGCCTTCCCAGAAAGTTCCCCGCCTTAGCATTTGAGCCCCCCTATGAAACCTCTACTATCGACAAGACTTATTATTCCGGCTTTTTCCTACATAAAAGAATTTGCCCCGATTTATTTCTTCTTCGTCTCTTTCGCGACCGGTTTATCCAGGAATCGGTATGTCACGAAATTACAGTTCACTTTCAAGGTCGAACCACCCGTCTTTTGCTTTTCCCGAGTCAACGTCATGCTGTCCACTCGTAATATTCTGTTCATCTTGCTTATGCTGTCGAGAAAAACCCCCAAATCGTTATAAGAGCCTGCAAGATCCACTTTGACGGGGATCATCGCATAAAAATCCTGAGGCATTTCCGGTTGAGGCTGAAAGAGAATGTTTTCCAGGCCGACCTTGGCCCCGAGTATGGAGACGTTCTCGAGGAGCCCGGGGATTTCCTTCTGTTCCGGCAGGAAGGTCGCCAGCTCCGCCAGCTCCGCTTCGGCCAGAGCCAGATCTTTTTCAAGCACGCCAACTTTGGCCTGCGCCGCTTTCAGGGACGCAAGTTTTTTCTCCTGGTCCCCGACGTTCCGGGTTAATTTGTCAATTGTCTCGAGCTGATCGTTGAACTTCAGTAAATAGAACCCTCCCCCGAGGACCAGCAGAGTGACGACGAAGAGCAGCACTTTCTGCGGAGGTGTGAGGGCCGTCAGCTTCTCGCGAATTGCCGTTAAGGATACGTTTGTCTTCATGGCGGCTACATCTTCGTTCTTTTCTGGACTTCAGAAAATGGATAGTACCGATACGTAAGCTGGAATTCCCTGAGCTTTATTTCCTTCATGGCAAACTGCTTGGACATAACCAGATTGATGCTCCCTTTTTCGACGTAGGGAGAGGACTCGAGATTGCGCATGAATTCAACGATCGCTTCGTTGCTCTGGGCAATTCCATCCAAAGTCACCGTGTTCTGGGTTTGCGCCAATTTTTCGAACCACAGCTTCTCAGGCGGTACCTGGACGGAAAGCATCGCCAGCATGCGGATGACGGAATCGCGGTCCGCTTTGAGGTCCTTCACCAGCTGGCGCTTCTTATCCACAAGTTCCTTTTTCTTGGTCAGCTGCTGCAGCATCTGATCATATTTGGCCAGCTTGCCTACTTCCTGCTGCAAGAAGGAAAGCCTTTTCTGGAGCATATCGATTTCATTCGCCTTGGAGAACCACAGATAGCCGATAATCGCCAATGAAAGCCCAATCGTCAGGAAGTAGATCGACTGGAATTGCCTGGCGCCCTCCTGTCTCTTCTTTAAACGGACCGGGAGTAGATTTATCTGTATCATTTTTCTTTCGACTTTCTTAAAGCCAGTCCAAGGGAGATGGCCATCTGAGGGCCAATATACTCTATATATTCAGGATCGAAATGCTTGGAGTCGAACTGGAGCCTTGCAAGAGGATTGAAAATCTCTACCGGAATTTCCATCTTTTCCTGAAACACCTTGTCGAGTTCCGGCAACCGGCTCGAACCTCCACACAGAAGCAATCTGTCGATCTTCTTGTCCGGATAGTTGTTGTAGTAGAAATCCACAGCACGGCTGCATTCGTTTACCCAGTTGCTGACGGTGGATACGAAAACCTCCTCCAGTTCCGCACGCGGAAACCTGTCTGCGAATTCGCCCAGCTTCGCCTTCTCGGCTTCTGGGAATGAGATGTTGAACGCATCCTTGATATTTTCGGTGGCCTGGTTTCCCCCTATGGATATGCTGCGCGTCAGGATAGGTACCCCTTTCTGGATTATGTTCATAACCGATTTGTGGGCACCTATATCAAGCAACGCTGTTATTTCTTCTCCAGATTCATATGTCGCTTCGAATGCATTTCCAAGAGCAAAGAAATCTACATCTACTACGTATGGATCGAATCCCCCCATCTTCAATAAGCTGTTGAAGTCGGCTATGGACTCCTTCTTTGCAGCAACAAGAAGGACCTCCATATAATTCGGACGATCCTTTGCAACATCCAGAACCTGGTAGTCTATATCGACTTCATCAACATTGTAGGGGATATATTGACCGAGTTCGGAGTGCATCTTAGTTTCAAGTTCTTCCTCGGTCATGGTAGGAAGTTCAATCTTTTTTATCATCACATCGTAGCCTGAAACGGAAACTGCAACCGTCTTCTGCTTTACTTTGAGATGATCTGCAAGTTGGCGAATAACTCCTGCAATCTGCTCGGGCTGTGCAACTCTGCCCTCCGAAAACATGTCCCGGTCCAGAGGAGCGACGCCCATGCTCACGAGTTTAGGCTTGCCGTTTCCGGTCTGAACCTGCACAAGCTTTACACTGTGCGTACCGATGTCCAAACCGACGAGATTTCCGCTCTTCGATAAGAAAGGAAGCATGTCAAAAATTATCCCCGCCGTTATCCATTCGACATTACCCCGAATTTAGCGAATCTATCATCATCGCTTGAAAACATGCAAGAAACTTATTACTATACCAGCTTACCTCAAAATCCCTTGTTTAAAGGAGCTGAAGTTGAAATACGTTGCCGATACCCCGAATGAGAAAGCCAGGCAAAAAAGTCTGGTTCGCGAATACGGAGAAGCAATTATCATCGCCGTTTTGCTGGCACTTTTTATCCGTGCTTTCGTTGTCCAGGCTTTCAAAATACCCTCCGGTTCCATGAAACCGACCCTGCTTGTCGGGGACCACATCCTTGTCAATAAATTCATATACGGCGTCAAGGTTCCAATTCTTAACAAAGAATTACTACACATTAAGGACCCCAAGCGATTCGATATCGTTGTCTTTCAATATCCGGTCGATCCGTCCAAAGATTTCATCAAGCGCGTCATCGGACTCCCGGGCGATACGGTTCAGGTCAAGGACAAGAAGGTTTATGTCAACGATAAACCACTGGACGAACCCTGGGCCGTTCACAGCGACCCCAAAGTACTGCCCGCGAGCGTGAGTCCCCGGGATAACATGGGGCCGATCGTGGTCCCCCCGAACAACCTGTTTGTTATGGGGGACAACAGGGATGAAAGCTACGACAGTCGTTTCTGGAAATTCGTCGAATTCGACGACCTCAAGGGCGAAGCCTTCATCATCTACTGGTCCTGGAACCAGGACGGCGAACTCAGTATCACTCCTTCCGACAGCTACATCCGCTGGGACAGACTCGGAAAGGTCCTTCACTAAAGCCCGATTGCAGTCTTAGTTCCACAAGGGGTTGGGGGAATTCCTCCAACTCCTTTTTAGTTCGAGTACAGAAAACACGGCTCGCATTTTCTCCGGAATTCAGCCAGGTCTCCCCGCCATTCCGATTCGAGCCGGTCCAGGCCTTCACCCGACTCAACCCGCTGCCGGACCGTGCTGCTGCCGATAAGAATATCGATCGGCAATTTTTCCCTCTCGTATTCATATGGCGGCTCCAGCCATCTGAACTTCTCCGGATGCACCCGGCTCAATGCCTGCAGCACCGCAAGCCCAGTCCGATAAGGTTTGAATCCGGCTCTGTCCGTTATATGAATCTGGAACCCATAACACGGTTCCCCTTTGAACTTGTCGAAAGCCGGCTCGAAGGTGACCGCTCGGAAGAAAACTCCCTCGAGACCGCACTTTTCCAGGTAGCCCAGCACTCGCTTCCGGTCCAGGAAGGGCGCCCCGAAAAGCTGAAAAGGCAGGGTCGTCCCGCGACCTTCGCTGACGTTTGTTCCTTCGAGAAGCACCATGCCGGGGTACACAAGCGCCGTCTCCCATGTTGGCATATTCGGCGACGGAAAGACCCAGTCGAGGCCAAGAGTGTCAAAATATCGACTCCGCCTCCAACCGTCCATCGCAATAACCTCCAAATCACAGTCAATGTCGCGCTCTAAAAGGATATACCGGGCAAACTCCCCCAGTGTCAGTCCGTGCCGCATCGGTACCAGGTATCTCCCTACGAATGACCGGAACCGGGCGTCCAAAACATTTCCTTCAATTTCCGTACCATTTATCGGATTGGGTCTGTCGAGAACGACCGTCTTGACCCCGGCACGAGCTGCGGCTTCGATGCAAAGCCCCATTGTGATGGCGTAAGTGTAAATGCGCGTCCCTACGTCCTGCAGGTCTATCAGGAGAACATCGATCTTTTCCAGTGCTTCCTGTGACGGCTCGCGGGTTTGGGAGTAGAGGCTGACGACCGGCACTTCGAGTTCCCGATCGTGTGCGTCGTCCGATTCGATCATATTCGCCTGCTTCTCTGAGTAGAACCCGTGCTGAGGAGAAAAAATGCAGGTAAGGTTTCCCCCGGCTTCACATATCAGGTCTTTCACATTACGGAGCCCCGGCCCGACTGAGGCTTGGTTTGCAAGGAGACCGAGCCGGGCGGACCGGAACCATGGAGGGGGAGAAAGAAGCAAATTTTCGCAACCAAGACGAAATTCTTTATTTTTCATGAACTGATCCTGAGTGATCGCCTTTGTGTCGGCAATGATAAGATTCGATGACAACAACAGATTACCAATTCAACAGCGATTTAATTACAATCCTGTATTCGAGTTACAAAATTACGTCTGCCCGAAGGGGCGAACGATGATCGTCGATGCCCCAGGCGGCTCTTTGACACCTTTCCCGGCTAAAGAACAGCGGCCGGGGCGATAGCTTCAGTACATGGCAGGGGATTTTTGGGAAAGGCTTAGACTACCCGAAATTACATGTAAAATGCAACAAAGCATCTAAAACCAGGATGATTTTCACGAAAACATCAGAATTCCCGACAGCTGAAAGGCGTTTTTGGAAAAATTCGCCGAAGACTAGGCATTTTCTTCCGGTTTGCCTATCGGAGACCAAAAAGTTCTCCCCGCTCTCAGGATTATCTTGACCACTCAGGCGTCTTTCAGGACAATTCCCATAATGACCTGATTTTTCAAATTCGGAACGGAAATTTTCCGGTTGAAAGGACCTCTCATATATGCCGCTCCCTTTTCAGCAAATAAAAGCCATCGTCGGCGCAGACAATTTTCTGACGGCACCGGAAGAGCTTTACTGTTATGGATTTGACGCAAGCAAGATGCGTTTTCTGCCGGAAGCAGTGGCCTTGCCGGGCGATGTCGCCGAGATATCCGAACTGGTGAAACTGGCAAACAGGCATCGCTTTTCCGTCTATCCCAGAGGCTCGGGTTCGGGCATGGTTGGAGCATGTCTCGCCCAGGGAGGACTCATCATCGTCACCAACAGGCTCAACAGGATACTGGAACTGGATGAGGACAATATGACCGCGGTCGTTGAACCGGGAGTGGTGACGGGGCAATTCCAGAAAGCGGCCGCAAAATGCGGGCTCTTCTATCCTCCCGATCCCGCAAGCCTCCAGTTCTCCAGTATGGGCGGCAACGTAGCCATGTGCGCGGGAGGTCCGCGGGCGATCAAGTACGGGGTCACACGGGACTACCTCCTCGGACTCGAAATGGTGCTGCCGACCGGTGAGATTGTCCATACCGGTACGCGTACGATGAAGGGCGTGGTGGGTTACGATATGACCCGCCTTATGGCCGGCTCCGAGGGCACGCTTGGAATTTTCACGAAGATTATCGTGCGTCTTATCCCCTTGCCCGAATCGGTTCGAACGCTCACCGCCGTATTTCCGAAGCTCGATGACGCCGCAAACGCGGTCTGCGAGATCCTGCGGAACCGAATCATTCCATCGACAATGGAACTCATGGACCAGGCAGCAATCGAGGTTGTGGAAAATCACCTGAAGATCGGACTCCCGGTGGATGCCGAGGCGATGATACTGATAGAAGTGGACGGCCCGGACCTGGTTCTTGACAGTCAGGTCGCCAGGGTTGAGGATATCTGCAGAGGATCCGGGGCAAGCCGGACCGAAGCAGCCCGCTCGCAGTCGGAAAGAGACCGGCTCTGGCAGGCACGCCGGGGGATATCCCCCGCCCTGGGCAGAATAAGGCCGGGCAAAATAAACGAGGACGTCACCGTCCCGCGCACGAAAATTCCGGCACTCATCAGGTCTATTCGAGGCCTCGCCGATAAGTATCAGCTCATCATTGTCTGTTTCGGACATGCGGGGGACGGCAACATCCACACCAATATCATGCTGGACAGGAAGGACGAATCCGAACTGAAACGTGCGGGAAAGGCGGTCGAAGAGCTTTTCGGGATAGTTCTCGGCCTCGGCGGGACCCTCTCAGGGGAACACGGGATCGGCATCGCAAAGTCCCCGTTCATCGAGCAGGAAGTCGGAGCGGAGGGTCTGGAAGCGATGAAGAGGATCAAACAGGCTCTCGACCCGCTCAACATCATGAACCCCGGAAAAATGTTCGTCCCGAACAGGGCATTTCTTGAAGGGGATTTCTCCTAGAGATAGGGACGTCCCAAATCGTGCTTACTTTTGCCTGTGAGAAATCAAAACGTACTAATAAATGGACAGGTCAATGAAATCTGCTGCTGAAAACGTAATCTGGAATCTTGGCGATCTTTACTCCGGTCCTGATGACCCTGCCATGAAATCCGACATGCAATGGTGCAGGGAACAGGCCGAGTCATTTTCGAAATACCGAGGAAAGATCGATTCGCTGGAAGCAAGGGAACTGAAAGGAGTCATCCGAAAACTGGAAGACCTGAATGAACGCGCGCAAAAGATTCTGGCGTACGCCTATCTCAACTTCGCTACCCAGACCCAGGACTCCGGCGCGAGCGCCCTGTTCCAGTCCACCAGGGAACTCTACAGCGAACTGCATCGGGACACACTCTTTTTCGAACTCGAATGGACCAAGGTCGATGATGCCCGGGCGCAAAATCTGATATCCGATCCGGAACTGGCGAGCTACGGGCATTACCTGACGGCAATCAGGAAATACAAGCGCCACCTTCTCAGCGAACCGGAAGAACGAATCCTGGCAGAAAAGGAACCGGCAGGAGCGTCCGCATGGAGTGCTCTATTCGATAAAATGCTGAGCCAGGTAAGGTTCGGAGCGGCGAAGCGAACGGAATCCGAAGTGCTGAGCGACTTGTACAACTCCGATCGCGATGTCAGGAAGAAAGCCGCACAGGAATTGACCGAGGGACTCGAAACGATCCTGCCTTCACTGACCCACATCTTCAACACTATTCTCCTGGATAAATCCATCGACGACCGGCTCCGCAATTACCCCGGCTGGCTGACCTCGCGCAACCTGAGCAACGAGGCCGATGACAGTATGGTCGAAGCGCTCGTCGGTGCTGTTTCATCCCGATATGATGTTGTCGCTCGCTATTACAGGCTGAAACGGGACCTTCTCGGGTATGAGGAGCTTTATGACTACGACCGGTACGCGCCGGTTCCCGGTCTTCCGGAAGGACGGTTCACCTGGGAGGACGCAAAAGACCTCGTTTTGAAAGCATATTCGGAATTCTCACCGCAGATGGCCGAGATTGCGTCACGGTTCTTTACGGAGAATTGCATTCATGCGCCGGTAATCCCCGGAAAGCGCAGCGGCGCGTTTGCCCATCCAGTGGTTCCTTCCGCCCACCCTTATGTAATGCTGAATTTCACGGGAACTCACCGCGACATCATGACACTCGCGCACGAACTGGGGCACGGAATTCATCAATACCTCGCAAGAGCCCAGGGACTTTTCAATAGCGATACGCCGCTCACCACTGCCGAGAGCGCTTCGGTTTTCGGGGAGATGCTTGCCTTCCGCCACATTTTGAGCGGAATGACTAATCCTCGTGAGAGGCGCGCTTTCCTCTGCTCGAAAATAGAGGATATCTTCGCTACCGTTTTCCGCCAGGTTTCCATGAACCGGTTCGAGGATTCCGTCCACAATGCCCGCCGAACCCAGGGCGAACTGGCACCCCACTTCATCTCTTCCGCCTGGCACGATACCCAGTCCGCAATGTTTGGCGACTCAGTGCGCCTGCTGGACCACTATAGGATCTGGTGGTCCTACATTCCTCATTTCGTTCATTCACCCGGTTACGTCTATGCATATGCTTTCGGGGAACTGCTGGTCCTTGCCCTGTACGAGCAGTACCTCCAGCAGGGTGAAGCATTCGTGCCGAAATATATCGAGTTTCTCAGTTCCGGTGGGAAAGCCAAGCCGCAGGAACTTCTGGAACCGTTTGGAATAGATTTGTCGAACCCCGGTTTCTGGCGCCAGGGGATCGATCTGATCGAGGACCTTCTTGCGGAAGCCGAAAGGGAGGGAGCCTGAGCATGAGGTCGAAAACGAGATTCAGGAGAACAAAAATCGTCTGCACCATCGGCCCCAAGTCGAGTTCGCCCGAAACAATCCTTCAGCTCATAAACGCCGGGATGGACGTGGCTCGACTTAACTTTTCGCACGGCGACCGGGAAACGCACCGGCAGACGATTCGTACCATTCGGTCCCTTTCGCGGCAGGCAGGCAAGGAAATCGGGATACTCCAGGACCTGGGAGGTCCGAAGATCCGCGTAGGCCGGATCAGCGGGGGAAAGATGTCCCTCCACCACGGGAACCGGGTCATCCTCGTACCCGGTGAAGATGCTCACGACGACGCCATCCCGGTAGAATACCCCGACCTCGTCAGGGATGTCGAAATCGGTAATCTCGTCCTGCTTGCCGACGGCACCGTCCAACTCGTGGCGGTTCAAAAAACACCCGACAGCATAATCTGCGATGTGGTAGTAGGGGGCGTGATATTTACCCGCAAGGGTGTCAACCTTCCTTTGAGCGACCTGAGCATTACGGCTTTCACCGAAAAAGACCGTGACGACCTTGAACTCGGCCTGGAAGAAAAGGTGGACTTCGTAGCCCTGTCGTTCGTCCGCAAGTTGAGCGACCTGGATCAGCCGCGCGAAATGATCGCCCGTTCCGGGCATCATCCGATGCTTATCGCGAAGATTGAAAAGCCTCAGGCCGTCGAAAATTTCAGCCAGATCCTGACCGCGGTCGACGGGGTAATGGTCGCCCGGGGAGACCTCGGAGTGGAAATGCCCCTGGAGGATGTGCCGATGATTCAGAAGCGCATCATCAGGGAAACGCGCCGGGCAGGAAAACCCGTCATCACTGCCACCCAGATGCTAACATCGATGCTTGAAAACCCCAGGCCGACCAGGGCCGAAGCAACGGACGTGGCAAATGCGATCCTGGACGGGACCGATGCCCTCATGCTCTCCGACGAGACGGCAATGGGCAACTATCCCGTCGAAGCCGTCGCCACTCTCGACCGGATTGCCGGGACGACGGAACCATACCTGGATGAAAGAGGTTTTCTCAGCGAAGAAGTCTCCGAAATTCTCCATACGATTCCGGCCGGAATCAGCCGGGCCGCATGCCTGCTTGCGCTCGACCTCGGCGCATCGGCAATCGTTGCCACATCTTCGTCCGGCAACACCGCCCGCCTGGTAGCCAGGTTCAGGCCATCGGCTCCGATAATAGCTCTCACCGACCATACCGAAGCCCTGCGCCAGCTTTCCCTGACATGGGGAGTCATTCCGCACCTCGTGAGCGCCTTTGTCGATACCGACCAGATGTTTGCCTCTGCCAGAACCTGGGCCGTCGAACGGGGGGTGGCGAAACAGGGGGATTGCGTGGTCATCACGGCGGGCGTTCCCGTGGGCGTTTCGGGAACGACCAATCTGCTCAAAGTTATGGAAATCAGTTGAAGCAGCGACCAGTGAACGGTGAACAGCAAAAGCACGAAAATGCCGGAGTTCCCAAGGCGTAGGGGCTGTTACTCTCGGCGTTGCGGTCGGGAAGCCGCGCCACAGCTTTGGTGGACCTTTGAGGGGAAAGGGTTGAAGAAGCAAGCGGAACAGTCAAGTGGGCAGCCCCGGGTTCCCGAATCCGGGCGCGAAGCGCAAGAGGCGCGCTGCCGAAGAGTTCATAACTCTTCATGCGCTCTAAACATCCCTGCATCCAGGGCATCTTCATTTTAGTTGTCGAAACCGAAGACAAAAAATATACTGAAAAACTTAAACGGTGGATATCACTGTGGAGCTGCGGGGCTCCACGTTTTTGTATAAGAAGGAGCGGCGAACTCAACAAATGATCTGGCTGGAAAAAATCCACACCTACGGCAGGCTGATCAAATTCAGTCATACCGTCTTCGCGCTCCCGTTCGCACTGGCAGCCGTCCTGCTCGCCAACAGGCATCACCCCGTAAACCTGCAGACCCTTTTGCTGATCCTGGTAGCAATGGCTTCGGCCAGGTCTGCCGCCATGGGGTTCAACAGGCTTGCCGATTTTGACTACGACCGGCTCAATCCCCGCACGGCCGGCCGGCCGCACGTTTCCGGCCAGGTAGACAAATTGTCCGTCATTATCTTCATCGCCCTCTCGGCAGCCTTCTTCGTGCTCTCCGCCGCACTGCTCGGGCGGCTCTGCCTGTTTCTGTCGATTCCCGTTCTTATCGTGCTTTTCTTCTATTCCTACACGAAACGCTTTACTTCATACTGTCACCTGGTCCTGGGGTTCGGAATCGGGTTGGCTCCCGCCGGGGCGTGGGTCGCCATTACAGGAGATCTGGACCCGAGGGTGCTGCTGCTTTCACTTGCTCTCATGACATACATTGCCGGCTTCGACATCCTCTACGCATGTCAGGATATTGAATTCGACAAGGCGCAGGCGCTCTTCTCGATGCCGGCCAGATGGGGAGTGAGCAGGGCTCTCCTCCTTTCAACCTCTCTTCACGTTGCAACTTTTATTTTCCTTTTGTGCCTGTATTTCGCCTTCGGTCTCGGAAAAGTCTACCTGCTGTTTCTTTCCCTCATAACTATCCTGCTAGTTGCCGAACACAGGCTCGTCCGACCCGATTGCCTCGAAAAGGTCAATATTGCCTTCTTCCACATGAACAGCGCAATATCGGTTTTGATCTTCCTCGGCGTTCTGGCAGGCACGTGGTGGGCCCTATAGGCCCGAAAAGAATCTAACCATCGAGCGCCGGTACACAGATTGTCCGGTCGCCCAGCCAAGTATGAGACGATGAAAAGCTCTTATCAAAATCTCGGTGAATTCATATCCGAACTGGAAAAGGCCGGCGAGTTGCTGCGGATCAAAGCTCCGGTCTCAAAAGATCTCGAAATCACGCATATAACCGATCTCGCATCGAAATCTCCCGGCGGCGGGAAAGCCCTGCTGTTCGAGAATGTCCGGGAATCGCGCTTTCCCGTTCTGACCAATGCCTTCGGAAGCGAGCGACGCATCTGCATTGCACTCGGGACGGATTCCCTGGACAGCCTTGCCGCACGCCTCGAACGATTCGTGAAGATCGAGCCTCCAAAATCGCTTTCCCAGCTGGCAAAGCTCCTGCCGATGGGACTGGACATCTTGCGCTTCCTGCCGCGCAAGACACGCAACGCGCCCTGCCAGGAAGTCGTGTACCGGGGTAACGACATCGACCTTTCGGCGATTCCGGTCCTCAAATGCTGGCCCCAGGACGGCGGCCCTTTCGTGACCCTTCCGGTGGTAATCACTCGGAGCCTCACAACCGGCAGGCGCAATGTCGGTATGTACCGACTCCAGGTCTACGACCGCCAAACGACCGGCATGCACTGGCACATCCATAAAGACGGCTCGCACTATTTCAGCGAATACCGAAAGGCCGGCAGGCGCATGCCCGTTGCGGTCGCAATCGGGACGGACCCCGCCGTGACTTATGCGGCAACGGCGCCCCTTCCGCGGGGGATCGATGAAATGATCCTTGCGGGTTTCATACGGCGCAAACCGGTTCCGATGGCGCGTTGCGTTTCAATCGATCTGGAAGTCCCGGCCGAAGCGGAATTCGTCCTCGAAGGGTACGTCGATCCGGACGAACTCCGGCTCGAAGGCCCCTTCGGCGATCATACCGGATATTACTCGCTCGTCGGCGAGTACCCCGTGTTCCACCTTACGGCTATAACGCACAGAAAAAATCCCATCTATTCGGCGACGATCGTCGGCAGGCCTCCTATGGAGGATTGCTTTCTTGCAAAGGCCACCGAGCGGATCTTCCTTCCTCTTCTCGGCACGATCCTGCCCGAAGTGCGCGACTTCTGGATGCCCTGGGAAGGTGTCTTCCATAATATCGTCGTCATGGCCCTTGAGAAGGAATACCCTGGCCATGCCCGCAAAATCATGAGCGCCGTCTGGGGCCAGGGGCAGATGAGCTTTTCAAAAGCGGTCGCTCTCGTCGATAATGGAATGGATCTAAAGAATCCCGGCAAAGTGCTTGCCGCGATTCTCGATGAAATAGACCTGGAAAGTGATTTGTTCATATCGGAAGGCGTGCTGGACGTCCTGGACCACAGCGCCCCCGACCCGCTCTTCGGCGCCAAGATCGGAATCGATGCCACGCGAAGGATGCCGGGCGAACGTGAAAGATCCCGGGCAAAGCCAAAAAAGATTCCAGCCGATAAGACAATTGCAAAATACCTGAAGTCGGTATCCGACCGGCTTACCTCTTTTCACATCCTGCCGCTGGAGGTTCGGAACCGGGTCCTGCTGCTCAATCTGGCGAAAGATGAGGAGACCCCGGGCAAGCCGATACTGGAAAAACTTCTGGCCGAAACTCACCTGGATCCGTTTTCGATACTGGTTGCCCTGGATTCAGCGATTGACCTCAGGGACTATTCGCTCGTGCTTTGGAAGATCTTCAATAACGTCGATCCCAAAAGAGACCTGATTCGACAAAACGGCAGAATCTGCATCGACGCGACCCGAAAAGGACCGGCGGACGGACATACCCGCCCATGGCCGGACGATATCGAGATGGACCCGGAAGTGGTCAAATCTGTCAGGGAACGCGCGCCGGAACTCGGGATACAACCTTTACTTAATTGAAATAATTAGAAGATTAATGCCGTGTACCGGGCTCTCCGGATTCCATTCGACCGCCGGTTTCCTGCATCTTATCGCCAAGTTTCCGGAGCACCTGGCCCGCTTCGACTTCACCCTTGCTGGAAGCCTGCTGCAATAGAGAAACAAGCTGGTTGAAGGCTGCCCGTGCTTCCTGCCCGCCCTGCTCGGCCCATCTTCTGATATCCTCGGCACCCAGCTGGTTTATTGCGTCCACTACCTTGCCCACATTAGGCTGTAGCGCCCCCTGAGTCTCATTCAACGAATGGTTCAGCACGTCTATTAGTGACTGAATTCCGGTCAGGCTAAGAGTGATTTTGAGTTGGAGCAGGCCAAGGTCGAGATCGATGCCTGTGCTGCCCGTTGCTGTCTGCTCTGCCATTGATTGTTCTCCTTATATAATAGAACCGGCTTCGGCTTGCCGAGTCGGTCAATTTTTTCTTTCTTTATAGGAAGTTAACTATTATCCTCGCGAGTGGGCCATGAGCAGATCTCCTCCGCGCCGGTCCCGGCCGGGGAGATAACACTGCAAAACGATTGAATCGCCTGCCGGAAGCGCTATAATTTTACGTTATCTTCGCCCTATTCCAATCTCTGCAGAACAGGACTGAGCCAATGGCCGGAATCAATCTCGAGGAACTTGTCGCACAGCAGAAGAACCTCCAGAACGTGCTGGACAATCTTATGGAGGGCATAATTGCCCACGACATGCAGCGAAGGATTCTCTTCTTCAACCGGGCAGCGGAAAAAATAACCGGATTTTCGAGAGAAGAAGTGCTCGGACGCGACTGCCACCTGGTTTTCGGGAATCCTTTTTGCGGCAGCAAGTGCTCTTTTTGCGGGCAATTGCCCGGCGACCTCGGACACCACTCCTATACCATCAACACGACAACCAAAAACGGAGAGACCCGCCAGATCGAAATGTCCGTTACCGGAATGCACGATGAAAAAGGCGCCTTCGTCGGTGTTCTTGCAGCCTTCCGGGACATGACGGATATGATCAGCCTCCAACTCAGGCTTGGCGAGCTTACCAGCTTTTCCGGCATAGTCGGACGCGACCGGAAGATGCTCGACGTCTTCGATCAGATCAGGAACCTGGCCGCAACCGATTATCCCGTGCACATAACGGGCGAAACCGGTACCGGTAAGGAATTGGTAGCGGCTGCCATCCACAACGAGAGCCCGCGTGCGGGAGGTCCGTTTGTCCCGGTGAATTGCGGGGCCCTGCCCGAGGGATTGCTCGAAAGCGAACTCTTCGGCCACGTGAAGGGCGCCTTCTCGGGAGCGATCCGCGACAAGAAGGGCCGATTCGAACTTGCTCACTGCGGGACCATTTTTCTCGACGAAGTCTCCGAACTACCCAAGCACATGCAGGTAAAACTTCTCCGCGCGCTCCAGGAGGGGACCTTCGAACGTGTCGGCGGCGAGAAGACCATTTCTGTCGATGTCCGGGTAATTAGCGCGACGAACAAAGACCTTCGAAAGGAAATGGAGCGGGATACCTTCAGAGAGGACCTCTATTATCGTCTGAGCGTGGTCCCGATTCGAATTCCGGCCCTGCGCGAGAGGAAAAACGACATCCCGCTTCTTGCAGCCCATTTTCTGAATGCCGCCGCGGGGAGGCAGCCGGGTAAGACGCGGCCACCCCGCATCTCCGAAGAAGCTCTCTCGATGCTCATGGATTACTCCTGGCCCGGAAATGTACGAGAACTCCAAAATGCAATCCACTTCTCCCTGGTCAAAGCCGGGAAGGGCTCAATAGAACCCGACCACCTCCCGCTGGAGATTCGCCAGGTGGTCTGCACGCCGAAACCGGGCCCCGAATCCCGGCTCACCACAGACGCCGTTCTCGCGGCGCTCGGACGTGCAGGCGGCAACAAATCCAAGGCCGCGAAACTCCTGGGTGTCGGCCGCGCAACCTTGTACCGCTTTCTGGAAAGAGCCGGCGATTTCGTAGAACTTTTGTAAGGAAAGCTCTGAAACAGAATGACGGAAGACACCTTTAGAAACCGGGCAGCATATGCGGTGGCCGGAGGTGTTGTCGAACGCCTGGCGATCAAGGGTGAGGAAGCACTCAGCCCTTCAGAACTCGACCAATTGGAGGTCCTCGGTATCCGGGGAAACATGCGTTTATCCAAAGAAGAATCGCGTAAGCGTTGGAGAGAACTCAGGGACACTGTGAATGAATGGGACCCTATTGGCCTCATAGCGATGGGTGCACCTCAGGATGAATATGAATGTATGGTCGGTCCTCTGATGCGTATGCTGGAGGCAGGTTCCGGACCAGAGGAAATCGCAGATTACCTGAATCGGCATGTGCCCGAGCATTTCGGAGTTTCCCGAACAATGGGGGTGGAGGACTTTGCGCAGGAAATAATCAGGTGGTTCGGAACGGAATGGAAGGACAGTACAGTCTAGAGCACAAGTCCTCTGCGACAGGGAGACACCAATATCCAGACACGGACCATATCTTCACTTCGTATGTTGAGCGAAACAACCTACAATCAATGCGAATGAGGATGCGCCCTTTACCCGCCTGACAACTACTTGCTTTTCCAAAAAGGTTGACAACTTAGCCTATTCAGTATCCCTTGACTTCGTGTATTATAAATTCGCTCGCATTCGCTCAGATTTTACGAGTAACACCGCTATAAAAGCGGGGATTTCCGATCATGTTTGGTCAATGGGAGAAATTGCGGAATTGAAGATTAACAAGGTTTTGCCTACCGGCACTCTTCCAAGTACTCAAAGTATTTATCCCTTGTCAGTCCTGCTGTACGCATCAGCCCAAGGATAATATCATCGTCAACTTCTTTGTAGGTAGGTATTATTACGGGGCGTAAACATCCGGATTTTATATAAGATCTATGGCTGCTCTCTTGGCGCTCAAAAATAAACCCGGCTTTTGTAAAAATGCATTCGAGAACTTTCCAGTGGACCGGCGTTATGCGCGGTGACACTGACGGTTATTCCCAAATTGCGAGAGGAGGTAGAGGGGAACCTCAACATAGTCTTGATCCTTTTCCCTTACAGAATCAGGATCTCGTTCCCTTTCCAGATCCGGCACAAAGCCGCATTGCTTCAAAACAGAATCGAGAGTTCCTCTCTCGTAACATGATCGCAGGAACATAAACAGGGCTTCGCCAATATTCTTCTTGGCTTCCTCTTCTGTTTCTCCTTGGCTTGACACGTCAAGGGCAGGGCACTGCGCAACAAACCACTTTGATTTTCGAGTGATCTGAATAGGTAAAGTAGCGGTGAATGTGATCTTGATTTCCATACTTGACTCCTTTTGCGAGCCGCACCAATGGCTCAGATTCCACAGGGCGTCAAGGTCATAATCGAAAAAAGGTGAACTAAACCGAACATATCCGAAACTGAGTGCAATAAGTTGCCACCCCTTACTGGAAGAAAATATACTGTGAGTTTAAGAAGTCAATGGTTTTATCAACCTCGGGCCCAACAAAGGTTCTGGTAATGATTTGGGTAGCGCAATTCACTGCCATTTAAAAAGACCGGAGGAGTACGCAAAAAAATCACATCTCAAAATGGCCCACTACCGTGTCTCAAGAACTGTCTCACGAGACAGTTCTGTCTCATGTTGTATCATGAGACACCGTTGCACGCCCATCAATCCGCATTCTTCTTAGATTTGTCCCGAATTAGCCCCTTCTGACCCAGGCTTTTCACATCTGTCTCACCCCTGTCTCAGATTCCATTTCCTTTTCCTCCGACAGAGCCCATCCACTTATAACCTATTGAACTTACAGCATTTTATAAAAATTTCACGCACATCTCGAACTTGGTACGCTCGTTGCCATTACGTATTCCCGACTCTGGTTTGGAGACAACGCATGAGAGAGTGCAACGAAATGCTGCAGAAAACGCTTCAATTGACGGAACTGATGGTCGAAATCGCCGATCGGGGCGACGGGGCCAGGGAAGATGTAGGTTGCGGAGTTCTTTACGGGCTTCTGAGGGACTCGGCCTTCAAGATCAGAAAAGTTGCGGAAGAAGAAAGGGATGCCCACATCAGAAAAGGTTGGTGGCCGGCGGAGAAAAGATCGGCAAAGAAGTAGCCGGCCGGACTCGTACACACTGAACGTTCAATACAATCACAAGTTGAGAGGGGAATACGAAAAATGGAATCCAAGGCGAACAACTCACAGACCATGATGAATCTGCTTCAGGCCTTTGCCGGTGAATCCCAGGCGAACCGCAAGTATCTCGCTTTCGCAAAGCAGGCGGACAAAGAAGGATACGCCCAGGTGGCGAAGCTCTTCCGGGCCGCGGCCGCGGCCGAAACCGTTCATGCTCATGCGCACCTCCGGAATGCCGGGCAGATCGGCTCCACTCTGGAGAACCTGAAAGCCGCCATCGCGGGCGAAACCTTTGAATTCACCCAAATGTATCCCGGCATGATCGAGGCAGCCAAAGCCGAAGGGCAGCAGGCAGCCGAGCGCGGATTCAGGCAGGCCAATGCGGTCGAAGCGGTACACGCGGCGCTTTACCAGAAAGCCATGGACAACTTGAATGCGCCCGCGGAAGCGGATTACTACGTCTGCCCGGTTTGCGGTTATACAGCCGAAGGCGAGGCACCCGACACGTGCCCCATCTGCAGTGCGGCCGGCAAATCGTTTTCCAGGGTGGATTAAACATATTCGAAAGTGACGCTCTAAAGGAGGGGAACACCAATGGCTCAAAGAACTCAGGTTTATAAATGTGAAATCTGCGGGAACATCATCGAAGTGGTGCATGGGGGCCCCGGAGAACTTGCCTGCTGCGGACAGAATATGAAGTTGTTCGTGGAAAATACAACCGATGCAGCAAAAGAAAAACACGTGCCGGTTGTTGAAAAAAACGGCACGGGAATTAAGGTCACAGTGGGAAGTGTAGTGCATCCCATGGACGAGAAGCACTACATTGAATGGATCGAGGTAATAGACGGCGAGACCACTTACCGTCAGTATCTGATGCCCGGGGACAAACCCGAAGCAACCTTTCCGGTGGGTTCGGGAGTCATTTCAGTGAGGGAATACTGCACGCTGCACGGGCTCTGGAAGGCTTAGCGGGCGGGACGGAGCAAGTCCGGACAGGGCGGGTCGCTCCCGCCCTGTCCAAAATTGCTTCGTGGTCAGTCAAACCCGGCCGTTGATGTCAGGTCCGATCCGGATGTCCACCCGGACCGACTCTCTCGCAGAATTAACAGCAGGTGCCGTGCCTTTCGGCCGGCTGCGTATATAAAACTACTAATCGACCTCTCATAAAAAAGGAGAGAGCCAAATGGACGTTCTAATGCTATCCAGGTTGCAGTTCGCGGCCGCGACATTTTTCCATTTTCTGTTCGTGCCGCTGACCCTCGGGCTTTCCATCCTGCTCGCCGTAATGGAGACGATCTATGCCAGGACCGGAAACGAAGAATACAGGAATATGGCAAGGTTCTGGGGAAAGATCTTCCTCATCAATTTCGCGATCGGCGTGGTAACCGGGATCACTCTTGAATTCCAGTTCGGAACGAACTGGTCGCGTTATTCCGAATATGTCGGCGATATATTCGGCTCACTACTGGCAATCGAAGCCACTGTGGCATTCTTCCTGGAATCGACTTTCATAGCGGTTTGGGCTTTCGGATGGAAACGACTCTCGCCCAAAGCGCATGCGGTGACCATCTGGCTCGTAGCCATTGCATCAAATATCTCGGCTCTCTGGATCCTCATCGCCAATTCCTGGATGCAGCATCCGGTAGGGTTTGCCATCCGAAACGGCCGAGCCGAACTGACGGATTTCTGGGCCATCATTACCCAACCCTACGCCTTGCACGAAATCGTTCATACCCTTGCCGCCGCCTATATTGTCTCCAGCTTTTTCGTCATGGGGATCAGTGCATGGCATCTGCTGAAGAAGCAGCATATCTCGTTTTTCAAGAAATCATTCCATCTGGCTCTTACACTCGCCCTGGTGTTCTCCATAGTTGAGGTGGTCCAGGGACACATGAACGGATCGAAGGTCGCAAAGGATCAGCCGACCAAGCTCGCGGCAATGGAGTCCCTCTGGGAAACTAAAAAGGGAGCACCGCAATACCTGCTTGTCATCCCCGATCCGGACAATCAACGCAATACAGTGGAATTCGGCAAAATCCCGGGCGGGCTCAGCATGCTCGCGCACCACGATTTCAATGCGGAAGTAAAGGGACTCAAAGATTTCCCTGCCTCGGAGAGACCTCCGGTAACCATTACCTTCATTTCTTTCCGTATAATGATGATGCTTGGCTTCCTGTTCCTCTTCATGGTCATTGCCGCATGGATCAGGCGAGATACGATCGAAGACAGACCGCTTCTCCTGAAGGCCTTCCTTTACTCCATCCCTTTACCATACATTGCCTGCGAGGCCGGTTGGACGCTCGCCGAAGTGGGACGTCAGCCCTGGGTGGTCTATGGAATGATGAAGACGTCCTCGGCCGTATCTCCAATCGCCGCATCGCAGGTCGGGATTTCACTTCTGGCCTTCGTAGCGGTTTACACTTTTCTTGGAATAGTCGCTTTCTATCTCATTGCAAATCATGCAAGGAAAGGACCCATACCTGAAACCGCTCTGACGGAAGAGCACGAAGGCGAGGTGGAATATGCTTGAGACTATCTGGTTTGCTCTCTGGGGAATCCTCTGGGCCGTCTACTTTGTACTGGATGGCTTCGACTTCGGAATCGGCACTCTTACACCCTTCATCGCAAAAGACGAAGCCGACAGGCGTGCGGTGTACAACAGCATGGGACCCTACTGGAACGGCAACGAGGTCTGGCTGATAACGGCCGGAGGAGTCACCTTCGCGGCTTTTCCGAAGACCTATGCAGTGATGTTCAGCAGCCTCTACTCGGCACTTCTACTGATCCTTTTCGCCCTGATCATTCGGGGCGTATCCATGGAGTTCCGGTCCAAGTTCGCTACGGGCGGATGGAAAAAATTCTGGGACATTTGTTTGTGGATAGGCAGTTTCGTACCGGCGCTTCTTTTCGGGGTTGCCTTCGCTAATCTGTTCCGCGGCATTCTGATAGACGATAAAGGAGTCTATCAGGGTACACTGTTCTCGCTGCTGAACCCCTACGGCCTGATGGGCGGGGTCCTGTTTGTGCTTATCTTCCTGGTCCATGGCGCTCTGTGGCTTGCAATAAAGTCCGACGGCGAACTGAGGACACGTGCCGCGAAGCTCGCCGGAGGGCTTTGGTATTTCCTCGCCGCTGCCGCGGTCATCTTCCTTGCCGCAACATACCCGAGCACCAAACTCTATGACAACTACCTGAAAGCCCCGGCCCTGCTCGTAATTCCGCTTGTCGCCGTGGGGGCTCTTTTTGCCGTGCGCGTTTTTGTCGGACGGATGCAGCTCTGGAAAGCGTGGTCTTTTTCCGCCGTTTTCATCGCTATGGTCACCCTTTTCGGAGTGATCGGCCTTTTTCCGAATCTGCTCATATCTGCCATCAACCCGTCGTTCAGCCTGACGGCTTTCAATTCGGCTTCGAGTCCGCTCACTCTCAAGATCATGCTTGGAGTAGCCCTGGTCTTCGTGCCCATCGTCATTGCCTACCAGATATGGGTATACAGGTTCTTCGCAGTCGAGACTTCGGCAAAAGATGCATCAGCCGTCAAATCGCAGGAAGGGAAAAGAGTGGGAGCGCCAGAGGCAATTTAAAGACCCTCAAAAGCTAATCCAACCACAAGCCGGGTTTCCCGAACGTCGGGAACCCGGCTTTTTCATTTCCGACCGCATTTATCATGCCCATGGCAAAATTTAAATTTATAACTAGCTTAAATCAATGTGTATTTTCGAATCCCGAAAGGAAACAGCGATATTCATGAATCGTACGTTGAGGATTGTTGCAGGAGTCTTGTCCATACTTGTGGGTTTGAGTGCTATTGTGATTCCAATCCTGCCCACGTGGATATTCGTGCTGGCCGGACTGACTCTTCTTTCGTCGGACGTGCCTTTTATCAACCGAAAAATGCGGAAGCTTCGGACACGTTTTCCCAGATTTGCTCAAATGCAAAACCGCCTCTTCGGAGACAGCGACGGCCGGGTTTGACACGGCCGTTTTCCCTTGCTTGCGCCTGTTTCCCGCTCAACTCTTTATCATCTCCAGGCAGCACAACACGCTGACGAAGCGGACCCGACCCTCTCCGAAAAGGCTCGAGCGGGCGGCAGCGGCCAGTCCTTCGGAGCTGTGGAAAGGCTCTTCGAAAGTGTGCAGACGGAAGAGAGCAGTCCTGAGACGGCCGTATCGTGCGCTCATGTCCTTTAACACTGATTCCGGAATGTCGCTCACAATGTCGTAAATAAGAGCCCGTCCGCCCGGCTTCAACACGCGGTAGACCTCATTCAGTCCCGCTTCGTAGTCCTTCCAGTGATGGAAACTGCCGGTGCTCACCACCGCATCGAAGACACTGTAAGGAAACGGCAGATTGCCGGCAGCACCTTCCCTGATCTCGATTCCGGACATTCCGGCATCCCCTACATTCCTTCGCGCCGTCAGGACCATCGCCAAAGATATATCCAGGCCGGTGAGTTGGAGGCCGGGATTGAGCCTGTTGAGCTTGATCAGGAGGAAACCGGGTCCCGTTCCTATGTCCAGGATACTGCCTTCCGGACAGCGGGAGATTATATCCTCTGCAACTTCTTCATACAGGGACTGGAAGATTTCCGTCTTGCTGATTGCGTTATAGATAAACGAGCCCGGCCAGGGGATTCCCGCCGGGTGGACGGCTTTGAGTATCCGGCGAACGGTTGAAAGCATCGACTGCCTCCGGAGAGGTTGGTGTTCCTCGCAGATGCATAAAACCGGGGAGGACACGACCAGGTTGCGCCCTCCCCCTGCGATTCATTTTCTGGAACCAGGCAATGCCGGACGCCCGCCGAAACTTATCAGGACTGGTTCGGCGGCGTTCCGGGAGCGGATTGTGTGTTCATATATTCTACCGCCTTGCTTTTCAATTCGGCGAACTTGTCCGAAACCATTTCGAGTTTGCGATCCCATTCGGGATTTGGGACCTGTCCTTGAATGGCGTTGTTGAAGGTAAGTATCATCGAAGTCTGGAAGAACGGTTTGAATATGGCCAGTCGGAATCCGTAAGCAAGAGCAAAGGCAAAGGCAAGCCAGAACAACTTAAGTGTTTCGTTATGGGTCATTGCGGAGAGAATCCCGAAGGGGATCAGAAAAACGATCAGAACGGCAATGAAGGCAACGACATTCGCTACCGTGCATCCTGCCGCAGTAATGAGGACCGGTTTCCAGTTCTGGGCGTAGAGAATGACGCCGCGACGCGCACTTTCCCAGATGTTTTCCTGCTTCCGGGACAGGTTGTAACTCAGAATGGTCTCGTCTATGTAGGTCAGGGAGAAGTTGATGATACTGTTGGCAATCTTTGTCAGTCCGTCTATTCCCGGCAGGGGGAGCAGGTCTGTAATCTGAGCCACAGTACCGTTGACGGCGCGTATGATCCCGGCAACCAGGCGGTCCGCCACAAAAAGCACCGATATCTCTTTGAACATTCCGGTCACAAGGTCCTTCCCGTACTGAAACTGATTGACGCCTTCGGGAAGCGATCCTTTTTGAATGATTTCGGTAATCACGGCAATGTGCCCGGCGTTCACCAGGTAAAGGGCATACTGCTTGGCAAGCCGCAGCAACCCGACAAGCACGGCAATCCCGATAATAAACACCACCGCACCGGCGCCTCCGAATATCTTCGCCATGAGAAGGAGCAGGCCGAGAAAGAGTCCCATCGCAACTCCCAGAGCGCCGTATATGAGAGTGCGGATGAGCAGGTAAGGGAACGTTTTGACAAGAATGCGTGAAGCTTCTCTAAAATGGAACGTCATGCTTTGATCTCCTTGAGACATAGGCCTGCATCCAGCTCAAACTCGTTGAATCGAATTGGAGCAACAATAGGGGATGTGAGCAATATTACAGAACTTTTCGGTCCTTTGTCAAAAGGGAACATGCAGGGCGGCGGCCTGCGCAATAGATAAACACAGTGGGAGCCAATGAGGTCCCGCTTCCGTCCCTAATCTCCAAGCACTCCCTTGTAGAACCGGTGCCCCTGATAGTTGAAGACGGCCCCGTCCGGAGTGATTTCCTCCAGCTTCAGACCCGGCGCAACATCCTGCCCTTCGCGCATCCTGGTCCCATTGATGTTGATTCGCCGTTCATCCGCATTTTTGGAGTAGAGAAGCATAGAGAATGAAAGCCTGGGGAGAGCGTCGCGAACCGGAGAGGGCAACTCGTATAGCCTGACCGCCTGACGTGAGGCGTTCGACTTGTCAGGCACGTTTTCCAGCCCGCTGCTCTTGAGGTCGGAAATGAGTTCTCTGCTGTTGGCAAGTTTGCCGGCCTGAGAAGCCTGCATTTCAGCTTTTGCGACGGCAGAACTCATTCCGGCGGACTTGGAAACCTGCACCGGATTCTCCGGTTGAGGCTGTGGAGCTGCTTTCGCCACATCGGTCCGATTTGCGGGATCGTTTTGTTGCGGCCCCTGGAGCTGCTGAGGTCTGACCGGCTTGGCCAGGGTTCTGGGGACCTTTTCCCTTCTGGACGATACACGCTGCGGAGGCTCAGACGACTTGCCGGTCGCGTCATCGGAAACGGCAGGGTTTGGCATGACGGCAGCCTGCATCACGGGGGCGGCCGATCTGCTCTCCGATGCTGTCTGCGGCACGTTCTTAGCCTCTACGGGCGGGGGGGAGGACGGTATCTTTCGAGCCTCCGGCAATGCTGCGGGTCCGCTCGGGTGTGGAACGGGAGCATTCGCATTGCCCGTCCTGGCGGAACCGGCTTCAATTGCTTCCCTCGTATTGTTCGGAGCCGGAGGGGATGGCTGCGGGGCACTGCCGGACTGCACCTGCCTGCGCGCTTCGCCCTCTTTTGCTGCAGCTTCCATCGCCGCCTGCCTTTCTCTGAAGGCCTGATCGGCCGGACCCGGCTGGTTCCTGGCAACCTGCGAACGCCCAACTCCGGAAGGCCTGGCGTCGGGCGGTCCCTTCTGGACCCGATTCTCAGGCTGGGCGGGAGAGGGGCCGGTAACAGGTTTCTGTGAAGGCTGCTGTTGTGCGGTCTGCACGGCCTGCCCAGCGGGTTCGGGTTTCTTTTCCGGGCTTCCGCCCGAGTTCCATGGTCTAAGCCACCATACCATAAATGCGGTATTGAGCAGAAGGGCGCCGGCAATAACATATGCCCAGTGCATTTTCCTCTTCGGTTGTACTGCGCCGGGGATCTCTTCGAGATGAAGAGCGGATGGACTCTTGCGCTGCTGATGCGCCTTTTCGGACTTTTTCAGGGCATCGAGAATATAGGACATCGTATCTGCCTTTGTTTTACAATGATCGGCTTAATCGGACCGTTATCGAGAACGTCGCGGGGGATCCATTTCTGAAAGCACCCGCTCGTGAATGTTTATTTCAATGAGTCAATTCCGGGGTAGGCCCTGCCGTCGGCGTCGTCGGCAAATCCGCCGCGGGAACATTCTCCTGCTGAGCCTCTTCGTCAACCGATTTCTCTTCTTTCGGTTCGGCCGGAGATGCTTCATTCAATGCCGGCGCCTCCCCGGCAACATTTTTTTTCACGTCCGCGTCAACAGGCTGATGCTTGTTGGCGAAAAGAAGCGGTCCCGCCAGATATACGGCAGCGGCCGCAACCGCGAGAAGTACAAGTCCGGCGGCATATATGAGGACTCTACGGGGTGTACGAACCGGTTCCCCAAGAACCTCGACCGCAGCTTGGACAAGAGTCGATTTTTCGATGCGTTTCTTTTCCTGGACGAATGCTCCCAGAAGAGCGCGGTCGCAAATCGCGTTGATTATCCTGGGAATCCCCCCGCTCATTTTGAACAAGATGCTGAGGCTCTTTGGCGAGAAAAGTTCGGTACGAATTCCGGCAACTGCAAGCCTGTGATTTACATAAGGCGCTACTTCAGCCTTTAAGAGCGGTCCGAGGTGACAGCGCGCCACAATTCTTTGCGACAACTGCCTCATTTCGGGTCGAGCCAGCTTGTCGCGCAGTTCCGGCTGCCCTATCAGAATGATCTGCAGAAGCTTGCGTTCGTTGGTTTCCAGATTTGTAAGCAGCCTCACCTGCTCAAGGACTTCATCACTGAGATTCTGAGCTTCGTCGATAATCAACAGAGCCTTCCGCCTGTTGGCGTGTGCTTCGAGCAGGTAAGCATTGATCCTATCCAGAAATATCTTTGTGGTCGCCCGTTTGGGATAACTGATTCGAAACTCGTCGCATATCGTGGCCAGCAACTCGATAGCAGAGATTTTGGGGTGGATCACATAGGCGATATCGCAGTTTTTCGGAAGCTGTTCGAGAAGGCAGCGGCAGATAGTAGTCTTGCCGGTTCCCACCTCGCCGGTCAGCAGGACAAATCCCCCATTATTTTTGACCCCATAGAGAAGATGAGCAAGTGCCTCCCGGTGTTGCTCGCTCATGTAGAGATAGCGAGGGTCCGGGGCAATGGAAAACGGGGCTTTTCTGATACCGAAGTATTTCTTGTACATTATTGGTATCCATGGGGCCGAGAATAAGTCTGGTGCTGGATTCAGATTATATTGAAGAACTCCGATTATCACAAACTGTTTTGTGGTTGGGTAGTGAAAACTGAAACTAGAACAAAGCCGGTCGGAAGCGTTCCCGGTGGGGTTCGCCCGGAGATCCTGTGGTGCCTCCGAACCGCCGGGGACGAGCGCTTACACCCCATCGGCTGCAAGGAACCAATATCACCACTGCTTTTCCACAGATATTTGCATGGCTGTCAATATAATTTTGAAATCCCGGGCCGCAAGCGGTTCCTCAGGATCTTGAAGCATCTTAACGGCATGACGCCGGCAGGCCTTTCACTCCCATAGTACAGGCAGCAACGCAACACTATCGAGCAGGTGCGTATGCGGGACCCGCTCGAGTTGTTCCCGATCGTGTGCTCCGGAAAGTACCCCGATGTTCCAGCGCACCCCGGCATTCCAACCGGCCTGAAGGTCAAGGGCGGTATCGCCCACACACGCGACCCGATGCACGCTGGCGACGTCGGCAGATTCCATCGCATGGAAAATCAGGTAAGGAGCGGGGCGCCCTCTCGCCACATCATCCCCGCAGGCTACCGCGTCCACCAGGGACGTATCCCACCTGAGAGCACCGAGGATCATACCTGTTATCGCCCGATCGAATCCCGTATTGATCGCCACCTTTATCCCGAGGCTGTGAAGCCGTTCGAAGGTGTCCTCGGCACCCGGAACCGCACTGATCGAGCCTTTCGTCAGATTATCCGCTAGACGTGCCCGGAACTCATCGAAAATCTCATCGGACTCGGCTCGAATTTGTGCTTCGCTCCCCGAACGATTGCTTTCCACAAACCTTCGTATGACCTCGCGCTTTGAAGCCCCCCGAACCGTTCGTAGCGATTCGTCCGTAATTTCGATTCCATGAGACTGCAGAACCGTCGAGAAAGCATCCGGGACCTGTCCCTTGTCTTCCATTGTAGTACCGCCAAGGTCAAAAATTACGAGTTCTATATTTCTCCCGTGGATCTCCAAAATGCATCTCCTTCGGCAACAGAAACAACTGGAAGGAACAACAAAAGGGGAACATGACCATTTTATCAGAATCGGCCGCAATGTGGTTCCCGAATAACTGCTTTCGAGAACTGTTCATTGCGGCCGAAAATGCACCGGGACGGGGGAATGACTCCCGGAATTATTTCCCCCGTTCTTGTCGGCTCAGGTTATCCATGTCCTCCCATGCGTGCCCCTCCCTGAGGATGTCCTCCTCCTCTCGGAGGTGAAGCCGCCTGAGGTCTTGGCGCCGGTGCGGACCTCGGAGCAGACATTTGTGGCCGAGGCGCCTGCATACGAGGAGCAGCCTGCGGTCTGGGGGCCTGAGTTCTCGGGACACCGAAGTTGCCCTGCTGTGGGCGCATCTGCGGTCGTTGAGCGCTCCTCGGAGGAGCACTTTGCCTTTGCGGCGGCCGGCTCATCTGGTTGCGAGGCGGACCGAGGTTCGATGTCTGAGGAGTTCCCTGCCTTTGGACAAACGATCTCTGTCCCTGTGCGCCGGTCTGAGGCGGCCTCGCTGCCCGCTGCTGCCCGGGAGCACCCTGACCGAACTGCCTGCCCGGAGCAGCTCCAGGCCTTTGACCTTCAACCCCGGCCCGCGGACCTGAGGACCTTTGCGGTGGGCCGACAGCCGTCCTGCCCTGTGAAGACGACCTGGGTCCTATAGCCCGGCGTTGCTCGGGGGGCGGGGGAGGAGGAACATTTGGCCTGGCCATCTGCCGGCCGCCCTGGGGCGATCCCGGCGCTCTCACAGCCGGCGCTCCGGCATTTCCCGTCCTGCCGGGCTGGGCCGGCGGAGGTCCGGCAACCCGCTGCCGGTTCTGTGGGGAACCGGGTACTTCGGCTGCACGCACAGCTCCCGGGGTTATCGGTCGATTACCGATCCGCGGAGGGGCAATCGCCGTCCCCTGCGCAATACGCCCGGGCCGCGCGGAAGTCAACGAACGCTGAACCGCCGCCGGACTGACGCGTGAAGCCTGTCTGGCGATACGCTCATTTTGAGTGATCCGATTTACGGCCACCTGGCGCGGTGTGAAGGCAGGACGCGCATTCGTGAAAGCGAACCGCTCCCTGTTCTGGGAATATCCCTTCACGATCCGATTGTTCAAATACGGCGCTGCCCGAAAATTCCGGACGATCTGTTCACCGCGGATGTTTTGTCTCGCGGTCCTGTAATTGCCTAACCTGTAGAGATCGTTGTGCCGCACTACAACCGCCCGATTCGCGAACCGGTAGTTGTTGATATTGACATTGACCGTATTGAAGTTGTTGACGACGACGGTTCTCCCACCCCACCAGCGGTGCGCATAGTAGGGCTCGAAAGGAGCCAGGGGGAACCAACCTACATTCACGCCCGAATAGAGCCAGCCGACTCTTCCGGGATACCACCCGAATCCCAGGCCAAGCCCCACGGCCGGGACCGGCGGCGCCCAGAACCAGCCGTTATCCGCCCACAGCCAGTTACCGTAGTGCATAGTCACATAACCGAACGGTTCATCGGGTATCCAACAGTTGTCTCCGTAGTAGTCCGTCCATCTTCCGACCGTGTACGGCGCCCAGTCCGGACCCACATCATTCGGCCGCCAGACATTACGGTACTCGCCTTCGTAGTAGACTCTTTCCCACCTTCCGTTCTGATCGAGGTCATAGGCCTGGTCGCGAAGGTTCTCCGGAAGGTACTGCGTGGACGCGCCCTTCACCTCGACTCTCTTCGCCCAGAGATCTTCCCTGGACGTATTCCAGTCCGCCCATGCGACATCGATTCGGCCGGGCCCCGTCGTAACAGCAGTCTTGTCGGCAACGATCGAGGACGATCCCGCAATGACCTCGAACTTTTCCTGGTCGGGATCGTGAATGAAGTTAACCGTACCCTGTACAGATATCACCTCAGCCGAATTATCGCCGACATACACGTCAAAACCGGTTCCGCCGGGACTTACCACATAGCCAAACGGGGTCGTTACTTTAATGACCCCGTTGTCGCTCCGGTTATAAAAACGCGCCGTCCCCGAAGCCACATCGGCCTGAGTATAATCCGGCTGCAACGCGATCAACTGGAGTTGCGTATCGCCGCCCACCCTTATCCGGGTATTGTTCGGCATAAGGAACTCCGCTTTGGTGTCGTCCCCGGCATAAAGCGCATCGTTCAGACCGAAAGGAGCATCCTTCACCGTAACCACCCAGTTGCGATCCTCGGGCACATACCGAAGCAATTGCCCGCCTTCTATGTCTGAAACCCGCCCAACTATTACCGCCTGCCGCTGCTGATCTTCGGACGACTGCGACCATGCAGAAGGAACTTGTATGGTCAGCAATAAAAGAACGAAAACCGTCAGCGGCAAAATACTTCCGCTTACTCCTGTTCGCCTCATATGTGTACGCCTCCTCTAAGAGGAGCTGTTAGTCACTGAATTTACTAGCAGCTGTTGTCCTTTCATCCAGCAACATCGGCATGCAACAGGAACGCCTCACTGTTGCATCTGTTTCGTTTCGCCATAATTTTTTATATTATTATTTACTGGTTCCATATAGCCTAATAAGCACTCTTGACTTCGTCAATGGCAGCCCTGTTTTGGTTACATTTCTTAACGAAAGATCGGGCGGACCATCGCTATTGGCTCGAACACTCGTTTTCAGGACCGGCTCTTTCGGATTGTCTCCAATAGCGACATTCCACAGAGCCGATCGCTCACAGATCTCTCCAGGCCGGGACAAACCCTCCGATTCGAGGATAATTATCTGATTGCATTCATTTTTTGTTTTCGTCAGAGAATGAATTTTCCGATTTAGTTATTCAAGTGGTTGCGGTGCGGATCGAAAGAAACGTGTGACTTTTCCTGAAATGAATGATTTGGCGATTTCAGGACTGGATGGTATATTGGCTCCGGCAGCGCTTGCAGTCGATGTGAAGTGAGTCCTGGTAAGGATACAGCCTATATTGTCGCTTTCGGGGATATATGGATATTTTTCTGAATGAGGCGGAAGTCTTTGCTGCTTTAGGGTTGCTCTTTTCCTCCGATCGGAGGAACTGCAGGGAAATGCTTCAGTCCCTCCAGGAGCCGGAAATAAAGGCAGCATATCGCAGGAGGGCTTTACAGACGCATCCTGACCGGTTTGCGTCCCGCGGTCCCGAATATCAGAGGTTGTGTTCCGAGCGTTTCATTGCAGTCAATAATGCTTATGAGACATTGAGCAGTTATCTGAAATCGAGGGAAAAGGGTTTCGAGTTCAAACCTGCCCGCGACCCCGAAAACGTATATACCTCTCCCAATCGCCAATCCCGCGCGGAGCAGTATCGGCCATCCGGCAACAACTTCAGGAGTCGGACCGAAGAGTTCTCCAGCCATTTCTACTGGCAGAAGGATGTGCCGTCCAGGCATCTCCGGTTTGGAGAATTCCTCTATTATTCCGGCGTGATCCCGTGGAAGATCCTGATCAAGGCTCTGGTGTGGCAGGTCAGGCAACGGCCCCGCATTGGGGAGATTGCCCAAAGGTGGCGCTGGCTGACGGAATACCAGATAGCAAACCTTCTCAGGTACCGACATCCGGGAGAACGCCTGGGAGAACTGCTGCTCGACAACAAGATCATAACGCCCTTCCAGCTCAAAATCTTATTGTGGCAGCAGAAGAGGCTCCAGAAGCCTATCGGGGAGTATTTCCTGCATCAGAGAGTGTTGTCCGAGAGCCAGATCCAGGCTTTTCTAAGACGGCAGGAGAGCCATAACTTCAGGTTCGGGACCAACCGCCCGGGATCTTTCTAGAAGCCATTCGGCAAGCGGGGGCGGGGTTAATCGCGAATCCCCTAAGAACTCACTTATGAAACTTCAATAAGAGTAAACGGTGAGCGGTGTAGGGCAAAGTTCTATCTTGCCCACCATCCATCCCCTCGGATCGGGGCTCATTGGGATTGCCGGGCGGTGGGCACTCAAAACGCAGGACCGCGCTTCACTCCTCTACTCTACACCGCAACGTTGTTGCTTTAAGGAAATACACCGCTGGTTCCCAAGGTCGGAGCTTGGAAACCTGTGGGGGGGAAACTCAATAATAACTGATTAGATTTCTTCCCTGTGCCTTCGCATGGAAGACTCCAATTCAGTGCATCGAACCTTCCTGCACGTTCATCATTGGCACCGCATAGATATAGCCGATGCCCCGCACCGTCTTGATCCGATCAATTCCGTTTATTTGATGGCCGAGTTTTTTCCGCAGGTTACTCACGTGGACGTCGAGGCTTCGATCGTAGGCCGTCAGGGAACGACCGAGAATACCTTTCGACAGTTGTTCGCGCGTTACAATGTATCCTGCGGCCTTGAGCAGCATTTCAAGAAAGTTGAACTCAACGGCGGTCAATTCGATTCGTCTTCCGCCGCGGTACACAACCCGGGTGCCCATGTCCAGTTCGATATCGCCCAGTACGATCTTTCCGGGCATCCGCATGTCCTCGAACCGTCCGTCGCTTTGAGGTTTCGTGCGGCGGAGAATCGCCCGGACCCTCGCAACCAGTTCTCTCGGATTGAACGGTTTTACGAGGAAATCATCAGCCCCGATCTCAAGCCCCACAATGCGGTCCACTTCCTGGTTGCGGGCGGTCAGCATGAGAACGGGTGTGTTCAGCCTGGAACGTATGTGCCGTAAGATCTCAAAACCGTTCATTCCCGGAAGCATTATGTCGAGCAGGATTAAATCGTACTCACCCTCTGCCCGGGAAGCCTCCTGCAATCCCTCCCGGCCGTCGTGGATCACTTCGACCTCGAAACCTTCATTTTTCAAAAAGTCGGATAGCAACTCACAGAATTCAAGGTCATCATCTATTACTAGAAGACGACTCATCTAGTCCCCCTGCAAAATCGAAGTCCTGAAGACGCAGATAACCGTCCATCCCCGGCTCACCCTTCGGCATGGCGGCAAACGGCATGCCGCCATGCCGAAGCTACTCTAGTTGTTCTGAGGCAACTCAGGCCTGGGTAATTCAACCGTGTTGTGGAGTACAAGGTCGGGAGTGCTGTATCGATACATGACCGGCCCGGCCAGAACATAGAGGAAGTTTTCGTCTGCCCAAAGCCCATGGGGTCCGCCCATATGCGGCGGCGGTGGAAATCGGTCGGACTCCGGGGCTTTGGGTGGAGCGCCCGAAGGAGGAAGGAGTTCGGGCAGGTCGATTGTCTTTTGGAGTGCCAGGCTTGCAAGATCGTATTCCATAACTTTGCCTCCGGCCATCACGTACACGTGCTGCAGGTCCGCGCAGATGCCGGAGAGCCCCATCCTGGGATTGAAATGACGAAAAGGCGGCAACGGCGTTGTCTCAGAGGTATCATCGGCAAAAGCGATTCCCGCGGCCAAGCCGAAAAATGCAAGTGATAAAAGGCCGACCAAAATTTTCCGTTTCATGTTCGCTTCTCCTTTATTGTTCTTTTTCCACCCGGAAACGACCCCATCACCCCATCCCTACGGGGAGCGCAAGAACCTCTCGTGTTATCCCCCTTGCGAAATCCCCGCATCTCATTGCGGAAAGTTCTGTCTCTCCCCGGTGAATTACTGTTGGCATTTCCGGATGGAAACCGTTCAACATGGTCCTCAATCACCTTCTCCCGACGGAGCGGCTGCCTTCTGCAACTATCCCGTCGCTCTTGAAAACCCCCTCTTCGTGCCTCCTTTCCCGGGAACTTACCCGGACCCGCCGGGACTTGCTCGATTTGAGCGGGGGCGGAATTTGTCGCCCCCGGGCGGCCAGGCCAGGGACCCGGGTCATTACGGCAAAGCCGAGGAAGAAGTTTGGCGGGAGGTCCCTTGCTTGATCGTTGAGTGCGATTTTAAACACCGATTCTGGAGAAAGTATGAAGGAGATGTGTAAAGAATGTGGAGATTGGCTTCGGGAACGTCCGGGAGATTGACTTCCCGGCCCGGATAGGCCACTTATGGGGAAAAGGTTCTCGAGTCATGCGGAAAAATTTTCCGCATTATGCTTGACGGGATGAATGCGATACGGTGGCTCATGAATCTCAAATTCAGACATAAAGTCTTCCTCGGCTTCCTGTTGAACAGCCTGGCAATAATCGTCTGCATGTTCCTGATAGGGAGGCACTTCTCTGTCCGCAACTTTGAAGAATATGTCGGCAAAGTCGAAATGGAGAAGCTCGATGAACTGGCTCTCACCTTGAGTCAGGAATACCAGAGGAACGGGAACTGGGATTTCGTCCGAGAAAATCCCGGCCACTGGCTCCAGCTCAAGTGGTTTGGGCCGGGGCATCCCCGCCATATCGAAGAGGCGCCGGTTTTTCCACCGCCTCCTCCCCCGCCGGACGGGCAGGAACCGCCTCCGCCCATGCCCGGAGTGCCGCCTCCCCATGGCCCGCCTCCGGGGCCTCGACTTGCACACCGTCCTCCCTTTATCTCGCTGTTCGATGCCGAAAAGCATCCCATTACCAGGACCGATTCCCCATCGACGGAGGGGCTCCGGCTCAAGCCGGTACTTCTGAACAACAAGCCTGTAGCATGGCTCGGAATCAGGATGTTCCAGCGGCCCATGCATCCCCTGGACGTGGAGTTTATCAGGGCGCAGTCGAAGACCTTCTATGTAGTGGGAGGCGTGGCGCTCCTGCTGGCGGTAATCCTGACATTCGTTCTCTCCAGGCATATTCTTGCACCCGTCCGGAAGCTGGCAGCGGGAACACACGCGCTGACCTCACGACGGTTCGAAACACGAGTCGAAATAGGCACGCCCGATGAGTTCGGACAACTCGCGGCCGACTTCAATTCGATGGCCCAGTCCCTCGGGCGCTACGAACAAATGAGGCGTCAATGGATCGCGGACATATCGCATGAATTGAGGACCCCGCTCGCAATTCTTCGCGGAGAAATAGAAGCGATGCAGGACGGTGTAAGGGAAGTCACTCCGGAAGCACTGGAGTCGCTTCATTTCGAGGTACTGCATGTAGGCAGGATCGTTCACGACCTCCACGAACTCTCGCTGATCGAGTCGAGCGATTTCGAGCTGGAGAAAACGCCCGTCAACCCCGTTCACATTCTGGAAGAGACGCTGCGATCCTTCCAGATACGATGCGAACAGCGCGGTCTTCGGGTTGAGGTCAAAGGTACCGGCGGGGAATGTGTCTTGCCTGCGGACGAATTCCGGCTCAAGCAACTCTACTCCAACCTGCTGGAAAACACACTGCGGTATGCCGCGGCACCGGGACTGCTGGTGATTTCTCATTCATTCCCGGCCGGTCTTTTCCGCATCGACTTCGAAGACTCCGGCCCCGGTGTGCCGGAGGAATCCCTCGACCGACTGTTCGACCGTCTCTACCGGGTCGATAAGTCCCGGAGCCGCTCCCAGGGAGGAAGCGGACTAGGCCTGGCTATATGCAAGAGCATCGTGGAGTGTTTCGGCGGGAAAATCGAAGCATCGAACTCACCGGCAGGCGGACTGAGGATCAGCATCGAACTGCCCATCCCCAAGAGCTGATTCTGTAAACCCTGCTCCACTCCGCCCGGCGATGCAAAAAATTCCATGGCACTCATTCCTGGAGAAGCTGATGGTTGGCAAAGAACTCCTAATAGTTGAAGACGAAGTCAAGATAACGGAAATTCTCAGGGATTACCTCTTAAAGGACGGCTACCGGGTCGAATGCCTCGACCGGGGAGACCTCGCGGTCCCTTATGTGAAGAAGAATATGCCGGCCCTGATTCTGCTGGACATAATGCTTCCCGGAATGAACGGGTGGGATGTCTGCCGGGAGGTCAGGAGATTTTCCGACGTCCCCATCATCATGATCACCGCCAGGGTGGAAGAAATCGATCGGCTGCTGGGGCTTGAACTGGGCGCCGACGACTATGTCTGCAAGCCATTCAGCCCGAGGGAGGTTGTCGCGCGGGTGAACGCGGTCCTGAGAAGGATTTCTGCTCCCCAGAGCGGGAAGACGATCACGGCCGGGGAAATCTGCATGGTCCAGGAAACCCACCAGGTGCTCGTGAACGGGAACGAGCTGAAACTGACGCCGTGCGAGTATAATCTGCTCAAGACCCTGCTGATCCATCCAAACCGTATCTTCTCCCGAAGCGAGCTGATCAACACGGTCCAGGGATACGATTTCGAAGGGTACGACCGGACAATCGACTCGCACGTCAAAAATCTCCGGAAGAAGATAGCGCAACATCTTCCGGGCAGGGAGATCATCAGCACGATATACGGCGTCGGCTATAAGCTGATTCCCACGAACGAGGAATAAGCCGCCCGGACCCATTCCTTCCCCCCTGCCTGCCATCGGCAGGTTTGGTATACCCTAATCCGACTTTGCCTAATTTTACCCTGTCTTTAGCTATCTTTAGGACCGACAAGACCGGTTATTGCTTCCTGTCTGCACCGTCTGTGGATGCGTTTGGAATCAAATACATTTTCAGTGAAAGGAGACAGGCGATGGTAAGTGCAATTTCCGGATCGGGAGGGATGAGTTCATACGTCTCTCAAATGCGGGAAAAGGTGTTCCAGACGCTCGATACGAGCGGGGACGGGAAGATCGGCAAAGACGAGATCACTGCGGCACTGGGAAGCGGTTCAGACAGCAAGGCAGGCAACCTCATCTCCCAACTCGACTCCGATGGGGACGGCGGCATCAGTGAACTTGAGTTCGAAGCAGGCTTGTCGAAACTCAGCCAGGACATGAAGAGCCGCCGAGCAGAGGGAAAGGAGCAGGAACTTTTCAGCAAGATCGACACCAACGGGGACGGCTCTGTAAGCAAGGAAGAGTTCATATCGAATCGTCCCGAGGAAATGACCGAAGAACAGGCAACATCATCGTGGAGCAAGCTCGATACCGACAACACCGGCAGCCTGACCGAAGATCAGTTCGCCTCGGCAATGAAAACCCAGGGATCTCCTCCCGGACCGCCTCCGGAAGGGATTGACGGAAGCGATTCCGGTTCGGCCAAACTGGCGGGCAGCACCGATTCGAGCAAGGCTTCCAGCAGGTTGAGCGAACTTTTCAGCAAGATCGACACCAACGGGGACGGCTCTGTAAGCAAGGAAGAGTTCATATCGAATCGTCCCGAGGAAATGACCGAAGAACAGGCAACATCATTGTGGAGCAAGCTCGATACCGACAACACCGGCGGTCTGACCGAAAGTCAGTTCTCCTCGGCAATGGAAGCACAGCGGCCGCATCATGGGCACCACGCCGGACCGCCGCCGACCGCTGCTGCCGGCACGAGTGATTCATCGACAGCAACCTCATCGACGAGCAGTACGGATTCAAGCGATTCCACCCAGTCGACCGCATCGACCGAGGACAGCATCAACGATACTCTTACACAACTCCTGAACGCCGCGGTACAGAGCTACCTGAAGAACTCGGGCACCTTCTTCATCCAGAATTTTGCTGCTTCGGGAATGACCTCCGCATACGCTTAAGCGGAGGCATGGGAAAAATCTGCAGTCTTGCAGGCAAGAAAGGCATTCTTTAAGCACCAGGGAAATGAAACTCTGCAAAAGCTTGCCTTTTGGGAATGAAAAGTTGGCCGGCATTTGATTCATCCCGGGCTTCGGCCCGGGAACTCCGACCTGGAAGCCACAGCTTCCGGAACCCATTTGGCCTTCCGGGGCGGGGTTCCCCTGGCGGACCCGAGCGAACCTTGTTGACTTAACACCCGTCAAATTCTCTAAAGCTCCCCAATCTTTCTTCCGAAAATATCCGTAACACTCCTTCACAACATCCGGCGGCCATAGCCGGGAATCCCTGTAACCAAAAGAGCGCAGGCGGAAAATGACGGCAAACAACGCAATTTTTCTCGAGGTAATCGAGTGGTTCGACGAGTCGGGCCGCGAGATGGTCCACAGGATTCCCGAATCGGGTTCCGGAGATATCAAACTGGGCGCTCAGCTCATCGTGCGCGAAAGCCAGGCAGCGGTTCTCTACTACGGCGGCAAGGCCTACGACGTCTTCGGCCCCGGCAGGCACACCCTGACCACGGCGAATGTCCCGATTCTGACAAGGCTCCTCAGCGCTCCCTGGGGATTTACGAGTCCTCTCAGGGCGGAAGTCTATTTCGTAAATATGAAGGAGTTCCCGAACCTCAAGTGGGGGACCCGCGATCCCGTCGCGTTCAAGGATTCGAGGCTCGGCCTTATACGGTTGCGCGCATTCGGCATTCTCAACCTCCGGGTGCTGCAGCCCGTTCTCCTCATCAATACCCTGATAGGCACCCAGGGGATCTACAGCACCGAAGAAATCGAGGAGTACCTGAGCCGCGTCGTCGTTTCCCGCTTCAACGACTACATGGGCGAAAACCTGGATACTATTTTTTCCCTTCCCGGCAGGTACGACGAAATGAGCGACCAGCTGAAGGAAAGGCTCCAGGAGGACTTCAGCCATTTCGGCATCGGGCTCGCTCAGATCTATATCAATTCGATCACACCTCCTCCGGAGGTCCAGCAGGCAATCGACGACCAGAGCAGGCTTGCCGTATTCGGCGACTTGGACCGCCTCGCAAAGATGAAGGCCGCAATGGCTCTCGAAAAAGCGTCGGAGATCTCTTCCGAAGGCGGCGCCGGGCTTGGGATGGGCATGGCGATGATGATGCCCGGGATCTTTTCCGCTGCACTCAGGCAGGAAGAGGGACACGACTGCAAGGGGGCGGTCTGCCCGGAATGCAGCAAACCGACGCCGAGAGATTCCAAATTCTGCCCTTTCTGCGGGCATCACCTCGTAATCTTCAACCAGTGCCCGCAATGCCATGCGGCGCTTCCGCCGAATGCAAAATTCTGCCCGAAGTGCGGAATCCGCGCTACGGAACAACAGCAGCCGGTAAAATGCCCGCATTGCGGAACCGAGAACCTTCCGGACTCTCATTATTGCAATAAGTGCGGTGATAAACTCTAGCCCTTCAAACTGGCAGATAGAGCACAGCTGCCCTCAATGCGGCGCTCCGGTGCTCCTGGCGGAGACGGACCGCCTTTTTTCGTGTTCCTTTTGCAGGGTGCGGCTCTTCATCTCGGTTACGGATCATTTTCGTTACCTGCTCACGCCTCCCGCGGAAATAGCGGAACCGCTCATCTTCGTTCCGTACTGGCGTATGAAGGGAATCGTCTTCACGCTGGATAATTCGCAGATCGAGAGCAGGATAGTCGATTCCAGCCTTCTTGCCGCGAAAGCCCTTGGAATGCCGCCCTCGCTGGGAGTGAGACCGCAGGTCCTGAAACTGCGCTACCCGGCACCAGATATACCGGGTACATTTCTCAAACCGGCCCATTCCTTCAGGATGCTTGCCCTGGGCGATTCCGTTTCACCGGTTCCGCCCGCGCGTCAGGCACAGGCCAACGCACATTCCAACGATTTCTTCATCGGCGAAGTGGTGAGCCTCATATACACGCCGGTTTACACCCGCAACGGCGCTCTCTTCGATGCGATTCTCCGAAAGCCTGTCTCCTCTTTCATACCCGTGCCCTTGAAGTCAGCCTTGGCAGCGCCCGAAGCCCTCCAGCCGGACAGCCGCTCGACCTGCAGCGGGAGCGATTTGGGCGGACACATTTCGTTTTTGCCCACACTTTGCCCCCGGTGCGGATGGGACCTCGAAGGAGACAGGGACAGCCTCGTTCTGATGTGCCGCAACTGCAATTCCTTGTGGCAGGCCGGGAGTGAAGGGATGAAGGCACTCGACTTCTCCTTCATGCCGATGGATGGAGAATCCTCCATTTGCCTGCCTTTCTGGCGCCTTCGTGCAAAAGTCACCGGGCTCCCTCTCGACTCTTTTGCCGACCTCACCCGCCTGGCAAATCTGCCTCCGGCCGTCCTGGGAAGCCATAAGGATGCCGAACTCCATTTCTGGGTTCCGGCATTCAAGAGCCATCCGAATCTGTTTCTGAGGCTTTCGAGAAGCATGACCGTTTTTCAACCGGAGCCGGATACGGACTCGCAACCGGCAAAATCTCCCCTGTTCCCCGTCACTCTTCCACTGAGCGAAGCTCTCGAAAGCATCAAGGTTCTGATCGGTTCGATGGCAGTCCCGCGAAGGCTGATCCTCCCTCGCATCCCCGCACTGACCGTCTCGCTCGAAAATTATTCGCTCGTAAATCTCCCCTTTACTGAAAAAGGGGAGGAGTATATCCAGCCGAAATTTCAGATGAGCATACAAAAGAATGCCCTAAAATGGGGCAGACTCATATAAATCTTGCTGCCTGCCAACCAATTGTTTTGGTTACAAATATTTTTCCTTACCGTAAAGCACCCAGAGCAAATACTGCCTTCCACCCATTGATCCTGAAACAAATGACTCTAGAATCTTCGAGTTAAACGGCCAAATCCTAACGATGGATTTCGTCCCCGATTCCCATCCAAAAGTTGCGTTCCTTTCGCAATCAACGCTGTCGCAAAATCCATAAATACGGCCGAGCTGGGAGTGTGGCTCCGATTACATCCAAACATTACAGGTGGTGCTCATGAGAAATGCAGTCATTCATTCCACGGGTAGCTATTTGCCGGAGAAAATTGTCTACAATGAAGATCTCACCCAGTTCCCTGAGGATTCGATAGTAAGAATAGCTCAGAAGACGGGGGTCCTTTCGCGGAGAATCGCGGCCGACGATCAGTGTACGTCCGACCTCGGCATCAACGCCGCACGCGCATGTTTGGAAAAGGTCAATTTTCCGGGTGAGAAGCTGGAAGGGATCATCGTGTCCACCTCTTCTCCCGACCGGATCCAACCCCCGACGGCGTCGCGCGTTCAGGCTGCATTGGGAGCCTATGATGCCTTCGCCTTCGACATAAACTCGGTGTGCTCCGGCAGCGCTTACGGGATCTCCCTGGCGGATTCCCTGATCAAAGCGGGGAAATACACCAACATCCTCTTCGTTGCCGCCGAAATGTATTCCCGGATCCTCTACCCGAAGGATTTCAGCACCCTTCCCTACTTCGGGGACGGTGCGGGCGCCATCCTGTTCCAACCCGGCAATTCAGACCGCGGGGTCCAGCACTCCCGTCTCGGAACAGACGGCCACCTGTGCGAAGTGGTCGGCGTGCACGGCTGCGGATCGATGACTCCACACGTAAAAATAACGGACCCGAAGGTCGCCTGCCTGAAGATGAACGGAAGGGCCGTCAAGGAATTCGCCCTCCACAGAGGGCCCGGAGTAATGGTAAGACTGGCGGAAGAAGCGGGAATCAGCCTGAAAGACGTGGACGTCGTCATATGCCATCAGGCGAACATCAATATCATCAATGCCATCTCGGAGACCCTGGATATCCCCCGGGAGAAGTTTTTCGTCAATCTCACCCATTACGGAAACACTGCGAGTGCTTCCGTGCTGATAGCGCTCGATGAAGCCATAACGAGCAATTTCATAAAACCGGGAGACCTTGTACTGACGGTTTCGTTCGGCGGAGGGCTTTCCTACGGAGCCAATCTGATTCGCATGTAGGTGGTGAACAGAACATTCGAAGGAGAGCGGAGCCGCGTAGGGTGGGCACCCGGTTTTTCGGGTGCCCACCGCCCGGCCACTTTCTCGGTTCCAGGCCGGCACGGTCGGGAAACCGTGCCTCAACTCAACGGGAACGGCGGTTTTTGGCTCTCGTTCAAACTGTGTTGACGGTATATGACCGTAGGCATCTTAAGGGTCTCTGCGGCGCCACACTCCTATTGAGAGACGGGCACCAACCGGAAAGGGCCGTAGGATGGGTGGGAGCGGAGCGGGAACCCATCGTTTTTTAGGCTCCTCCCCCTCACAGCCGCCGGAAGCTCAGAGGCTCTCGAATACGACTTCTTTTTTTATATGACAAGTTTCCCGTGCTTCCATCACCGACTTATGCTTCTCCGGCCCAATCATTCCCGGACGCTCCGACAAACGATGGGTTGTCACCCATCCTACGCCCTGATTCGCATGTAGGCGGTGAATAGTGAGCAGTGGAACTGAGGGGGCAGATTCCGAAGGCGAGGTTTCAGCGGTTATGGTCTAGGCTGGTTCAGCAGCAAGGATCAGGGCTGAGGACCGGCGGCATCGTAGAATTTTTTGGTCTTGATGTCCTTGGCCGACCTTCGAACTTGAGCAAGGTCATATTGCACCTGAAGCTGCAGCCAGCTCTCGGGGCTGCGGCCAAAAGCCTGTGACAGTCTGACCGCCATCTCGGGAGAAATGCCGGCATGGCCGTTCAACAACAACGAAAGGGTTTTGCGCGTCACGCCAAGGCCCTCAGCCGCCTGGGTAACGGTTAAAGCAAGAGGTGTGAGATACAAGTCCCGGATTATCTCGCCCGGATGCGGTGGATTCTTCATTGCCATTTAATTGCTCCTAATGGTAATCGATCAAATCGACATCCATCGCCTGGTTGTCCTCAAAGCGGAAAATCACCCGCCAATTCCCGGAAACACTCACCGAGTAATACCCTGCCAGACCCTCCGCGAGTTGGTGGAACCTTAGTCCAGGGGCTTTCATGTCTTCGGCAACGAAGGCAGTATCAAGCATGAAGAGGATTTGCCGCAGACGCTTGACGAGGGATTGTTTCACGCCCTTCCTCCGGTCGTCGTAATATAGTGCGGCAAGCCCCTTGTGCTTAATGCTACTAATCATAAGCATTGTATCCCGTTACGTATCCGGTTTCGAGATCCGATTTTACTACTCCACAACGGACTGAATTGACAATTGTTTTTTGGTAGAATCGGTTTCGATTGACCGCAAAGGTCAAAAGTATTAAATAGAAAGGACAAAAGGGAGTAGCTTAACGGGCAAAGTCACCAGTACGGTGTGATCACCTGGCTTTGTCGTTGGCATATGCCAATTAGCGAGACTTTTGACGTGGAGACGCGTCGGGAGTCTCGTTTTTTTTTGCCAAATCGATCTTAGATAGAAAAATTGGCCCCGGCGAAACCCGGCCGGCTCGTTCGGCCCGGAGAATAACTCTTCAGGAGAAGATCACATGGACTGGCTGACGGACCCGCAGGTGTGGGCAGCTTTCATAACCCTCGTTGCACTCGAAATCGTGCTCGGGATCGACAATATTATTTTCATCACGATAATGGCCGGGAAACTCCCTCCCAGAAAACAGCCGAAGGCACGTTTCATCGGCTTGAGCCTGGCCATGTTCACCCGCGTCCTCCTGCTTCTTTCCATAGCCTGGATTGCACGCCTTACGGCTCCGCTCTTCACCGTTTTCAGCTTTGAACTCTCCGGCCGCGATCTCATCCTGATAGGGGGCGGGCTGTTTCTCATTGCAAAGAGCACCCATGAAATACACCAGAAGCTCGAAGGGGAAAGGGATGAGAAGGACGGCAAAAAACCCGCAAGGCCGAGCACTTCATTCTGGGGGATTGTCGTTCAAATCGTTTTGCTCGACATCGTTTTCTCCCTCGACTCTGTCATAACCGCGGTCGGAATGGCCAACCAGATCGAAATCATGGTCGGCGCGATCGTAGCCGCCGTCATCTTCATGATGTTCGCATCCGGCCCGGTCGGGAACTTCGTCGAAAAACATCCCACGGTCAAAGTGCTGGCGTTGAGCTTCCTCCTGCTGATCGGCTTCACCTTGATCATGGAAGGTTTCGACCGCCACGTTCCCAAAGGGTACATCTATTTCGCCATGGCTTTTTCGGTGTTCGTGGAAATGCTGAACCTGCGGGTGAGAAAGATGCCGGCGGACAAGTATAGAGCAGAAAGCACGCTCCATCAGCGCAAAGTTAGTTCACGATAGACCCGCATCAGGCAACTGTGCGGACGTCAACCACCAGCCGTTTTCCCAGAGAGGCCAGGGCAGTCTCGATCTGCTCGATTCGGCTTGCGTGGGTCAGGCTAAGGAGCCGGTCAATTACACTCGGAGATAAATTGAGCATGCGGGCCATATCCGCCTTGCGCATTCCGGCATCGAACATGGCGTTCCAGAGCAGGATCTTGGCTGAAACAAGCGCAGGCAGAATCAAGCCGGTCCTGCCCTCGAGCACCGATGGCATGGGGATTTGCCTCCGATCGTCCATGCTAGGCGGAGAATATGGTCACCAGCGCACCGACGGCATACATTTGCGCTTCAGCCCCATCACTACCGTATGTCACAGCCCCAGGAACATCAGGAAATGTCGCCAGCAGTGTATCGTTTGCATCGAGCTCAAGCTCCATGGGATAGATCAGCATAGAGGCTCTTCCTGTTTCAGTTCAGGTTGCTTTTTGATTCGCTCTACCAGTCCTTTGCCAAGCTGAATTGATACGCACATCCGCGAATAAACTCTACATAAGATTAGCATATCTGCTTATTAAATCGGAGAATTCGGAGGGACTACCCCCCGCTCGAAAGCGGCTTCGCAATTTCTTCGAGCGATTTTTGCTCGGCGTCGACTCCCAGGATCAGTCCTACAATACCCGCACCGATCATCAGAAGTGCACCGGCCAGATAACCGTAAAAGATATTCATGCGGGACCCCGATTCCAGGAGCAATCCGAAGATGAACGGCGCTGCCACTCCGCCGACTCCCGTCCCCAGTGCATAGAACAGGGCGATCGCCATCCCACGTGTTTCAAGCGGGAATATTTCGCTTACCGTGAGGTAGGCCGAACTCGCGGCAGACGATGCGATAAAGAAGATCACCATCCAGACGAATGTCTGCGTCATCACAGTGAAGGAGTTCAGCGTGAAAAGGTATCCGGAGATGATCAGGAGTATTCCGGAGAGGGAATAGGTAATGGCAATCATTGGCCTTCGGCCGTAGGTATCGAAAAAGCGGCCCATCAGGAGAGGACCCAGGAAGTTTCCAAAAGCGAAGGGAAGCAGGTAGAGGCCCAGTCGGTCCGGAGGCACGCCGTAATGAAGCGTAAGCAGAAGAGGAAGCGTAAAGGAGACTCCGTTGTAGAAAAACGCCTGCGCGATCATTAACGACAGGCCCAGGATCGATCGGTCGGCGTAGGAGCCGAGAATGGTTTTCAGCATGCGTCCCAGCCGGATCTCATCACAACGCGGGTAGATGAGAACGGTCCCTCCTGGTTTGGGGAGTTTCGCGATATTAGCTTCCTTTTTGATTTGGTGTTCCATTTCCTTGACAATCTGTTCCGCTTCTTCGAATCTGCTGTGGGTAATCAGCCACCTCGGGCTCTCGGGTATGAAACGCCTCATCATCAGGATGACCAGCCCCAAAACGGCCCCGACTGCAAACGCGAGCCTCCAGCCGACGTTTATGGGGAAAATGTTCACATTCAGGAAAAAGACGGAAGCAAAGGACCCCACGGCCGTACCCAGCCAAAACGTGCTGTTTATGAGCAGATCGACCCGTCCTCTCACCCGTGCCGGGATAAGCTCGTCCACGGCGGAATTGATCGCCGCGTACTCTCCCCCGATACCGGCGCCGGTAAAGAACCGAAAGAAAGCAAAGCTCCAGAGATTCCATGAGATAGCGGTAAGCCCGGTTGCGCACAGGTACAGGACAAGCGTGACGGTGAAAAGTTTCTTTCGCCCGAGCGTATCGGTCAAATAACCGAAAAGCAAAGCCCCCAGGACTGCTCCGATGAGATAGGCCGTTCCGGTAAAGCCGATTTCGCTGCTCGAAAATCCCAGCGTGCAGGGCTGCTGCAGTATTCCGCACATGGAACCCACTATTGTGACTTCCAGGCCGTCGAGGATCCAGGTTATCCCAAGCCCGGCAACGATCAACCAATGCCGGCGGCTCCAGGGCAGCCGGTCAATGCGCGCGGGAATGTCCGTGCTGGTTGGCCGAATATTGTCTTCCGAGTCCAAGGGGTTGCAGGCGGATGCCTGAGAACCGGACTTCATGGGGGCTTCATCCACCGGAGACCGTAATCGAAAGGAAGCCGCCATCCCGGCTAAATACGAATTTTTCCAAGAATAATCTCATACCTACATCTTAAACAACACACTGGGCCACGTAAACGCCGAGGACAGACGAGCGGAACGCAACGCCGGGAGGGTTGGGACACAGAGGTTGAAAGCTTCCTTCTTTCATTTTTCTCCCCGTGATTAACATCAGGATATGATCAGGAGAAAATCCTCAAAAGGGAACAAACCCGAGAAAACGTTCCCCCTGTCTCCCTTTCGCATCCCCATATTCAGGTCTTTCTGGATTGCCGCACTCATATCGAGCATCGGTGTCTGGATGCAGAGCACGGCCGTTGCATGGGTTATGACCAGTATCTCCCCTTCGCCTCTGGTGGTTTCACTCGTCCAGGCCGCAAGCAGCCTGCCGCTATTCCTTCTCGCATTCCCCGCAGGCGCCCTGGCGGACTTGATCGACCGGGGAAAGCTAATCGTCTACACTCATGTCTGGATGTTCCTCATGGCCCTCCTGATCGGTCTTCTCATCCTTTTCGGATGGATGACCTCCTGGGCGTTGCTGCTGCTCACATTCACGCTGGGAGTGGGCGGCGCGCTCAGCGCCCCCGCAACGGAAGCGATACTGCCGCAGATGGTTTCCAACCCGGAGATCCCGAAAGCGGTCGCTCTAAACGGAGCGGGGTTCGACCTGTCTCGCTCGATAGGGCCGGCCCTGGGCGGTATCATCATAGGAGCAGCCGGCGCCGCTACCGCATTTTTCGTGGATTCGGCAACCTACCTGGCAGTCATAGCCGTCTTGCTTGCATGGAAAAGACCTCTGAAGAACCATGACGCCGAACCGCAACCTCTGACCGAGGCCATAGGAGCGGGAGCAAGCTATTTATACCGTGCGTCGAATATTCGCCTCGTTCTTATCAACGTCGGCTTTTTCACAATATTGGCAAGCGTCCTTCTTTCACTTCTACCCCTTCTCGCACGGCAGGAACTCAAACTGGGGTCGGAGGGCTACGGGCTTATGCTGGGAGCATTCGGAGCGGGCTCCACGATCGGGGCGGTGATACTCCCGACGGTGCGTCGCAGGATGGTGATGTGCAAGCTGGTTTCTCTTTTCAGTGCCCTTTTCTCGGCGACTTTATTGGCCCTGGCAGCAAGCTCCCGGGGGATCATATCGGGCGCCCTGCTGATAGTTGCGGGAGCGTCCTGGCTAGTGGTGCTCGCAACCCTGAACAGCCACATCCAGACCTCGATCGCAGAATGGGTGAGAGGCCGCGCAATGGCCGCATACATGATGGTCTTCTTCGGGAGCATGTCCGCAGGCGCAGTCCTCTGGGGATCTATCGCCGAGTGGACCGGTATCCCCACGGCAATCGAGTACGCCGCAATTGCGATGGTTTCCGTCGTTCTTCTGAACTATCCCCTGCGCATCCTCGCTGTGGAAGAGGTGCATAGTGAACGGTGACGCGTTAAAGCCCCACAGCCGTCCTGCCGTGCATTGGACGGAAGAGGCCCCCATACGTCTTCGCGGCAGTGCATTTGAGCCGGGATACAGGGGTAAGTTTTCCCCAATTGGGCTTCCATTTCTCCCCTCGCTGGTACCCAAGCTCCGGCTTGGGTACCCCGGCTTTGGAAGCTCCCGCTTCCCCTGGTCTCCAATACAAAGTCCCGAATTGGGGAACCGCCTGCCACCTGACCAAACATTTATTTAATCTAGTGCCGAACACCCTTTTCCTGATTGGTTCTCTCTAACTTACCGGTTATTATGTCGTTTATTATGTTGCAATTCCGAAGCGTAATCGTTCGGGAACCATCGACCAACCCGATAAGGACCCACCTGAATGGACGTCAGTAAATTTTCCATACCCGAGGTAATTTTCGGCCGCGGAAGCCTCCAGTACGTTGGTTTATGTGCTCGCAGGCTTGGAGCGGAAAAGGTCTTTCTGGTCAGCGATTCCGGTCTGGAAAATGCCGGATGGGTCGAACGGCTGACCTCTGTTTTGTCGGCCGAGAAACTGAGCTGGATTTACTTCTCCGACGTAGTCTCCAACCCGCGTGATTTTCAGATCGAAGCCGGCGCCATTCGGTACCGTGAAGAGGGTGCCGACGTGGTGATCGCGCTCGGCGGAGGCAGCCCCATGGATGCCGCCAAAGGGGTTGCGGTGGTCGTGAGCAACGGCGGCCGAATCCAGGACTATGAGGGCGCAAATCAAATTCACCGGCCGCTGCCGCCGATGATATTTATTCCTTCAACGGCCGGAAGCGGCTCGGATATTTCCCAGTTCTCCATAATCACGGACGTGAAGCGCCAGGTGAAGATGTCCATCATCAGCCGCACGCTGGTGCCCAATATTTCCATAATCGATCCGTTGATCCTGGAGACCAAGACGGAAAAACTCATCATTGCGGCAGCAGTCGATGCCCTTTGCCACGCCATCGAGGCCTATGTTTCCTCAATAGCCTCGCCCTTCACGGAAGTCCAGTCGCTCAAAGCGATCGAACTCATTCCGAAAAACCTTAAGCACGCGGTCGAGACTCGAAGCCTGGAAAGCCTCGAACAACTGAGCATTGCCAGTACCGCGGCAGGAATGGCGTTCAGCAACGCAGGCCTTGGCATGGAGCATGCCCTGGCCCATTCGCTCGGCGGCATGTTCGATACCCTGCATGGGATGGTACACCCGGTCCTGCTGCCTGCGGTCATGCGCTATAATCTTTCGTGCAGCATGGAAAAAATGGCGGCCATAGGTGCGATTCTGCTCGGCAAACGCCGTCGCTCCAATCGAATGACGGCCCTTGCGGGAATCGACTGGCTGGAGGAATTTCTGCATTCGTTCAACGTCCCGGTACGCCTGCGCGAAATTGTCGAAAACCGGGAAACCCTTCCGGAACTTTGCCGGATGGCCGTCAATGATGTCTGCCTTTTGACCAACCCCCGTCCGGCAACCTGGGAAGACCTGCTGCATACGTGTGAAGAGGCATGGTGATGAAACCGGAAACAACCGTCAAAGACCTGATAGGAATAGAATACGCCAAACTTGGATTTTTCCGCGAGGTCCAGGAGAAGATCGCTGAACTCCAGGCCTCCAACCGGGAACTCGCAGACAGGCAGCGTCATATCCAGGCGATTTTGAACGGTATCACGGACGTAATGGCGGTCCTCACTCCGGATCTCAAAATCGATTCCGTCAATCAACTCTACTATGAGGTCTATCCTGACCCAAAGCCGATCGGCAAGTATTGTTACGAAGTCTTCAGGGGTCACAAGCACCCCTGTTCCCCCTGCCCGGTAATCACCGCAAGGGACACCAACCAGGTCTGCCGCGACCTGGCCATTTATCCCGTTCCCGCGGACGGCGACAATCGCCATTTTCAGCTGACGGCATCTCCTCTCAGGAACTCGGAAGGAAAACCCAGCCACATCCTGCTCCTGGTTCGCGACGTCACTCTGGAACGCGAATACCAGGCAAAGTACTACCAGGCCGAAACGATGGCCACCGTCGGCGTGCTCGCAGCCGGCGTCGGCCACGAGATCAACAATCCGCTTACCGCAATTACGGGATTTGCGGAGGGGCTGAATCGTCGTCTTCATAAATTGAAAAACCAGATCGACGATGAACTCTTTCAGGATTTCGACGAATACATCGGGACCATTCTGAAGGAATGCGGGCGCTGCCGGGAGATCGTGCAGAGCCTTCTCACCTTCAGTCGGCAGAAATCATCCGATTCGGCGATCATCCAGGTCAATCATCTGATCGGCGATACCATTCAGTTGCTGCGTCATCATCTGAAAAAGTATCCCGAAGGACATATCCGGCTCGACCTCAATGAGTCGCTTCCGGCCATCCAGGGTAATCCCTCGCAGTTGAAACAGGTCATCCTCAACCTGCTGCTCAATGCACTCGATGCGACAAGTTCCGGCGGTTCCATTTCGGTTCGGACCTACCTGCTGAATGAATACTGGGTCGGGATTGCCTTCGAAGATACGGGCTGCGGCATCCCCTCGCAGAATCTCCGAAAGCTTTTCGAACCCTTTTTTACGACAAAGCCCGTGGGGAAAGGGATTGGGATCGGGCTTTCGACCTGCTACAACATTGTTCAGGACCACGGCGGAGAGATCGTTGTCTGCAGCGAGGAAGGACAAGGCTCCACTTTTTCGGTCCGGCTTCCGATAAGGCTGAATTCACCATGCTGAGCTTTAATCCGATTCAAATACTTCTCGTGGATGATGAGGAATCGATTCGCAGGCTTGTCGAAAAGGAAATCGGCAGTATCCGCAGGATCGTGCGTACGGCGGGATCCGGCAAACAGGCCTTCGAACTGGTTCGGCAGCAGCAGTTCGACGTCATCCTGCTGGACGTCCGGCTTCCCGACGCGGACGGAATGGAACTGATGGAGCAGTTCCGCGAGGCGATTCCCGATGTGGAGGTCATACTCATCACGGGCCACGGCAATATCGACAGCGCCGTCGAAGCAATGAAGATGGGAGCTTACGACTACATCCCCAAACCCTTCACACTGGAACGCCTGGAACTGGTCATCGAAAGAGCATACCAGAGGGTACGCCTGCAGCGTGAGAACCGGCTCCTGCGCCATACACAGAGCTACCAGCCTCCTTCCCTTTTCGTCGGCGCATCACAGTCCGTGCAGCATATACACTTCCTGATAGAAAAGGTGGCGCCCACCAATGCGCCGGTCCTGATTACAGGCGAAAGCGGCTCGGGAAAGGACGTGGTGGCTCGCTCGATCCACATGAGCAGCAAGCGGGCCGAGCAGCCCCTGATCATAAAGAATTGCGGGACTCTGCAGAAAGAACTGATCAACAGCGAGCTTTTCGGCCACTGCAAAGGGTCGTTCACCGGCGCGGTAGATTCGCAGGAAGGACTTATGGGGCTGGCTCACCAGGGCACCATGTTCCTTGACGAAATCGGCGAACTGCCTCCCGATGTTCAGGCTTCCCTGCTCCGGGTTCTGGAAACGCAAACCTACCGGAGGGTCGGAGACAAACAGGAACGTCAGGTAGACATCCGTTTCCTTTTTGCCACCCATCGCAATCTGGCCGAGGAAGTGAGTGCGGGACGCTTTCATGAAGCCCTCTTCCATCGTGTGAACGTGTTCCATATCGAGGTTCCTCCTCTTCGCCAACGCAAAGAAGACATCCCTTTGCTGGTGGAATACTTCCTGCGCGTACTCTCCGACGGACGGCCCACCTGCCGGGTTGCCAAAGCCGTTATGCAGCGCATGATGGCTTACGATTGGCCGGGAAACGTCCGCGAACTGCGCAATGTCATCGAGCGCGGAATCATCTTGGCCGAGAACGGAACGATCACACCCCAGGCACTCCCCCACAACCTCTCCGCCGGCCCGACCCAACCCGAAATCGACGAACGGTTCCTGCCGCTATCGGAAATGGAAAAGCGCCACATACTCAGGATCCTGGAACACGTTGACGGAAACAGGTCCCAGGCTGCCGAGGCCCTGGGCATCAGCAGAAAAACCCTCTACCGCAAGATGAAAGAATTCGGCCTCGACTAGACACGCGTTTGTGCAATCCTGACATATCGTTTCATTATGACCCATTTGTGAAGAGACGAACGTGTCAGACCGACACACAAGTGCAAATGCCTTCAGCTGCTGGAATTCCATGCACTGCACATCCCAGTCCGAAACATGAAAACTCTTTTGCCTGGACATAACGCCCCACCCCGAAATCTACAAATTTCCTTAACGTATTGAAAATACTTTATAATATGGCTTGGCACGCCTATTGCTCTATAGTCCGGCCAAGCATAAAAATTTTTCGGAAACGGGCCGTCCCCCCCTCAAATTAGATGAATCTCATGCCGGCCAAATTTCACAACACCCCTCCAAGAAGGAGATTAACAATGGCATTAGCAGACCAGGTATTCGGATTTTACATTCCCACGGTAACCCTCATGGGCATCGGAGCGCACAAGGATCTCGGCGAACAGGTAAAAGCGCTGGGCGGAACCAAGCCTCTTATCTGCACGGACAAGGGAATCACGCAGTGCGGCCTCACCGAAAAGATTGCGGATCTGGTCAGAAAAGACGCCGGCGTTGAGCCCGTCATTTACGATGAAACCGTTCCCAACCCCACGGACAAGAACGTTCATGCCGGCCTCGAGGTTTACAGGAGCAACGATTGCGACATGGTGATTTCCCTGGGCGGCGGAAGCTCTCATGACTGCGGCAAGGGCATCGGCATCGTCGCCACCAACGGCGGCAACATCCGCGATTACGAGGGAATCAACAAATCCACCAAAGCGATGCCCCCCTTCATAGCCATCAATACCACCGCCGGTACGGCGAGCGAAATGACCCGTTTCTGCATCATCACCGACACCAGCCGCAAGGTCAAAATGGCGATTGTCGACTGGAGGGTCACCCCCAATCTCGCGATCAACGACCCCCTGCTTATGGCAGGCATGCCCCCGCACCTTACCGCAGCAACCGGTATGGACGCCCTGACCCACGCTGTCGAAGCTTTCGTCTCGACAATTGCAACGCCCGTCACCGACGCCTGCGCGCTTCAGGCCATATCCCTGATCAGCAAATATCTGCGCCCGGCAGTTGCCAACGGCGCCGATATGGAAGCACGCGACAAGATGGCCTATGCCGAATATCTCGCAGGAATGGCTTTCAATAACGCCAGCCTTGGGCACGTACATGCGATGGCCCACCAGCTCGGCGGCTTCTACGATCTGCCTCACGGCGTGTGCAATGCCATTCTCCTGCCCCATGTACAGCGCTTCAACATGATCGCGAAGATGGACCGTTTCGTCGAAATCGCCAGAGCGATGGGCGAGAAGATAGACGGAATGTCCGAGCGTGATGCGGCCCAAAAGGCGCTCGAATCCATCCGCGCCCTCTCCTGCGATGTCGGAATCCCCAGCGGCCTGAAGGAACTTGGGGTTAAGGAAGAAGACCTCACGATCATGGCCGAGAATGCCCAGAAGGATGCTTGCAGCTTCACCAATCCCCGGTGCGCAAAGCTCATGGACGTGATTAACATTTACGAATGGGCACTTTAGTCTGAAAAAGCCGGAGCAGGTGCAACTGGTGCTCCGCTCCGGCTTTTCTATTTTCAACCGATTCGATCGGGGGGATGTACATGCTGAAAATTCTGAGAATCGACACGGGCGCAGCCGGCGGGCCAAAGGCGGCCGAGGTACCGGTAGGTGAATATGCGGGCATGGGCGGCCGCGCTCTCACCTCCGCACTTGTGGCTAAAGAGGTACCGCCACTTTGCCATCCGCTCGGCGCCGAAAACAAGCTGGTAATTGCACCGGGAATTTTGAGCGGCACGATAGCAGCCATGTCGGGACGGCTTTCAATCGGTGCAAAGAGCCCTCTTACCGGGGGCATCAAGGAATCCAACTCCGGAGGCCAGGCCGCACAGGTGCTGGCCAGACTGGGTTATGCCGCCATCGTTCTGGAAGGCAAACCCCAGGATGACGCTCTCTACAGGATATTCATCGATAAGGACGGGGTGAAAATCACCAGGGACGACAGCTTGAGGATGCTTCCCAACTATGACCTGGCCGAAAAGATGAAAGCCGAGTACGGCGACAAGGTGGCCCTGATTTCCATCGGCCCCGCGGGGGAAATGAAGATGGGCGCGGCTTCCATTGCCTGCACCGACGTGGAGTTTCGTCCCACGCGCCACGCAGGCCGCGGCGGACTGGGCGCGGTAATGGGATCGAAGGGGATCAAGGTCATCATCCTGGACGATACCGGGATGAAGATGCGCCAGCCGAAGGATCCGGAGAAATACAAAGAGGCCAACAAAAAATTCGTGGACGGTTTGAGAAAGCACCCGGTCACGGGAGAAGGCCTTCCCGCCTACGGCACGAACATACTCACAAACATCCTGAACGAAGCCGGGGGGTACCCCACATACAACTTCAAGCAGGGACGCTTCGAGGAAGCCCATAAGATCAGCGGCGAGACTCAGGCGGAATTGGAAAAAGCCCGCGGCGGACTCGCTACTCACGGTTGCCACCGCGGATGCGTGATCCGGTGTTCGGGAAGCTATCACGACAAGAACGGCCACTTCCTGACCAAGCAGCCGGAATATGAAACCGTCTGGGCTCACGGCGGCAACTGCGGGATCTGCGATCTCGACGACATAGCCATGCTCGACTTCCTCGACGACAACTACGGCCTGGATACCATCGAAATGGGTGTAGCCCTGGGCGTCGCCATGGATGCCGGAATTCTCAAGTGCGGCGACGGAGAAGGGGCAATCAAACTCGTCAAGGAAGTGGGCCAGGGCACCCCGCTCGGCCGCATCCTCGGCAGCGGCGCGGCGGTAACGGGCAAGGTCTTCGGCGTGGAACGCGTACCGGTAGTCAAGAACCAGGCATTGCCGGCTTACGATCCCCGGGCCGTTCAGGGCATCGGAGTTACCTACGCCACGAGCACCATGGGCGCGGACCACACGGCGGGTTATGCGATCGCCACCAATATTCTCAAGGTAGGCGGCCACGTAGACCCGCTCAAGCCCGAAGGCCAGATCGAACTCTCCCGCAACCTCCAGATCGCCACTGCGGCGGTCGATGCAACCGGGATGTGCCTCTTCATCGCCTTCGCGCTTCTCGATCAGCCGGAAACATTCCAGGCCCTTATCGACCTGATCAACTCCTTTTACGGCCTGAACATGAATGCGGATGATGTCGTGGAACTGGGCAAAAAGATCCTGAAAACCGAGCGCGATTTCAACTCGAAAGCAGGCTTCACCAAGGAACAGGACCGCCTGCCGAGGTTTTTCAAAAACGAACCGGTGGCTCCACACAACGTAACCTTCACAGTAAAGGACGAGGACCTGGACCAGGTTTTCAACTGGTAGGCGGTTTTCGTCTGGAAGATAAGGAAAAGGCAGGCGCCTTTTCCTTATCTCTTCTCAGAGCCCGGCGTCGTCAGACGGAAGCCGGAATCCAGGCTCTCGGGCGGCTTAATCGTGAATTCGAAGCCTTAAAGTCCTGGTTCCCGGCTCAAAAACGCTGCCGGATGGCGGGGTAGGGAGTCGCGTAGGGTCAATGTAGTTGCTTTAAGGAAATACGCCGCTGGTTCCCAAGGTCCGCCTTGGGAACCCCGCCCCGGCAGGCCGGATAGTATCCGGTACGTGCTGTGCCGCTTCGGGCAACTCTATCGCAGCCACCTGCTCGGCTAATCGGAGTGGAAGCTGGAGCTTCGAAAACCGGGGTTCCCAAGCCGGAGGGGCTGTTGCCCAAACCACCGAGGAAGCCCCGGATGGGCTGTGGGCAGCGATTTCGTCATTCCGGTGAAAACCGGAATCCAGGCTTTGGGGAGGATTAGTAGTGAATTCAAGCCCTTAAAAACCCTGGATCCCGGCTTAAAAACACTGCCGGGATGACGGGTTGGGGGGCTTGGTCGCAAAATGCCCGGCAAAAAGGTTTGTCCCCCTTTGTGCAACACCCCCCCGAGCTTGGGAACCAGCGGATTGTTCGAACAACCGGCCATTCCAGACCGCCGGGAGGCTGATGTTCCTCTCCCGTTTTGGCCTTGACTTTTCTTCTGAAATGCACATCTCATATCCGCAGTGATGTACATAGTCAGCCGATGCTGTTGTCCCGCAAAGGCTTCAACTTCCGAATCGAACTCTCCAGGTCTTTAGATCGATATTTTTCGGCACGTTGGCATTCAAAACCACGTTCGAGGTTCTCGAATAATTTCCCGCAACTTTCAGCACGAAAGGAGATTACGATGAGAATTCTTCTTGCCACGGATGGTTCGCCGCATTCCATGAAAGCGGTGCAGCGCGGTCTCGAACTGGCAGAAAAGGAAGGAGCCCAGATAACGCTCATGTCTGTGGCTCTTTTTGCCGGCGACTTCGACGAATTGATGCCGAACATTCGGGAAAAGCTGGAGGAGACAGCCGCAATAGCGCTGAAGCAGGCAAAAGCCCTGTTCGATGAAAGGGGCATTCGTGTGGAAGCTATCCTCGAAGCCGGGACCGTGCCGGCGAACAACATCATCGAAAGAGCCGAAAGCGGTAAATTCGATCGAATCCTTCTTGGAAGCCAGGGGATAACGGGTATCAAGAGATACCTGATCGGAAGCACCGCCGCCAAGGTCGTTGCCCATGCCCCCTGCACTGTTACGGTTATCAGGTAGTCAACCTCCAGACATTCGAACCTTCGACCATCGTGCTTTCGATGTGTTCCGAAAAAGTTATGGCGCGGTTTCCCGACCGCGCCAAGTTCGCTTATTACCGGCGCATGCCCGCGCTGCCGGTGCAGCTTACCCGCTATACTCCCCACCCGGCCGCCCGCCCACCGCCTAAGGACCTTTTGCGCTTCGCGCCCGTAAATGATCCCGGGCCACCCACTCCGGCGGGTCTGTTTCCCGCATCGATACCTACATTCAGGCAACTATTAAGATTGGGATTGTGTTCCGGCGGCTGACGGCAGATAATCAAACAGCAGATAACGACGGCCTGGCAGGCCCGCAAAGCAAAACTGGAAGGATCGCAATTGTTTTGAGACCGTACGAACAAGCCGCGGCACGCGGAGGCGAGGTCCGCTGGCTCGCCCTGTTGTGCACCGCCCGCATGTGCTTCAGCCTTATATTTACCGCCTATTCTGCAGCCCTGCCGCTTCTCAGGAACGACTGGTCCATGAGCGCGACCCGTGCGGGGATGATCCAGTCCGCCTGGCATCTCGGATACCTGGTTTCCCTGTTCGCCGTCGGTTTCCTTGGAGACCGCTTCGGGGCCAAACGCACATACTTGTGGAGCGGTGTTGCCGCCTCGATAAGCGCGCTCGTCTTTGCCTTTTTCGCCTCCGACTTCACCTCCGGATTGATCCTCTACGGCCTCGCGGGGCTTTGCTCCGGAGGGTCCTACACTCCCGGCCTCACCCTCGTTGCCGAACGCTTCCCCCCTTCGACCCGGGGACGAGCCATGGGATTCTACCTTGCCGCGGCATCTCTCGGGTACGCTCTGTCCATTGTAATTTCAAGCAGGCTTTTCCCTGTCGGAGGATGGAAGCTTGCCTTCTTTTTCAACGCCTTCATGCCGCTCCTGGGGCTGGCACTGTCAATCCGGGTCCTGAGCGATACGCCGAATGTGGTCTACGCCGGGCGCAGCCGCCAGGGGATGTGGCAGGCAATACCGGCGGTTTTGAAAAACAAGCCCGCACGGCTTTCGATGCTCGCCTATACCTTCCACAGCTGGGAACTCCTGGGAATGTGGGCATGGCTGCCGGCCTTTCTCGGAGCTGCAGCCCTGGGGAGCAATTCCGCATCGTCCGGAGCGTTGGAACTGGGAGTGCTCCTTTCCGGTCTCACGTACCTGACAAGCATGCTCGGCAGTCTTATCGGCGGGGACTTGTCGGACCGGTGGGGGCGGTCTATGAGCATGCTGCTCTTTTCCTGCGCCAGCCTGGCTTTCTCGTTCTTTTTCGGTTGGATGATCGGCTGGCCGCTCGCCATCCTTTTTGCCGCGGCAGGCCTCTACAACCTGTCCGCGATCGCCGATTCGTCCATCTACTCAACTTCTCTCTCCGAACTGGTGGAGCCGCGATACATCGGTGCGGCTTATGCGGTGCGCTCCGTGATGGGTTTCGGAGCGGGCGCGGTAAGTCCCTGGGTTTTCGGACTCGTGCTGGACGTGGTACGGGGAGCCTCTCCAACTTCGGAAGGACTTGCGTGGGGACTTGCGTGGACGAGCCTGGGAATCGCGGCAATTCCGGGCCCGATCATGATCCTGCGGCTTCGAAGACGCCCGGAAGCCGTGCGCATGGCACGCGGGTTGCGGTAAAGACAAATAACTTTTTACCGCGTAATTTCTGGAGCAGCAGAGCCGCAACCAAAATGCAAAAGCAAAACCCTTAACCACGAAATACACGAAAATCAGGATAATGTCGCAGGATGGGTGGAGCGGAGAGACCGTGTCGTGTTATCGATGAAAACCAGCCCAACCCCGTTCGGTTACGACACAGTCTCGGAGCGTAACCCATCGTTCTTGGATGAGCGATACGAGTACGAAACACACGAAAGCCGGGTAGGGTGGGCACAAAGTTTTATCGTGCCAACCATCCGCCCCCTCGGATCGGGGCTCATCGGAATGGCCGGGCGGTGGGCACCCAAAAACCTTGTGCCCACCCTACATGGCTGCTGTATTTCCTCAGAGGCCATCCGAACCACGTGACCTGGATGAGCGTCAATACGTGTCAAGCCTGCGTACCTAAGGGGCTCCGCCTGAGCGAGAGGACCCTTTCGATTATCTCCGCAAAACCTTCCCCGCCTTCTTTTTCGGCCACGAAAGCGGGCAGGTGCTGCATTCTTTCGGCAAAGCGGAGCACGTTGTTTACGCCCGCGCTTACAGGGAAGAATTGAAACATCGGTTCGTCGTTCGGAGAATCGCCGCAAAAAACAAAGCGGTCCCGGACAGCCTCGAGGTCCACGCCCCAGAGTTCTTTAGCCATCATCCGGGTCATGCCGAGCTTGTTGTAGTCGCCGAACCAGCCGTTCACGTGGATTGAAGACACTTTGCAGGTGGCCCCGTGCTTCCTGAAAATCGAACAGATTTTCTCGATTTCCGGCCAGTCGAGCGGTGGGACGTCCTCACAGAAATCTATGGCGAGGTCGGTTTCGCGGTAAGCCTGGTCCGAGGCGATTGCCGTGCCCGGAACGTTTGCCAGAACATCCTGCTCGATCCGCCCGAACCGCGCACGCTTTTCCTTTCGCACCGCGTCAGGGTCCAGGAACCTCTTTTTGAGCTTGCTCTCTTTCTCATCGAGATAAAAGTAGAATGCCCCGTTTTCGCCGACAACCGCATCGACCGGCCACATGCGTGCAATATGGTCGCACCAGCCCGCCGGCCGCCCCGTAATGGGCACCACCTTGAGCCCGGATTCCTTCAGAGCCCATAGCGCCTGGAATGCCGGTCCGGGGATTTTGCCGTGTGTGGTGAAGGTATCGTCTATATCGAAGAATACACCTTCGAGGTTCCTTGCCGTTGCGGCATCGAGACTCTGGATGGAAGCCGTCATTTTTACTCCGTGTCCCTTCCGTTCAACCGATCGCGGCCCGGAATGCACGCAGGAAGCCTTCCGCGAACTCGGATAAAGGTCGCTTTTGAAAAGCATGTTCATGTGGGCATACCAGGTAATGTGAATGGAACCATAGGGGAGAGGAAGGGAATTCGCAACAGTTTTATCGTCGGCGTTTTTGTGGTAACAAAGAGATGGAAGCGATCGGATATCCCTGATCGTATGCGAAACGTTCAATCCGGATGCTGATGAGATGAATCGAGACAAGACCAGACTGAAAGCGCAGGTTTTGATTATCGGCGGAGGCGTGACGGGTACGGGCCTGGCCCGCGATCTTTCGCTCCGCGGCCTCAAATGCGTGGTGGTGGAAAAGGGACACGTCAATGCCGGAGCATCGGGAGCGAACCACGGCCTGCTTCACAGTGGGGCTCGATATGTTTCCAACGATCCTCTGACGGCACAGGAATGCCGCTCCGAGTCGCAGCTTCTGAAGAAACTGGCGCCTGCATGCTGCGAAGAAACGGGGGGCCTGTTCGTTGCCATTGAAGGGGATGACGAAAAATTCATAGCCGATTTTCCGGAACACTGCCGAAAGAACGGCCTCCCTGTGGAGACACTGGACTGCCGCGACGCCGGGGAACTCGAACCGGAATTGACGGACAGGATCATCGCCGCCTACCGGGTGGAGGACGCATCGGTCGATCCGTTCCGACTCGCTTTCGAAAACATGTCCGACGCTGCGAACCGCGGGGCCGTTCTGCTCACCCATTCCAAAGTGGTTGCACTGGAGAAGCGCGGGAACCGGATCGAAACGGTGCGCATCCTGCAGCTTCGGACCGGTAAAGAAATCGAGGTGGAGGCGGACTACATACTCAATGCCACCGGAGCATGGGTCGGGAAGATCACCGAACTCGCAGGCATAAGCCTCCCGGTAATCTGGTCCAAGGGAAGCCTGCTCGTAACGCACAGGAGAATCAACACGCGCGTTGTCAACCGGCTGCATCCCCCCGGCGACGGAGACATCATAGTGCCCGGCGGCACGGTATCGCTGGCGGGTACGACTTCAATTCGCGTTGACGATATCGAACACCTGCGTACGGGGTTCGAAGAAGCTGACTTCCTGGTGGAAGAAGCGGCCAAACTGATTCCCGCAATGCGGGAAACCCGGATCATGCGGGCCTTTGCCGGTGTCCGTCCGCTCCTCGGCAAAACAGGCACAAAAGACGACCGGTCGCTCAGCCGCGGCTCCCAGGTGGTCGACCACGAAGAACACGGCATCTCCAATTTCATCTCCGTCGTGAGCGGCAAACTGACAACCTATCGCCTCGTTTCTGAAATGGCCGCGGATCTCGTCTGCAGCAAACTCGGAATAGATGCTCCCTGCCTCACCAGGGAACTGCCGCTCCCCTGTTCTCCCGGAAACGACTGGGTAGTCGCCGGTTGCGCGCCCGGATACTGGATGCGGGAGAAAAATCCGAACGATTCCCTGCTCTGCGAATGCGAGATGGTCCCCACGAGTGCGATCGCACAGATCGTTGACCAGTTCCGTTCCGAATCGCGAACGGTCGATCTGGACAGCATATGCCGGCACACCCGTATGGGCAAAGGATCCTGCCAGGGCGCATTCTGCAGCCTGCGGACAACCGCTTATCTCTATGAACTCGGTGCTTTCAAAGGAGACGAGGGAATTCAGGATTTGAAAGATTTCCTCGAAGCCCGCTGGAAGGGCCTGCGGCCGATCCTGTGGGGAAGCCAGCTGGCCCAGGAGCAGTTGCAGGAAGCTATCCACTGCGGGTTGCTCAACCTGGAGGGGTGAGAAATCAGCAGAAAAGACCAAAACGCGCGGGGAACAGCGTCCCCTACCGCCCGCGCCGCTTCGCGGATTGTTCCGCCGACACCAAAATGGTTCCGAAAGACGGACGGTGGGCACGATAAAAGCTGTGCCCACCCTACGCCGTTCGCCGTTCACATGTACTTGCAGTGAGAGGGCTCTCTCTTCTTCCTCGTGGCTCTTTCCCGCAGGAGGAACTCCCGGAAGCAGGCCCTCAGTCGAGTAGGGTGGGCACCTGTCTTTTGGGTGCCCACCGTCCGGCAATCCCGATGAGCGCCATCTTCCCTCTTTGTCTAAATACAAATCGGTTCGGGCGCGGTTTTCCGTCCGCACTTGAAGGTTTTAACCGTTTGATACAGTACTGCGGCACCGAAGGAACGACTCCACGGCCCCGAATGCGGTTGCGATTGAAATCCCGGCGCCGCTTTTCGTTCTGACCCAGTCCTGGTGCGCCAGGATGGAACCCGCCGCGAAGACGTTTTCGAAAGCGGGCCTGCCGTCTGCTCCCAAAGGCCGGAAGGTGTCGTCTATTTCCAGTCCCGCCTCGTTTACCGGATGGCCCCGGCGGTCCAGAAAGCTGTCCCTGTGCCACTCCTCCCTCGTAGGCGGTTGAGACACTGGAAACCCGAATATGGTCTCCGAAATTCCTTGCCGGTCGGTGACGAGCCCTCCTCCAAGGAATCGGCCCGTTGCCAGGATGACGCCCTCAGCCTCCACCGTTTCCGCCCAGGCGTCATCGCCTGCGGTAATCCCGGTGCATCTCCGCGCTTCGGTACGGGCGGAGTACACCTTCCTCCCGCGTATCATCCGGGCGCCGGTCTTTTCCAATTCCTTCTCGACCGCCTCACGCAGACGCATTCCGGGAACAGATGGCGGCATTGTGGGAATTTCGAATATCCCGACCTCGAGCCGGCTTTCCAGGTCGGCAACTATGCCGTCGGTGCCCCGAAGCCCAAGCACGGCAGGCATCCCGACCAGTTCGGCACCGGCAATGTACGGTCGGATCGCCTCGGCCAGCTTTTCCCGAACCGGAGATGTCTCGACGGCCTCGGCAAGAAGGGGATTGTACCGATCCACACCGGGAAACGGGAGCGGAAAATCGATGCGCGCCGACCTTAGAGCCGGCCATTTGGCCTTGAGCATCTCCGCCATGAGCCCGGCGCTGAAATCCTTCATTCCGGCGAAATCGACGAGCAGAGTGGGAGTCTTTTGCTCCAGTCCCGCAACAGCGCGCCACATGGATTTTGGGACCTTGTAGCTGGTCCTCAGCGTACCGGCGGCCGTCGGAAGGACGACGTTCCGGTCCGGCAAGCCGCAGTAAGGCACACCGGCTGATTGCACGAAGTCTGTAAAACGGTCGATCGCCTCCCGGATGACATCTTTCCCCAGCCGTGAATAAGGATGCTTCGGACAATCCCGGGAAACGGCATCGATTCCGTCCCAGGGATTTTCCCAGACTTTCTGTTCATTAAGCGGGTAGACGCCGAGCAGGTCGAAGGGGCCGCCTGCAAAAGCCATTTCTCCGCCGGTTGCGGAAACCTGAACGATCTTCAGGCCGCGTTTCACCGCGAAACAGGCTGCAGCCGTCCCGGCAAGGCCTGAACCTATGATTATGAGATCGGTCTTTCGGCCGGCCTGATTTTCCATTCAAATACCTCTGAATCCTGCCATCCGCCATACCCCCAGATTCGGCCTTTAGGCCGACCGCTCGGCGCCTGCTGCGTCCAGCCTCGCGGTTCTCTGCGGGGCGCCGCAGCAGCGCCAGCATAGTCGCGAAGCGGCTCAGGGGGTGTGGGGGACGCAGTTCCCCACGCTTTTCCGGTTTTGCGGTTTTGAGTCTTCGCTTCCTCGCCGCCGCGCGTCCCCAAGAATTACCCGAAAACCCCTCCGGTTTTGGCGCCTGTTATCTTGTTGATGGCAAAGAGACAGGCCGCTCCGAGGACGATAAGGATCAAGCCCAGGGCCGCTGCTTCGTTTACCGAGCCGCCGATGTAGAAGTTGAAAATGCCGACGGGCATCATTTCATGTCCTGGAACGACGAGCAGCAGGGTGGCGGAGGCTTCCTGCAAAGCCAGAATGAAGGAGTAAAGCGAACCCACGAGGACACCCTTCCATATGAGCGGCAGGGTGACATCCTTGAATGTCGTCGTTTTCGTCGCCCCGACACTTTCGGCCGCCTCTTCGAACGATTTATGGACGATCTGCAGTGAGGCAAATGTCCCTCGAACCGTATACGGCAGCCTTCTCACTCCGAGAACGAGCGGGATGACAATCCAGATGCCTATCAGCGCGGTGCTCGTAAACGGGAGGTTATCCCTGAACGCACGGAGGTAGGCGATACCTATCCCGGTACCCGGCAGGGCGAGTATCAGAGTGGTGAGCGAATCCAGCATGTCACGCCCCGGCAGTTTGGTCCTGGCCATTACCCAGGCAATCGGTACCCCGACGAAAATGCAGATCAGAACGGATATACCCGAATAGAGCAAGCTGTTGAGTATGAATTTCGGCGTCTCGATAGCCACCCGCTCGAAATACTGCAGGGTGTACTTGACCGGAATCGGCGTCAGCGCCCAGCCCTTGCCGAACGAATCCAGAATGATGCCCATGTAGGGAATGAAGGCGAGAACAAGGATCGAACTCAGGAAGACCACCACGCCGAGGTTCCCCGCCCGCGAAAGTGTTTTCCTCTCGATGACCGAATAGGAAAGCGAGCTATAATCCTTGGTTGCCGCGTACTTCTTGGCAACGATCAGGAAGAGTATGGCGAGGATGATCATGATGGCGGAAATCACGATTCCCATCTTGAACAGCCTGCGGTCGACGAACTGGACGATGTTCAGGTACGCCTGGGAAGCGAGCAGGTTGTCTATGCCCACAACAAGGGGCGTAGCGAAATCGGCGAACGTCCAAATGAATACGAGGAGCGCGCCGGCGACGTAGCCCGGGGTCGTGAGGGGAAAGGTGATGTCCCAGAATTTTCGAAGCCCTCTCGACCCGACGCTCTCCGCCGCTTCATCCAGGGAGGGCGAAATCTTTCCCATTGCATCGACGATGCTAAGCGTCATCAGGGGGAAGAGGTGCAGCGTCTCGACCAGGAGAACGCCGTGGATTCCGTACATAAAGTTGATGGGCTTCGAAAATCCGAGATAGTCCATCAGGATCACGTTTATCGTACCAGCCCGGCCGAGGATGAAGACAAACCCCATAACACCGACCAGGGGCGGCATTATCATCGGAAGGATGGACAGGTAGGAGAAAAGACCTCTGCCCGGAAATTCGTAGCGCAGAAGGAGAAAAGCGAAAGGGATCCCGATTATCGAGGTGGTGATCACGGTGGCGACGCTAAGGACCAGTGAGTTCACCAGAGATTTCAGGTAGAACGGATCCGTAAAGAAATCTACGAAGTTCATAACCGTGAACGCGTCACCTTCCCCGGTGAACGCGTCGATGAAAAGGCGGATGAGGGGATAGATAAGAAAAATCGCCAGGAAGATCCAGATTCCGGCGTAGCCGGCCAGCCCGCCGATATTCTCCCTCGACCAGACGCGAGTCCGGCCGGTCGTCATGCCGACACTGCTTTCCAACTCCATAGCAAGCCTTTATTCACGTTGAGCAACTTGGATTGAAACGATGCAATACCTCATACTTCGAACACAGCCATCATGCGCTACGCCGGAACGGCAAGGGTCGTTTTCGGCGAAAAAACGACCTGGACCCGATCGCCGATTCCATGTGGTTTATGGTTCCGGGGATTTTGAATATCCACCCTGAAAGTGGCCCCGTTCTCCATTTCGACGTCGTAGCGAATGGCGTTCCCGATGAAAGACGCAAAGCTGACGGCTCCGCATACCGCATTGCATTCCGGGCCCTGTGCCGTTTCTTCGATGGAAGCGGTTTCGGGACGGACGCACAGCATGCATTTATCCCCCTGCCTGAGCCGCGAGTCGCTTTCGCTCGTGAAAAGCCCCACCGCCGTTTTGACTTTCACTGCTCCAGCATCGCCGTTGCCATCTTCGACCTGGCCGGGTATGAGATTATTGATTCCTATAAAATCGGCTACGAACGGATTTGCCGGTCTTTCATAAAGGTCCCAGGGGGTGCCGATCTGCTGGACCACTCCCTGGTTGATGACCGCTATGCGATCCGAGAGGGTGAGGGCCTCTTCCTGGTCATGCGTTACATAAATGGTTGTTATAGCGAGTTCTTTCTGAAGCTTCCGGATCTCTGCGCGAACCTGGAGACGGATCTTTGCATCGAGATTGCTCAAAGGCTCGTCCAACAGCAGAACGTCCGGGTTCAGGACCAGCGCCCTGGCCAGAGCTACACGCTGCTGCTGGCCGCCGGAAAGCTGCCCGGGATACCGCGTTTCGAGCCCCTTCAGATTTACCAGTCCCAGGGCATGTGTAACCTTGTTGCCGATATCCCCTTTGGATACTTTCTTGAGCTTCAGGCCGTATGCAACGTTATCGTAGATCGTCATGTGCGGCCACAAGGCGTAATTCTGAAACACCATGCCGATGTTTCTCTCATAGGGAGGGATCCCGGTTACGTTCTTTCCACCGAAGGAGATCACCCCCTGGTCGGACTGGTGGAAGCCGCCTATCAGGCGCAGGATGGTAGTCTTCCCGCAACCCGAAGGGCCCAGAAGCGTAAACAACTCGCCGTCCCGGATTTTGAGGGAAACGTTGCTCACCGCTTCGAGGGCGCCAAACTTCTTGACTATTTCTCGCAGTTCTATGTCCATAACACCAACAACCCGCTTCGATTCAGACCAAGTTACGATTCAATGAAAAGCCGCAGCCGGCAGGATGTCCCCCGGAGGGCTTGCTCCCGTATGCGAACAGAATGGAGAGAAAGAAAGGCGCAATCCGAAGACCGCGCCTTTCAAGTTCAGACGGACTATTTGTCTTTGACTATGTCTTTATGCTTTTCGGTGATTTCTTTCCGGAAATAGGCATTCACATCCTCGATGCGCTTCTTGTCCCCGGCAAGTTTGGTGTCGTAAACATTTCCCACCGGGATGTCGAAGAAGGATTTCATGCCGCCCGTGAATGCAATCGCCTTTTCCTGGTTCGACCCTGCGGGACCCTCCACTTTATATTTCGGGGTAACAGGATATACTCCAAGGGACGCGACGAGCTTCTGCCCTTCTTCCGAGATCAGGAACTCGATGAATGCATGAGCAGCCTTTGCGTGAGGCGCGCCTTTCAAAACGGACATCGGTTCGGGAGTCACATAGGCATTCTTCGGGTATACATACATAACGTCGTAGCCGCCCAGGACTTCCGCGAAAGCCATGTAGCTGGGAACGCCGAAGCCTACAGCGAATTCGCCCTTGGCCACAACGCTCGGAACATCACGAGAGCGGGCGGTAAAAATACCCGTGTTTGCTGCCAGCTTCGTCAGCCAGTCCCATCCCTTTTCCCATCCGTCTGTCTGCAAAATGACTTCGACCGTAGCATGGCTCGAACTCGACCGGTCGGGCGTACACTGCGCTATCTGTCCTTTCAGCTTGGGATTGAGCAGGTCGTCCCAGTCTTTGATCTCGACGCCGAGGCGCTTCAGGAGTTTGGGCTGATATATGATGCCGTAAGGCTCCAGCATGGTTCCGACCCAGAACTTGTTCGGGTCCTTGATGGGCAGCGGAGTCGGCTTGCCGATCGCGGCCGGAATTTCGTCCCACATCTGTTGAGGAAGCTGCACTTTTTCCAGCAACCCTTGCGCTGCCAGGTCGTCGAAAAGTGTTCCTTCGCCGCCCCAGAAAATATCCGCCTGCGGATTGCCCTTCCATTCCATGATCTGGCCGTAAGCTACCGGCGTTCCTTTTGGAATGGCACTCGTTTTGACATCGACCCCGTACTTCTTCTTGGCATACTGCTCGAAAGCTTTCAGAACCGGATCGTGCACGTCTTTCGACACCGGTGTGATCAGGTAGAGTTCATTCTCGATCTGCTGGGCCTGGACAACTCCCAGGCCGCAAAAGACAAGAGCCGAAATCATCACCGCCAACGCCAAGATTTTCTTCATCCTTACCCCCTTTGAATGAGTGAACATCGCCGGGAGCAGGCTTTGCCAGTTACTGCCCGCTCCGGTCCGACTCTATTGCCGCAAACAAATCGAAGTGTATTTTTTCCGGTTCCGCGTAGACCTTCTTTACCCCCGCAGAGTCTAAATGAGTACACCTGCCCAGTCAAGAAATAGCCGGGTAAGTTGGACAATCAATTCAGGATAATTTTTAGTGCCGGTTCATCGTGAAAAACGCGGGAACACGGAGCAATGCGATGCACCTCCGAGCGGCAAAAAGGGGCCGGAAGGTCCTTTCGATGCTGATGTTTCTGGCTCCACCGGGTCTGATATGGTATATCACCCGACACCCTTTACAGGGTAATAAACATTAATTTAGGAGAAGTATTATGAAACGTTTTATCCTTCTTTTGGCGGCGGTTGCTTTTCTGTTTACGGTACCCCTTTCCACCTATTCCATAGCCGATGCGGCCCCCATTACGCATCACCACTACGTGAAGAAGCACAAAAAACATCACAAACATTACAAAAAACACATCAAGAAACATCATCGAGTAAAGAGGCACTATTAGTCCGGGGAGTCATTGCCTTTGCGGTCGGACCCTGTGCCGCAAAGCCATGTCTGCCCACAAAGCCTTAGGTTACCGTCCGTTCGTGCTTTTGGACCATGAAATTAAAAGCCCCCTGGTTTCCCGGGGGGCTTTTTTCATTGCTCCGGCGTTGCTCGAAAACTCACCCCGGGAAGATCGCTCCGCCTCCGATGAGCTTCTCCAGGGCTTCATAGGATTGTGCTCCCACAAGCCTTCGGCCCCGGGCCATAAAAGTCGGAACGGCCATGACTTCATTCCGGCGCGAACAGGACCAGTCGCTGTCCACTTCCTCTTTGAAAACCCCTCCCGCCAGTATTTCCTCAACCTTTTTCTCATCCAGCCCGATAGACCGGATTATTTCCTTCAGGACGGGCAGTTCGGCGATATTCTTTCCGTCAACGAAGTAGGCACGGAATGCGGCCATGTGGAATTCTTCCCCCTTATTGAGGGATTCGGCCCATTTTCCCAACTCCTGCGCACGGCGGCTGTTGTACGTGTGGGTACGGCGCCCGAACGGCAGCCCGCACTCCGCGGCCGTCTTTTCGAGACGCTTCAGGACGGAAGGGATATCGACACCCCGCCCGGCAAAAAGCTGCTCGAGAGTCATACCCTCTTCCGGAGTTTCCGGATGCAGAGGGAAACAAATCCATCTGATTTCGACGTTGTGTTCTTTTTTCAGCTTTTCAATACGCCCGGTAATGAAATAGCACCAGGGTCAGGTATAATCGGAGAAAACCTCAAGCACCAATTTTTCGGCATTCATGTTATCCGACTCCTCCGGATTTTCTGCAGAGTTAAGCAACGGCGCACCGGCTTTCCACAATGCCGGCTGCCTGAAACCTTAATACTATACCTTTAAATCTTTTTTCCAAACCGTGGAATCCATTTTTCCCGCACTCTCTTCAACGGCTCATCTGCTGTTCACACAAAACTGCGAATGATTATCTTTTTCCCCGGAATATGGGGAAAAATTAGTAGAGTTTGCTCCAAAAGGAGATTAATATGAAAACCGAGTCCCGAAGCTGCAATTACCGAGAACGTTCCTACCCTCACGGTTCTGAAATCTCCGCCGAGGGTAAGCTGCTGGATTGCGTCGACGGAAACTGGGTAACCACGGTTCTTGTCAGTGGAATCTGAAAATCACCGATTTTTTAAAGATATCCTACAGATAAAAACCAGGATGCCGCCGAGGCATCCTGGTTTCGTTTCGTGGAAAGCCTTCTGTTTTGGAACGCAGAGAGCTAAACCTTGACAGAAGAATTTTATGCGTGGTATCGGTGCCTGTGCCAAAGACGGAGTGAGTTCCTCCTATTTGAACGGGCGGGGATGCCCGACATGAGAGGGTGCAAATGAAGAAGCCGAAGAGATCGCCTGGATTCGACAAGCGACCCGATCCGATTCAGGACATGGATATCGATCTGGACCTCCAGGACGATGAAATAATCGATCTGGAAGATATAATCGAAATGCCGTCCAGGTCGATAGATGAAGACGAGGATCTGGACCTCGATGTCGAAATCCTTGATGTGGATTCCGATCTCGATATGGATACCCCCCGGGAGCAGGCCCTCAAGCGAGGCCCTTCTGTGAAGGAGCCGGCGCGCAGGCCGAGAGCCGAAGAGGAAGAACTGCTCGATTCGTTCGGGGACGATTCGGAAGAGGAAGCGGATCTATTCCAGCCCGCTGCCTCGAAGGAACCACCCAGGAAAGTTGAAAAGCGGAAGGAAGCCCCGGCTCTGTTCGAAGATGACGATCTTTTCGAGCCGACCATTGCCGAAGAGCCGCTCGGGAAACGGCCCGCAGCCAAAATGGCCGAAGAATTCGAAGACGACGACCTTTTTGAACCGGCTGCTGTCGATGAACCTCCCGGAAAGCCGGCGGCCGCGAAAAAAGCCGAGGAATTCGAAGACGACGATCTTTTCGAGCCGACCATCGTTGAAGAGAAACCTTCCAGGAAACCGACCGCGGTGAAAAAAAATGAAGAGTTCGAAGACGACGATCTCTTCGAACCGACTATTATCGAAGAAAAGCCTCCGAAAAAAGCGGCAGTTGCGAAAGAATCTCAGGACTTCGACGATGATGAGGCACTTCTGGACGATTTGATTGGAGAAGTGCGGATCGAGGAACCGAAGGCGTCGCAGAAACAGCAGGAATTGAAAGAGAGGGCCGCAGCCGCTCTAAGAGTGGCTGAAGAACCCGAGCCCGAAGTCGAGCCGGTAATCGCCGAGAAGGTCGCTCCGCCTCCCGCGTCCAAACCCGCTGCAGCTCCGACTACCGCCGGCGAGGAAGAGGATATGCTGATCGGACAGGCGGTGGAAGAGCTGATTTCGCGAATGGAAGCCAGGCTGGTCCAGAATATACGCGCAATGGTGGAAGCGAGACTGCCCGATTTGGTCCGGTCGATAATCAGCGAAGAAATCGAAAAACTCAAGGACGAAGCAAAGTAGCTTCATCGGCCGGCAATTCGGGGCCGGTATCATAGCAAAACAGGGACAACGCGGCAGGAGGGATCGACAATTTCGATCGCTCCTGGTGCTTTTTGGGCGGCAGGTCGATTGCCGACGGGATTCGCGGGCAGGATGAGCGATCGATTGATTCCCGGTTCAAATTCGATAGTACCGCTATTTTGGCGAGATACGGGGGAATTCTCACCGGTCCGCCGTATTCGGCCCCGTCCGATCCATTTCCGGACTGTTTCGACAATTTCAGGGCCGGGGCTTGCCAAACTTGTCCTACATTTTATATATACCTGATCTTTTTTTGAAAAAAATCCATGTACACAGGGGTACTCAAATGAGCGAAGGCGCTCTGCCTAAAGCCTACGATTTTACCGAGGTCGAATCACACTGGTATAAGTTCTGGGAAGACAACGGTTATTTCCGAGCGGACGAAAAAAGTCCGAAGCCGCCCTTCAGCATAGTCATACCTCCTCCCAACGTTACCGGCCAGTTGCACATGGGGCATGCCCTGAACAACACCCTCCAGGACATACTCTGCCGCTATAAGCGGTTCAAGGGATTCGAGGTCCTGTGGGTCCCGGGCACGGATCATGCCGGAATCGCCACGCAGAACGTGGTCGAGCGGCAGCTTGCAGCCAATGGGCAAACCAGGCACGACATCGGCCGCGAGGAGTTCCTTCAGCGTGTGTGGGAATGGAGGGCCAAGTTCGGAGGAATCATAATCAACCAGTTGAAACGCCTCGGGGCGTCGTGTGACTGGTCGCGCGAGCGATTCACGATGGATGAGGGGCTTTCACAGGCGGTCAGGCAGGTATTTGTCGCCCTCTACAGGGAAGGATTGATATACCGCGGAAAGCGCATGATCAACTGGTGCCCCCGCTGCATGACCGCACTGGCAAATATAGAGGTCGAAGGCGAAGACCTGGACAGTTTCCTGTACCACATCCGGTATCCGCTCGTGAGCGGAAAGGGAGCGCTGATCGTTGCAACCACGCGGCCGGAAACAATGCTGGGCGACACCGCGGTGGCGGTTAACCCGGAAGACCCGAGGTATACCGCTTTTATCGGTCAGAAAGTAATCCTGCCCCTGGTCGGCCGCCAGATGCCGGTAATCGGGGATTCGTATGTCGAGCGCGAGTTCGGTACAGGCGCCCTCAAGGTCACTCCGGCACACGACTTCAACGATTTCGAGCTGTCCCGGAAGCATAATCTCGAACTGGTGCAGGTCATCGACGAACGCGGCATAATGATGCCCGAAACCGGTCCCTACGCGGGAATGGATCGTTTTGCCTGCCGCAAGCAAATCCTGAAGGACCTCGAAAAAGGCGGGTACCTGGTCAAAACCGAACCCTACAAGCACCGGGTGGGACACTGCTATCGCTGCGCGAGCGTTGTGGAACCGATGCTGTCGCTTCAGTGGTTCGTTTCCACGAAGCCCCTTGCCGAAACCGCGATGAAGGCGGTCAGGGAAGGTAAAACCAGGATCGTTCCGGCCAAATGGGAAAAAGACTATTCGCTCTGGATGGAAAACGTCGAAGACTGGTGCATCAGCCGCCAGATCTGGTGGGGACACCGAATCCCGGCCTGGTACTGCGGACAGTGCGGAGAGGTGATCGTTTCCACGACGGCCCCGAGCGAATGCCCGAACTGCCACGGCTCTCAGCTCGAACAGGATCCGGACGTCCTGGATACGTGGTTCAGCTCCAGCCTGTGGCCCTTTTCCACCTTGGGTTGGCCGCAGGAGACGGATGAACTCCACAAATTCTATCCCACGTCCGTTCTGGTCACCGCATTCGACATTCTCTTCTTCTGGGTCGCCCGAATGATGATGATGGGCATCAACCAGATGCATGACGTCCCCTTCCACGAAGTCTACGTCCACGCTCTGGTCCGGGATGCCCAGGGACAGAAGATGAGCAAATCGAAGGGGAACGTAATCGATCCCCTCCTCATGATGGATAAGTACGGCACGGACGCTTTCCGCTTCGCCCTGACCGCGTTTGCCGTGCAGGGACGCGATGTAAAGCTTTCGGAAGAACGGATCGAAGGCTACAAGCACTTCGTAAACAAAATCTGGAATGCCGCCCGGCTTCTCCTCATGAACCTGGAAGGCTTCGAAGGTTTTGTCGAGATTCCTCAAAAACCGGAATCGCTTGCGCACAGGTGGATCCTGAGCCGTCTGCAAAGGGTTGCCTCCGAGACCGGCGACTCGATGGACAACTATTACTTCAACCAGTACGCACAGTCGATTTACCAGTTCCTGTGGCATGAGTACTGCGACTGGTATCTCGAAATGATAAAAGCCGACTTCTACGGCGAAGACGGGAAGGCGGGCGCACTGGCAAAGACCGTTGCGGCTTACGTGCTCGAAAAGATCCTGATCCTGCTCCATCCGATCATGCCGTTCATAACCGAAGAACTCTGGCATAAACTCCCCCACACCGAGGGGAGCATAATGCATGCGACCTTCCCGGAACCACAGAACGAGCGCATCGATCCCGAAGCCGAAGAACAGATGGAGACCATTATGGGAATCATCAACGCCGTCAGGAACATCCGCGGCGAGATGAACGTGCCCCCGGCGGTGAAGGTCGAAGTCGTGTGCTTCTGCGATCGGGATGCGGATATAGCCCTCCTGCAGGAACACGAACGCACCATTACCGAACTGGGCAGGGTATCGAAGCTCACGGTTGCGCGCGCGGGCAGGATGGAAAAGCCGAAGTACGCTGCCGGCGCTGTTGTGAGAAATACGGAAGTCTTCGTCGTATTAAAGGACATCCTGGATTTCGACAGCGAATCCAAGCGCCTCCAGAAGGAAATCGGCAAGCTTGAAAAAGAATACGGCATGACGCAAAGGAAACTCACAAACGAGGATTTTCTCCAGAAGGCCCCGCCCGACGTTATAGAAAAGGAACGCGAAAAAGGCGCAAGGCTTGGTGAAAAGATCGAAAAACTGAGGCGCCGCTCCGAAGTAATACAGGGGCTGCAGGAATCCTCTTCAGCGGGGTAAGCCGGAAATGTTGGATACCGATGAACTACTGAGACTGGCCCTCATGGAAGATATCGGGAGCGGCGACGCGACCACGCTCTCGGTAATCACGGCCGAGCAGGAGAGCAGCGCCGTCGTTTTCGGGCGCGAACCTTTTGTCCTATCCGGTTCCTACCCGTTCCGGAGGGTCTTCGAACTTCTGGACCCGGGGATCGATATAGAAGCGTCTTTCCAGGACGGCGACAAGGTCGAGCCCAACGTTCCCGTCTTCAGGATCAAAGGCTCGGCACGCACGCTTCTGACGGGTGAGCGCACCGCCCTCAATTTCATTCAGCGCCTCTGCGGGATAGCCACCCTCACGCGAAAAATGGCGGATGCAATTGCCGGAACCGAATGCCGCCTTCTGGATACGCGTAAGACAACGCCTCTCTGGAGACAGTTCGAAAAGGAAGCCGTCCGCCACGGGGGCGGCAGAAACCACCGGTTCGGCCTGGCGGATGGAATCCTCATCAAGGACAACCACATTGCCGCGGCGGGCGGGATCGGTGAAGCGATCGAGCGCGCGAGGACCGGCGCTTCCCACACGCTCAAGATCGAAATAGAAGTGGAAAACCTGGAAGGACTCGAAGAGGCCGTTTCGGCAGGCGCCGATATCGTATTGCTCGACAATTTCACCCCGGACACGATCCGCGAGGCCGTCGTCTTGGCGAAGGGGCGCGTGCTCCTGGAGGCTTCAGGCGGAATCACCTTCGACACCATCCGAACGATCGCCGAGACGGGGGTGGATTTCATAAGCAGCGGCGCCCTCACCCACTCCGCCCGCGCAATCGACCTCACAATGGAATTCCATCACGGGTCCACTGCGCAGAAGATAATCCAATCGCAGTCATCATACCTGCGTAGAATAAAGAATATTTTTTCGCCGGGTTCGAGCCGGGGGTAATCGCACTGATATAGATGGCCGTCGCATTCATCTAACGCTGGTCCCGTACCTGCCCACTTCCGGCGAAGTCAAAACGAAGCCGACTCAGCGCAGCGTTAGCGCTCAGCCATGAATGGGACGTCCCCTTTCGTCATTCCGGCGGCGCTTTTGAGCCGGAATCCAGCGTAGCCGCCACACCGCAGGCACAGTTCGAACGAAGATGAGACTTCATCCCCGTTGAGTTGAGGCACGGTTTCCCGACCGTGCCGGCCGGGACGAGGTTCCCAAGCGGGGCTATTACCCAATCATCGCCGCAGCCCCGAATGACTCGCAGAGCCCGGTATTGTCATTCCTGCACTTCTCTTCGATCTCAAGTTCACTCCGGAAACCAGGCTTCCTGGGCGGATTAATCGCGAATTCAAGACCTTAAAAACCCTGGATCCCGGCTCAAAAGCACTGCCGGGATGACGTATGGGGGCATCTTCCGTCCAATGTACGGCAGGCAGTTTCCGGCCGGCGCGTGTCGGGAAACAGTGCCTCAACATAAGGAATAGAACTTTTATCCTCGTTCCACCACGGCTCCACTCATTATGTAACCACACTACCTTTTTAACCTTTTACCCTAACGAATCCGGCCTGTTCTTCCGATTTACCTTGTTGTTCGATTGCCGTCTAACATTTAACCGACAAGATTACCCGGATGAAAAACCCAAACGTAAACGAATACCCTTTTGTTGAAAGACGCTCGGGAAAGGACCGGCGGGCGAGGCAGACTTCGCCCTTCTCAAAGCGAAGTCTGTTCGGCTCCAGGCAGCACTACCGCAGAAAAGAGGACGCCGAAAAGAACTACTTCGTCGATCTCTACAGCCCGATATTCATGGTGATCCTGGTTGTTACACTAATCCTGTCGGTAACCGACGCCTTTTTGACGATGAAACTGGTCAGCGAACACTTCCAGGAAATCAATCCCATAATGGATTACTTCATCAGACTTGGTCCGTTTCCCTTCATGCTGGTCAAATGCGCTCTGACCTCCTTCGGACTGGTAATCCTACTGATATTGAAAAACTACTATTTGCTTGGAGGGAGGGTGAAGGCAGCAGTTCTGCTCGTCATTTTCCCACTCCTTTACCTGATTCTCATAATCTACGAAGTAGCAATGGTGGTGAAGCATGGACAGTAGAACGCGAAGACTCACCAGCCGTTCGGGAGCCGCATTTTTTCTTTTGGCGGGAATTGTTCTGATACTCTCGATGACAGGTTGTGCGACGGTAGGGAAGATGCCCTCGGCGAATTCCGAACCCGCCTTGAAAAGCGCGGACTCGGGACGGGCATGGTGGTATGCGCGGTTCCAGATGAACTGGTCGCAGAGGGAGGAAGACGAACCGGCATGGCACAACGATCTACTTATTGCACACAAGGTCATTGCGCCCGTTCTGGAATGGTTCGGCAAAGACATCGACCTTTGGCGATTCCACCGACGGGCCGCCCCCGACGATGGCGGGCACCAGTTCAGCTTCATTTTTTACAGCTCTCCGGCCACGGCGAAGAAAATCTATACGGCAATCCAGGCTTCAGCGCTGCTGGAAGAGATGCAAAAAGCGGGAGTGATTCTGCGGGTGCTCTATGACGACCCCGACAAGCCAACCAGGCCATTGATAGAGAGCACGAGCGACCCGCACTGGTCGGAGCCGCTCCAGAGGGCCTGGCCATGGTTCATCATGGGAGTAAGCGAGACCTGGCTGGATCTTATCTCGCAGTATGCCGAAGAGAGGGAACAAACACGGAAGCCGGCAACCCCGGCCGAATTCGAGGAGTTTTACCTCGAAATCAATAAGAAGGTCGATGCCACATGGAACCGCGAAGGTGGCCATGCTTTCCTGCATCACCTGGATGCCCTTTTCGGATACCGTCCCGTGAGTATAGGGAAACAGCAGATTCGGTTCTGAAACAGGCACGGTATGTTTGATGATATGACAGGTGCCCGGGCAAATTCCACGGCCCCCTGCGCCGTCATCCCGGCAATCTTCAAGCCGGGATCCAGCAGAGCCGCCACCCCCACCGGCCCGGGTTTAAACGAAGATGAAAACTTCATCCCCGTTGAGTTGAGGCACGGTTTCCCGACC
>JAEZHY010000273.1 GCA_023416335.1 Pseudomonadota bacterium | reverse complement strand
CCGTGGTCATGTTCAGAAAAGCCCAGGCCGCGCGGGGGTTCAACGGAGAGTACCAACAGGTAATCGATATGGAGATGTGGTTTCACCTGCTGGAGCAGGGGAAGTTTGCATTCTTTGCGCATCCTCTCTGCTCGTTTCGTGTGCACTCCGAGCAGAAGACGGTGGACAACATCAAAAACCTCAGATACCTGGACGATTACTTTCTTCTTTTGCGGGATTATTCCGAGAAACCCTATATAGGCGCATGGCGGCTGACCAGGTGGTACTGGAGGCTGGATACGCTCTACCACTTCTGGAAGCTGAAAAAGAAGGGCATCATCGACAGACGCGAGGCCCTGGCGAGAATCGGCAATCATATGCCGCCGATCAGGTTCTTTGCCGGCTATCCTGTCTATAAGACGGCCAAGCCTCTTGTGAAGCTGTACGATAAGCTGGCCCACCCATCGGAATAGAAAATCTCCCGACCCTTAGCCGCAATGTTGTTGCTTTAAGGAAATACGCCGCTGGTTCCCAAGGTCTGCCTTGGGAACCCCGCCCCGGCAGGCCGGATAGTATCCGGTACGTGCTGTGCCTCTCAGGGCAACCCTATCGCAGCCTCTGCGCTTCGCACCCGGGAACAATTACGGCCACCCAAGCGATACGCGCAGCCGTCAAATTTGTGCTATTTGTCCGCCGGTCACCGACTTCGCTTTTATGCCGGGCTGCCTGAAAACAAGAAGGACCGGCACCGACTGGTGTCCGTGCGCGTGAGCGCAAAAGGCAAAACGGCGAGTCTCCGGGAGATCGATATTATACGTCCAAAATATTTGGCCTAACCGCGACGGGGTCATTAAAGCAACAGCATTGACCCTTAGCCGCGGCGGTACGCCGGTCGATCTATGCTATGTGTTTGTGTAAGAAACTTCTTCTCCAGAATCAATTATGAATGGGTGAGAGTATCAATTTTCTTGGGTGTCAGCTTGTACCCCATGGCGTGTAAGATGGCATTGACACTAGCAAATTCAGGGTTTCCTTCTTCGGAAAGCGCCTTTTGAAGCCCTTTGCGGCTCATGCCTGCCTCTTCTGCAAGTTTAGTCAGACCTTTAACGCGACCCAGAACGCGCAACGAAGACAGCAGTGCCCCTGCATCTCCGTCTTTGGCGTATTCTTCAAACAGGATGTCGATGTAGTCATCAATTTCTTCCGGATGCTCGCGGAAGTATGATTCCTCAACATCGGTAAAGGTTCTATAGCTTCGCATCGTCAAGGTACTCCTTCCAATAGGCTTTTGCGTCTTGAATGTCCCGGCTCTGGCTTCCCTTGTCCCCGCCGCAGAGCAAAACAACAATATTAATTGCATCCTCTCCGAAATAGACCCGGTACCCAGGTCCGAAAAACATTCTTAACTCGCTTATCCCGTTGCCCACAGGTTCGCAATCGCCATAGTTGCCTTGTCCCAGGCGAGAAATACGGGCAAGGATTCGCTTGCGCCCCATAATGTCACGCAGCCCGTAGAGCCAATCGGTAAAAGGTTCATTCCCGTGCGCGTCCACATAAACAATAACTCGTTTTGGCTTTGCCATTTGTGCCACTCGACATCCTCCCTTATCATAGCACCGCGAACTATGGTTCGCAACCTTATGCTCAACGTAATTCCGAAAAATAGCGGAAGTCGGAGGCTGCCTGAGCCCTGTTATTCACGATCCTTGGACGTCGGGCGACCTGAAATATCCTTTCGAGCGACAGGTTGGGGTTGTAAAAAGGATCGTGTTCCAGAAGAGCACCCCATCGCCGCCTCATGTATCGAACATCCCCCACGCGCTTCATCTGCCGGCCCGATCCATGGAAGACGAATTCGGCATAGGGGGTCCATATATTCCGATACCCGGCTTCACGCAACCTAAGGCAGAAATCGATGTCGAAGTACCCGGTCAAGTTGTTTTCGTCGAACCCGCCGATTTCCCGATAGACTTTTTTCCGCACGAGAATGCAGGAACCGGAGACCGCTGTGACGGCCTGGGCTATGGACGCTTTACCGTAATAGCCGAGAGATCCCCTGTCGCTGTAGCTGTGTGAATGGCGCGCAACGCCGTCGCCTGCGCCCAAGAAATATCCCCCGTGGTAAAGCCTGTTATCGGCATACCAGAGGGCGGCCCCGATCGCTCCGACCCCGCGGCGGCAGGCATGAATCATCATTTCGGTGAGCCAGTCACGGTTGAGCGGCTCTACACAGTCGTCCAGAAAGCATAAGAAATCGCCGGCTGCATTAGCTGCTGCTGAATTTTTCACGGCGGCGGGATTCAGTCCGGGATCGACCTTCATTATGCGGATTTTGCCCGGTGCCGAGTTTTGTATCGACTTGGTCAGAATCCCGCTTTTTCGGCTGCTCAGGAGGATTATTTCGGAGTTCGGGTAGTCCGTATTGGCTATTAGAGACTTTGTACAATTGACCGGGAGAACCCATCTCTTATCACAATCCACGATTATGCTCACAGCCGGTTGGGGAGTGGGCATGGAGTATTTCACGCGATAACTGCTGATAGAGGTCGAACTGACTTGCGCCTCTATGCCCTGGCGATCCAGATGTTCATGGATGGTGCGTTCCGCGGCTGAAATGACGTATGGTTTGGCGCCCATTGAAAAGCTGGTGGAACCGCCGTGGATGCGCCAGTGGTAGAGAATGCGGGTAATGTGACGGATCTGTTCCGGGCGGACCCTGTCCGCGCACCGCATGGTGAAATCGTAGTCCTGGGCGCCTTCGAATCCCTTGCGAAAGCCTCCGACCTCACGCGCGAGAGACGTGCGGTATACGCCGAGGTGGCAGAACATGTTCTGCGACAGGAACAGATCGGGGTTCCAGTCGGATTTGAAATAGGGGCTGCAGCGTTTTCCGTCCGGATCGATTTTGTCTTCGTCGGAGTAGATGAGCATGGCATCGGGATGCTGGACAATCTCGGCAGCGACCCGGTAGAGGGCATGCTCCGGCAGCTCGTCATCGTGATCGAGCAGAGTGATGTATTCGCCTTCGGCGATGTCGAGGGCTGAGTTGGTTGCTTCGGAAATATGGCCGTTTTCTTTCCGGAAAACGACCCGGATCCTCCTGTCGGCTTCCTGCAATCTTCGAAGCGCTTCTGCAATAGCCGGGTCCGTAGAACGGTCATCGGCGATACACAGTTCCCAGTTTGGATAAAGCTGGTTCCGCACCGATTGGACTGCTTTCTCCAGGAATTCGACGGGCGGATTGTACACCGGCATCAGGACCGATAAGAACGGCTGGCGGGGCATAATCCTGATGGACTTGCGGATGGCATCCCTGGCGGCATCATCGAGGGCATCCTCGGTTTCGATCCACTGCTCATAGGGGACGGCCGATTTTCCGTTGATAAGTTCTTTTATCTTGAGCCGCCATTTATCCAGCTTGCGATTGCAGCGATACGCCACCAGAGCCTTCCGCTTTTGAAATGCGATCAAGTGCTGATAGAGCGCTGTATCTGCAATTTTTTGAATCATACGGACCCCAGGTGCTTTGAAATTGCAGAAGTGGACAGTGAGCCGCGTAGGGTGGGGGAGCGGAGCGCGATGGAATTATCGTACCCACCGCCCGTCCGCTTCGAACGGATTATCGGGACGGCAGGACGGCGGGCACCCAAAATACACGGCTGCCCGGCCTTTTCCCTTCGCCCGGCTATATCCATTTCGGTCTGCCCCTCAACGAGTCCAGGAATCCCCAGACCTTGCGCACGGCGGTCCGGATTGTCCTTGGCTCTCTTTTCCTTTTCCCATGCTCACCCAGTTCTGCATGAATCCTGCGTATCAGATCGGTTCGCCTCCGATCGAGATACTCCGGTTTCCATCTTTTTTGCATTGATATGCCCGGTTTCAAAGTGACGAAGAATTCGTAATTCAGGGTGTCGAAGATATCGAGGACCGCCAGTTTGGTATAGCCCAGATAGTTCAGCTCCATGAGCATGAGTTCGAAAGAGGAGGGTGTAAATGCCCAGGCATGGAAATCCGTGTATGGGGAAGTCTCCGACGAGTTGTACTCATCCAGGAGGTTCCGGGCCTCCTCGAAGGGCCTGGCAAATGAAATATCGTGTACGTGGATCGGCTTGTGCCATATTGGCGACATCAGGTACCTGCATTCGTAAAAATACGCAAGGCAGGCGGTCCGAATCGAATGCCGCGACATTTTGTGCCGGTACACATCGAGTACATCGGCGGTTGTCGAAAGGGGCTTCAGGAAATCGTATTCCCTTCGTTTGTCAGGGATCGCAAGGGAAACCACGCCATTCTTTGCGACCAGTTCTTCCAGCCAATGCAGAAAAGAGAGGAGGCAGGGCGTGTGTTCGATCATGTGACTTGCGACGATAAAATCGACCTTGTCTACTCCGTTGCTCTTGAGGAGATCGGCGAGGCTGCCGCCCTTCCAGATGAAATCGACTTCTTCGATGTTTGCGTAAAGAAGTGGCTCGGTCTCGCTCAATTCTTTGTACTTATCGCGTAGTTCGTCCCTTGTCGCGTGATCGACCGTATGGACTCTCCATCCATCGCGCTTTGGGCAGATTGGCCTGTAGGATGGGCCTATCTCGATGCCTGTATTGCTTTTATCGATATGCTTGAGGATCAGATCCAATCGATCGACAACTTTTCCCATTTTCGCGAGACTCTTTTCCGAACCGCGTTGTTAAAGATTCCTGGCCGACCGTGCCAGTTTGATGAACGGCTTGCAGATTTTATATATCGGGTACCCGAGCAGGAACCTGATCCACCCGTATTTCGATGCAATCCTGGCCCGTGCCGCGCTTTTCTCCATGATTCCCAGCCTGCACAGCTTGAAGGCCTGATACTGGAGATCGTAACGCAGCCAGGCTTTATTCAACCATGTCAGCTCAATGTAGGACTTTCTTTTATCATATACGTATTCGGACAGGAGATAATCCGTGTCGTCCAGAATCAGCGGATTACTTCTGTTGACCCGGGTTTGCTGGTTTCCGTGCTCTCTGAATGCGACAAGAGGCGAGTTGATATAGGCGAATCCGCCCTGCTCCAGAAGGTGAAACCAGAATTCCATATCGACGATTTGCCTGTATTTTGGATCGAAGCCCCGTCCGGCCAGGCTTTTTCTGAACATTACGGCAGTCGGTTCGCCAATGAGGTTTTTTTGAAAGCGCAGGCAGCGATTGATGATCTCGGCTCCGGAAATCGATCTGCTGTCCGGATAATGTGTCAGGACCTTGATGGGTTTGCCGTCTGAGTCGATAATCTGCCTCGCCGATGCGACCATGGATGCCCCCGGTTCGGCGTCCAGCGCCGCAACCATCTGCCCGATTGCATCCGGAGAGTAGAGCAGGTCGTCGGCAAACAGATATTTGATGTACTCGCCTTTTGCTTCGCGCAGGCAAAGGTTCCAGTTCTCGACCATCCCGATGTTTTGAGGATTTACCCTGAACGAGATTCTGGTATCTTTCCCGGCGAATTTCGATACGACTTCCACCGTCTCATCCGACGAATGATCGTCTATTATCAATAGCTCGAAATCCCCGAAATTCTGGGCGAGCACAGACTCTATGGCCTGGGGGATGTATCCGGCGTAGTTATAGGTTGGAATCACAACGCTCACTTTTGGCGTCATAGGAACCTCTTATCCCCTTTCGCCTTTAAGCGTATGTCCTCCCAGTGCCCTTTCCTTCAGTCTCCAGAAGAGGTCCCTGGCCTTGGAGTAATGGCGCATAATGAAACGCTTGTACCAGGTGAGCTTCCATTTTCGGCGATAGTAGGCGCGGTTTGCCGCCGCATAGGATGTGGTTTTCTCGACGGTGCGGATATGGTTCTGGGTAACCGATCCGAAATGATGGATGATGGAGCGGCCGGTTATGCCGAGGCGGAAGCCCGCCATCGCGGCCCTCCTGAAAAAATCGACGTCTTCGAACTGCCCGATCCGAAAGTTCTCGTCAAACCGGCCGACTCTTTCGAAAACGGTTCTTCTGACCAGAAAGCAGATCCCGTCGGCTACCCCGATTCTCGCATGGTTTTTCATGCGGCCTACGAATTCTTTGGAGTAGGCTTCAAGATCGTAATTGCATGCCCCCTCACGGATAGCAGGGCTCACGATGTCTATTTGCTTTTCCTGCGCGAACTCGAGCATTCCTTCAAGCCAGCCCGGGGTCAAGAGCACGTCGTTGTTTAGAAACAGCACCCAGTTCGAGTCGGTTGCGTCGAGTCCCTGGTTCCACGCCGCGGCGCAGCCCAAGTTTTCTTTGTTGCTTATAACCCTGATGTAATCGATGCCTGACAGATATTCCGCCATATCGGGCATGGAGCCGTTATCGACGACGATTATTTCCCCGATTCCCTTCGCATGCTTCTTCAGGCTCTCCAGACACTTCCTCGTGTAGTGCAGTTGATTATAGACAGGAATGACCACGGCAGTCTCCGCGTCAGTAGATCCGCGAAAGGCTGCGACACGCACGTTGTTCGAAGTATCGTTCATTTTCGGATTCATCTCAGGAATGCGCGAGGGCAATTCCGTGATCCTCCGGCGAAAACTGGGCGAATTGAAGCTGATAGAGTCTTCGGTATTCGCTGTCGCGCATCATGAGTTCACTGTGGCGGCCCTGCTCGACGATTTTCCCGTTTGACAGGGCTAAGATATGATCTGCATTCTGAATGGTGGAGAGACGATGGGCGATGACCAGCGTCGTCCTCCCGATCATGAGGTTTTCGAGCGCTTTCTGAACTTCCTGTTCGGAATCGCTGTCCAGCGAGGAAGTAGCTTCGTCGAGAATGAGAATGGGGGCGTCTTTCAGGAGAGCGCGCGCGATACAGATCCTCTGTCGCTCACCTCCCGAGAGCCGGACTCCCTGCTCGCCGATCATCGTATCGAACTTCTGAGGCATGCGCATGATGAAGTCATAGGCATTGGCTGCTTTGGCCGCCGCGACGATCTCCTCGTCACCCCGGCGTATGCCGCCGTATGCTATGTTGTTCCTGACGGTATCGTTAAAAAGGATCGTCTGCTGAGTGACGATGGCGATTTGCTTGCGCAGGGAGGAGACCGTAACGTTGCGCACGTCGACTCCGTCGATGAGAACAGCACCGCCCGTTGCCTCATAGAATCTAGGAATCAGGTTAACCAGGGTGGTTTTTCCCGCGCCGCTCATGCCTACCAGCGCGACCACTTTTCCGGCTTCGGCCTTGAAGTTGATGTCGTTCAAGACCCGCTTTTCACCGTAATGGAAGGTAACGTGCCGGAACTCGATGCATTCCCTGATCGGCGCCAAGGCGGGTGCATTGGGCTCTTCGACGATCTCGATCGGATGGTCCAGAACTTCGTAAACCCTGGCCGCAGCGGACAGTCCCTGTTGCACGCCCGCATAAATATTTGCCAGCCGTTTGATCGGGTCATAGAGCAAAAGGAGGCCGGCAATGAAAGAAAAGAGGTTTCCAGGGGTTGCGTCACCTGAGATGACCTTGTAC
>JAEZHY010000257.1 GCA_023416335.1 Pseudomonadota bacterium | reverse complement strand
GCGGATATGCCGTTCATGACCGGCATGTCGATATCCAGCGTAATGACATCGGGCTTGTATTTTTCTATTTTACCGAGGCATTCCTGCCCGTTCGATGCGCTCCCCACCACCTCGATCATTTCGTTCTGACTCAAGATATTCTGAATGGCCTTCCGCATCAGGGGGGCATCATCCACGATAAGAGTTTTGATTCGAGCCGACGGGGCCCTTTCAGCTGATAGCATCATTGTTTTACCAATACCTCCGGAAGGTCTTCTGGAGCAGCACATAGGATACGGTCCGGGAAATGAGCTGCATAAGGGTGTACGCTGTCCACAAGCTGACTGCAGAGCACCGACCCGGGTGGCGACAGGATCAGGCGTATCCCGCGGTCCAACAATCTCGACATGAGCGATTCCGGTAAGGGATCGATCGAAGAGAGGAAAAAAATATCGATGCAGTTCTGGAACTGCTCCGTAAAACGATCGACCCAGAGCTGCATACCGGTTTGCCACTCCAGGGCATCCGCACCGGCAATTTCCAGTTCTTTGTAAGAGCCTTCGAGACGGAGCTGCAGCCGGGTATTGTGGGATGCATTCCCGAGGTAAAATGTTCCCGGGACGATTTTATGATTCGATGTGATGCGCTCCGTTGCGACGCCTGTTTTCCGTCCGACCCGCTCCACAAAATCGGAGGCGAAATTCTCCGGCAGCTTCTGGAGTCCGACAACCAGGCCGAGACGGCACAGTTCCTTCAGGGGCATGCGGAACCAGTCCATGTGGGCGCCTTCCGCCCCGACGATCAGCAGGATTCTTCTTGCCGATGCAGCCGGCGCCGGTTCGGCTTGACCTCCGTTTTCCTCCTGCTTTCGAAGGCGCCTGAAGCGGGAGATCCGGGCTTCCGCAGCCCCCCTCACGAGCCTTCTAAGCCTTGCCTCGTACTCCTCGCGATTCTCACGCGCTTCGGGTTTTGGGAAAAAATCGACGGCCCCCAGTTGCAGGAAGTCGAAAACCTTGTACATGGATTGCGGTTGGAGGGAACTGATAATCACCGCCGGCAGGTGATGCCGGATCATAATGTGTTTGAGCGCGGTTTCGCCCGGCATCACGGGCATTTCCGCATCCAGGGTGATGAGGTCGATCGGGGTCTTGGATTCGAGAAATTCCAGAGCTTCCTTTCCATTGCGGGCAATACTCAACACCCGGATGGTGGAATCGCCTTCCAGCATCTCTTTCAGCTTCTTTGAAAAGAAAGAGGAATCGTCTACCAGCAGCACCCTGACGGGTCGATCGGACACCGACGCGGACGGTTGGGCTTTGGCCGGCTCCGGTTCCGGGCGGCCAAGCTGAACCAGGTCGCCGAGTACATCACCGATTTCATCGAGAAGATTACCGATGTTCGCATTATCTGAAAACTCTATCTCAGGTCCGCCATCGCCCTCACCATTCTCCGCTGAAGGCGTCCCTTCGTCATTGTGTCGAACTGCCTCAAGCAGCAGATACTCCCAGGGTTTATTGACCGAATTGACACCGCTTTCCCGGTAAGGGAGAATTTCAAATTGCCCATCGTTCCATTTCAACACCTCAAAGAAGGCTTCCTCTCCGGTCAACTTGTCCGTCTTCGCATGGCTGATCTGTCCCTGCCTGATATGGATCCGACCCTTCCCCTTATGCGATGCGACATCGATAATGAGATCCGACCGGGAGAGGCAGACCATCTGGATGAGATCTGTCAGCCGCAGGCTGATAGTGCCTCTGAATCCCTGAGGGGTGGGTTCGATAGGCTCCATTTGTTTCCTTGTGAGATCCGACAGCTTTAAACAGAAATTGAAGCTAAAGCGTTCCCTGCTGCCCGCCTTTGGCGGAGATCAGGCCCCGCCCTTAGCGGCACTTCGTATCCGGCCCGATCATCCTCTGCCGTCAGTGCAGATACTGGGTTTTTTCCTCCAACTGGCCGGTTGCCGGAGTATTTTTCACCATCCTGAGCAGACCGGATACATCGACTATGAGTGAGACTCTACCGTCGCCGAGAATCGTTGCTCCGGAAAAACCTTCATAGTATTGGAAACCTGCTTCGATGGATTTGATGACGACCTCTCTTTCTCCCACCAGGCCGTCTACTATGAGTCCCACTTCCCGGAAGCTGGTCGAAACGATGACGATAAATTTACCGGAGCCTTCCTGCTGTGCGGATTCGAGGTTCAGGAGTTCCCGCAGGCTCACGAGAGGAATGGTCTTCCCTCTGAGCGTAATCACCCGGAACCCCTCGATTGTATGCGTGGTTGCAGGATCGTAGCGCAGGATTTCCGCCACGGACGTCAGCGGCAAAGTGAAAATCTGCTCTGCCTCCCGAACGAGCAGCGCCCGTATGATTGCAACCGTCAGAGGGATCTTGATCATGAACCGGGTACCCTGTCCGGGCACGAATTCCACTTCGATGGACCCGTTCATGTGCTCGACGTTTTCCTTTACCACGTCGAGACCAACCCCGCGGCCCGCGGACCCGTCCACTCTTTCGTAGGTCGAAATCCTCGGCAGGAAGATGGAGTATGCGATTTCCTGATCCGAAAGGCCTTCGAGTTCGTGCCTGCTTATTTCCTTGCGCTCCTCGAGCAGCTGCCGAAGCTTCCCGGTGTCTATGCCCCGGCCGTCATCCTCCACTTCTATGGCCACGTAATCGCCCGCATGATACGCCGCCAACCGGATTATGCCCGTTTCCGGCTTCCCGGCGGCAATACGTTGCTCCGGGCTTTCAATACCATGGACAAGGGCGTTTCTGAGAAACTGGACCAGCGGATCCGACATCTGCTCCAGGACTCTCTTATCGATTTCGGTTTCCCCGCCCTCGATCACCAGTTGCACTTTCTTCCCGAGCTTCAATGCCTGGTCCCGGATGACTCTGGGAAAACGCTGAAATAGGTTGAATATGGGGAGCATGCGGACGCGCATGACCGAAGACTGGAGATCGTTGGCAACCCTGCCCAGTGACTGAGTGGATTCGTTCAATCTGAAGCCGAGCAGTTTCAGGCGCCTGAGTTCGGCTTTTGAGAGTACACCGCGGGATGAAAGATCTCGCAGGATATCGCGAAACAAGGTGGTTGTCTGAATAAATTCGGAGCGGGTGACAACCAGTTCGCCGACCTGGTTGAGAAGCTGGTCGACTTTCTGTGCGTCCACGCGCAAAGTTGCGGTGGCGGCGTGTTGAGCAACATCTTCGGCGACCAGTACGGTCCGTTCCTTCCCGGAAGCCTGGGCAGCCGGTTCTCCAGGAGAGGTCCTGACCAGCCCCTCCTGCTTCTTTTGACCGGCTGAAACCGTCAGCCCGGTCTCACGTTTTTTTTCTCCCGTATCGGCTTTTACGCCTTCGGCAGGGCCGGAAGAAACCAGTCCGGAGGGCTCGGCCGAAGCGAAATCCTCTTCGGATCCAAAGTCAAAATCTATTTCGATCTCATCCTCGCCATCCCCGGCAAACCCGGACCCGGCATGCTCTTTGGCGGAAAGGTCCGGCAATTTGAAGCCGGCCAGCACTTTCTGAAGCCCCCGGGAGAGAGCTTCGAAGGCTCCCCGCAGCTTGTATGAATCTTTTCCGGGCTGCCCTTTGAAAAGGAGAAGATTCTCCTGCCACTCTTCGAGAAGTCCGACGATCTGTTCGTAATCCATATAGTGGGAAGACTGCATGAGTCTTCCGGTCAACTCGGCAGCACTCTCCAGGTCCTTTTCGCCGGGCTGGGGCAGCGCTATTCTTTCCGCGAGTTCGGAAAAATTCTGCTGGAAGGTTTCCAGGAAGATTGAAAACAGCTCTTCATCTTCCTCATCTATGAGCATCTCCGGCTCTATCGATTCCGGACCGGAATTGGAAGCGATTTTCAGCCCGGGCACAATCCTCTCCAACTGAACGGCCGAGCTTTCGAGCAGATTGAGGAGTTTCTGCCGGCCGACTCCAACGCTTTCCTCAGCCGGGAATTCCTTCGACCACTGCTCCAGCACTGCAACTATTTGTTGATAGTCCATATACTGAGCGGAGGCCGTCAATTTATCCAGCAATTCGCGGGCCGTGCCCAGGTCCTTTTCGGAAAGGGAAGAATCGTTCGAGGCCCGGAGAACCTGAAGCAACTCCGAATAGTTCTCCCGAAAGGCGCTGATGAATATACCCAGAAGTTCTTCGTCTTCTTCCTGGAGCGGCTCCGGCTCCGCCTCGGGTTGAGTTTCGCGGGCCTCCTCCTTCTTTGGAGCCGGGGAAGCGGAAGACTTTCCCTCCTCGGAGAACGTCTTTCGAAGGTTCTCGAGGAAGGAAAGGTCCAGAGGCGGCTCCGTTCCGTTCGCCTTGACGAATTCCATCGCAGCGGTCATCAGGTCTACGCATTCCAGAAGCAGACTGATGCAACTCGACGGAACCGAACGCAGGTTGACCTGGAACTCACCCATCAGGCTTTCCAGTTCGTGAGTCAAAGTGGCCAGTCCTTCGAAGCCCATATAGGCCGAGGCCCCTTTGATACTGTGGGCAGCCCTGAAAGCCTGAGCTATCTGCTCGGGATCGGCGCCTTCCTGCTCAAGCACCAGGAGCGACTGCGACAGCTCCTGCAGATGTTCTTGAACTTCTTCGACATAGTCCTGCAAGAAGTCCTGTGACGACGACATAGAATGCCCTTCCCCTATCGGTAACCGATCGACTGCCGGACCGCTGTTTATGCAAATGCATCCAGGGCCCTTAAGAGTTGGCCTTCATCACCTTTCCTGACCACTTTCGTCACCTCCATCCGCTCGATTCTGGCGGCAAGGCTCGGATTGTCAAGAAGGGTGTAGAATATGATCGAAGCTGCGGAATCCAGTTTCAGGATCTCCTGCGCGGCGGATATCCCATCTTTGCCGCGCATGGTGACGTCAAGGGTGACGATGTCGGGGTGCAGCTTGCTGTAGAGTTCGACTGCCTCGCTTCCGTCCTTCCCTTTTCCGACCACCTCGTGCCCGGCTTCAGTAAGGCACTGGGATATCCTGTTCCTCATCAGATTTGAGTCGTCTACGACAAGAATACGTTTCATGATGACTTTCCTAATATTTGCTGACTCTGGTTATGCATGTCGTTCCGGACGAGCCTCAGACGCCTTTTCCTGAGCTTCGGCCTGAACGGTTTTTTCTTTCTGCTGCTGGTTCTGTTGCTGCTGTGGCTGCTGCTGAGGAACAGCTTTCGGACGCAGCCTCCCGTTCACCCCGGCTTCGCCGATCTTGAACTGGCCGATCAATTCACTGAACTCGCCCATAACCATAACGAGCTTCTCGGAGAACTGGTGCGAGTTCTTGGCACCGGAGGCGTTGGTCAGAGCCGTGTTGCTCATATCGTTCATGATCTGCTGCAGAGCATGGCTGCGTTCTTTCTGCTGCGTCGTCATGTTCGTGATTCGCTCGGCGCTCTCGTTGGCCTTCACGATTTCGTTCATGACCTGGTCGGAGCTTCTGGCCTGTTCTCTGGTCGATGCCGACACGTTCTGCGAAAGCTGGAGCACTTCGTCCATGATCGAGGCGGCACGCACACGCCGCTGGCCCTGTTCGGAGGTCATGTGCGTAATTTCCTGCGAAAGTTCGCGCAGCCTGTTCATCGAATTCGCAACCTGGTCGATGCCCTTTTTCTGCTCCGCTGTAGCCTGATCGATGTCGCGGATCAGAACGTTCGTTTTTTCGACGGCGGCAACGATGTTGACCAGAGCTTTCTGACTGGATCCTGCGAGTTCCGCACCTTCCTTGACTCTGTCACCGCTGCCCTTGATGAGCACCGAGATCTCTTTGGTCGATTCCGCGGTCCGCTCAGCCAGCTTACGAACTTCTTCGGCAACTACCGCGAACCCTCGGCCGTGTTCTCCGGCGCGGGCGGCTTCAATTGCCGCATTAAGAGCGAGCAGGTTGGTCTGATCGGCAATGTCGGAAATAACCTCGATGATTTCGGTAATCTGCTCGGAACTTTCAGCGATACTCTGCATACCGGAAGCCACTTTCTCAACTGCCTGGCGGCCTTCGACAGCGGCCTTGTACGAGAGTTCCGACTGCTTATCAGCCTCGGACGTCTTGCCGGCAACACCGCCTATTGCGATGGTCATCTGCTCGGCAGATTCGGCCGTCCTCTCAGCGGCCTCATGCTGCTGTGCGGCGCGGGCCGCAACCTGCTGAGCGGTTTCACCCATGGCGATAACGATGTTACGGGCTTCTTCGACCATTTCCGCCTGCGCCTGGGCCGCTTTCGCGATCTCCTGAATACTGGTGCTGAGCTGTACGATACTGGTTGTGGTTTCGCCGTAAGCGGCCTGGGTGGCTACTGCGTTCTGCTGAACATCGCCTGCCGTGCGGCCCATGGTCTCGATTCTCTGGAGAACGTCCTGGGCACGTCGTGACTGCTCGGTCGCGTTGTTCACGATATTGGCCGAAATTTCCTTCACGCGGAGAACCGCGGCGGAGACCTGGGTATTTCCTTTGACGATCGAACCGAAGGTTTGCTGCAGTTTGGCGATCAGGCTGTTAAAAGCTTCTTCCATGTGCGCGATTTCATCTTTACCCCTGACCGGAATTGACCGCGTGAAGTCGAGGTCACGCGTGATTTCGACCATGGTACCTGATGCCTCGATGATCGGCTTTGCAACGAGTCGGGCTACGAAGAGGGCCGCAGCCAGCATGAGGAGGATAAAAATACCGGCAAGTGCAAAGTTGAATCTTCGCTGCTGGGCAAGAGCTTCGAAGATTTCGTCGTCGTCCGCGCCGACGACAACAGCCCAGTTCTTATGAAATTTTTCGTAACCCTCATTCTGCATGAAACCGGCTGTTTTGTCGGATCTCTTGTTTGTAAAGGGGTTGAGGAAGTGGTACGAAAGAAATCCGCGCTCGGCTTTTGCCAATTCCTGAGCAACGGTGGGTACGTTTACCTTCGGATCGGTCAGCTTCAAACCGATAAGTTCATGAGTGGGGTGGGCGAGAATCGTCATGTCGCTTCTGTCCACCATGAAGGTGTACCCTGTTTTTCCTACCGGAAAGGCTTCAGTCACTTTGTTGATGTTTTCCCACCTTACAAACCCGGCCAGGACCCCCCTGACTTCGTTTTGCATCTTTACCGGGAATGAAACCAAGAGAGACCATCCGTTGGAATTCGGAAGCAGTTGTTTCAGAACAGGATGATATGAAGCCTCCCCAGTGTAGGGTTTTCCCTCGAGGTTTGCCTTAAACCAGGCAGCCTTATCCCCGGGAAGCTGACCGATCGCCTCGGGGTTGCTGGCTGCAATACATTTGCCCGTCTGGTCCATGAGGAAGATAACGTCGAAATTGCCGTACGATTTCACGAGGGATTCGAGAAGCCTGTTACCGCCGGCCTGACCGCCACCGATGTCCAGCGCTGTCTGGATCGTTTCCACACCGGTCCATGCATTGACGTCGGATACCCGGCCTTCAACGAAAATGTCAATCGTTCTTGCAACACGTCTGGCATAACCGCTGAGCCTTTGGCCCTGGTCTTCGTGCAACTGGTTCTTCAGGGCGTTGTAACTCAGTAAGTTCAACCCCCCCAGGGGGATGAGGGTGATCAACAACAGGATCAACAAAAGCTTGTTCCTCAACGATTTGGATATTGCTCCTCTCCCGATCATGGCGCCCGCTCCTTTAACCGTTAGTTCACGTCTTCGTTGTTATGAATATGAAAAATGTTTGCCTCGGTATCTGAATTCTCCGCCTCGGGCAAAGCTGCCTGCATTCCTATTCTTTCCAGTTCCTTCTTTTCCTGCGGCTTTAATATCTGCTTGAAATCGAGCAAAGTGATCAGCCGGTTCGACTGCTTTATGATCCCGCTGATGTAGGCCGCGCTGATATTGGAAGTCACGAGGTTCGGGGCCGGCTCTATTTCGCTCAGCGGCACTTTCATGACTTCGGACACCGAATCGACGATAAATCCCGTCAGATGCCCGCCCATCTCGACGATCAGGATACGAGTCCTGCGATCGTTTTGGGCCGGTCCTTTACCTGCAATGCGGAGATGCTTTCGAAGATCTATGATCGGAATAATCCTGCCGCGCAGGTTGATCATTCCCAGGGTGGCCCGGGGAGCATTGGGTATTGGGGTAATCGTGGTGAGCCTGATGATTTCCTGGACCATCAGAATGTCCACTCCAAACTCTTCGTTTCCAATCCGGAAACTGACCAACTGCATTACCTGCTGCGATTCCTCCCGAACGCGGGGAACCTGTGATGAAAGCGAAGTCAATCCCATGTCGGATGCTCCTTCCAGTTGCCGTCCAAAGCTGGTTGCTCTGTCGTCTGCTTTTGGGTCATATTCTGATTCGGCCATGGAACTCCGTCGAACAGTTCGGCCAAATCGCTTATCGTTTTCAATTCGGTTGCATATCCCTGCTCGATCGCCTTCTGCGGCAAATCGGGCCTGAGACACGCATAGGGGCAAAGGGCAAATCCCCTCCCCCCGGCCTGCAGGCATTGACGCAGCCCCTCCAGGCCGTCCTGTCCGGTTCCGGAGAGCAGGACCGCGACGGCATGGGGACCGAGAGATTCTGCCGCACTTGCCAACAGCGCGTCGAAAAAACGATCTTTTCCATGCGGGGCATTGCCGCCCTCTATGCGGATCCGTTCCGCCTCCCGGAGGAAGCCCCAGGATTTTTCATTGGGCAGGAAGTAAAGGACGCCCGGTTCGAGGGTCCTCGGTCCGGAAACCACCTCCATCGGGATTTGCGTATCTTTCTGGAGATTAAAAACAAGAGCTTCCACAACTCGAGCAGGCATTGCCGTTCCGACCACTGTCGGAGGGATGTGTTCCGGGTCCCGAACGGCAAAGACGAGCTTGATGAGTGACGGAAAACCGCCTTCCCCGCACAATACCAGCAAGAGGTTCTCAGCATTGGCTGTCGACGTTTTCGCAGGAGGCTTCGTCACATCCGCCCCCGAAAGTTTCTTGCGGCGGATATATTTGACGGCGTGCAGGTGGACCTGGGAAGCATCGAAAACCCGGTCGCAAAGCTCCTGAACCTGGAAGGCCTCCGAGTGTACAGCAGCACCGTTCGCCGGTTTGGTGAGCACGTCCACTGCCCCGAATTTGAAAGACTCGTAGGTCTGGCGGGAAGTCTCCTTCGTGAAGGCGCTCAGCACGACCACGGGCTTCGGCTCTCGGATCAGAATGTGTTTGAGTGTGGAGAGCCCGTCCATTTTCGGCATTTGCAGATCGAGCGTCACAACGTCCGGGTTGGTTTCTCCGATGAGGCGGAGAGCCTCCATGCCGTCGTGCGCAACCCCGGCCGGCTCCAGCCTGGGGTCGCCGGAAAAGATGCCCTCGAGAGCCCGGCACATGAGCGGAGAATCATCCACAATAAGAACGCGGCATTTCGGTTCCGGTACTTCCCGCGGGGTACGCGTCGATGCGATATCGTTCAGGGAAAACCATTTCGCCAGGAGCACCATTGTCCTCGGACGCGAAAGCGGTGAGGCCTCGAGGATCTGGGATATGGAGATGTTTTCCTTTACCAGTCCGTAAATTTCTCTCTGTTCCTCGTAATAAGCGCTCGCCGAGTCGTCCAGGGCGGATTCCGAATCGGTTTTTTCTATTGCCGAATCGAAATCCGGAGCGAAATGGTAGAGCAGGTTGGCGCCGTGAATCAGGCGCAACGCCTCGGGAATGACCTGGGACAGGGGTCTTGGATCGCCGTCTCCGGTCAGCTTCAGGCTGTTTTCCCACTCATATCCGCCTCCGGCCATACAAAGGAACTCGTAGAAAGCCTCTGCCGACCGCAGATGTTTCAAATTGCCGGAAACAAGGTTGCCGTCGCAGAAAAGAAACCTGCCCCCGGCCCCCTCATCGTCAAACACGGAGAGGACTCCGCTTGCCCTGCGCAGACTCAGCGATGCAGCCAGCTCCAGAGCGCTCCGCTCTTCGATCGTTCCGTTGTTCGTGAACTGCATCCGGCTCTGTTGCCATTCGGTGATATCGCGGAGCCACGTATCGAGGTTCGCCGCGTCGCACTCGCCGTCGAAGCGGTCAATGGCCAGCCTTGGCCAGAGGCAGTTCCTGTCCAATGCCTTCTTCTCAATCGGGAACCAGCACGGGATGAGATAAGTATGCGGATGCGTGCGCCAGCCAAGCATCATGTTAATGAGAGCAGCCCCGGGAGAGCAGTCTCCTCGTCCGATAACGGCATCGACTTCCGCCGGATCTTTTGGAACCACCAGCGAGTCTTCGCCGCAAATGACGGTAAGGTCGTCGTGCACCGCGGTCAGGCTATCCGGTACAGCCGAGCTTCCTTCCAGAGTGTCTAGCTTCAGTACTTTCATTTGTTCGCAGCCTGCGCCTGGGACCTTGCCCCCGGTTCCCGCTTTATTGAAAAGACGTCATCGTTTGGGCTGAAAGATTCGGGTTTTACTGCAACGGCAAATCGATCCTCGATCATCGCGCTCACATCGACATTCTTTCCCAGCTGCCCTTCCCGCTGCATCTCCCGCGCAATTTCGTCGAACTCTTCGACCCGGGGGACAAAGAGGTCGAAACGGACCCTGCCCGGGGGGGTTGTCAAGGCGTACCGGACGATCGAAGGATCCTGCCCCCAATACTGGGAGAGTACCTTTATTGCCTCCTCAGTGTGATTTTCGGCCCAGCCCCCGGCTTTGGCCGCCATTGAGACCAGCCCCTGAACCCAGTCCGGGTGCGACCGGATCAGCTCCTCGCGAACTATCACGAGGTTGCATATGAACTTCGGCCAGACAGACTCCGCATTGAGGAATCTTTTCCCTGAGCCGTTCACGAGAGCTTTGCTCGGAAAGGGTTCGCCGCAGAAATATCCGTCTATCTCCCCCGCAGCCAGGGAAGCCGGCATTTCGGGAGGAGGAACTTCCATTATGTTCACCTGGCTCTCCTTCAGTCCGTGCTCGCGCAAGTACCGCTTTATTGCCAGGTAATGGCCGGAATAACGTATCGGGACGGCGATTTTCTTTCCTATGATGTCCAGAGGCGTATCGAATTTTTCAGCCGCCTTCACGACGAGCGTGCTTTCATGCCGGTTGCCGATATATACGACTTTAAGAGGTACCCTCTGCTCGTGAAGCGCCAGTGCAAGCGGAGCGATAATGAAAGCAGCCTGGATCTTCCCGGCGCGAAATGCTTCGGCCATTTCCGAGAAGGTCCCGAATTTGAGGGCCTCGTAATAGACCGGTTCCCCTCTGGTCACAAAATCGACGAGGGCGGCGGCCATGTTGGTAACGACGGGCATATAGCCCATGACGACGCGATTCGAAGACCTATTGTCCCTGTTCAGATACAAATGTGACAGGCAGATCACCAGCAGCCAGACAGCGGCCAGGGTACCGGCTCGAAACGCGGCTGAATGCAGGATGGGGTACTTTTTCATAGCGCCGCGTGCACCCCGAGATGGTGGTAGATTTTCAACCGCAGATCGTTCAGAGCCGGATCGGAGAGCACCCTTGGGTGAGGCACGGTGATCGCGTGGGAACACTTCACCTTGGAGGGCGGCTCGGTCAGGATGATGATGCGGTCGCTGAGTTGCAGAGCTTCGTCGATATCGTGAGTGACAAACAAAATGGTCGTCTTCTGCAGCATCATGTGCAAATAGACCATCTCCTCCCGCATCTGAAGGCGGGTGAGTTGGTCCAGCCCCGAGAACGGCTCGTCCACCAGAAGGATGTCGGGCTTTGCAGCCAGCGCCCTCGCTATTTCGGCCCTCTGGCGCATGCCGCCCGACAACATGTGCGGGTAGTAGTCCTCAAATCCGTCCAGTGAAACCAGCTCGATGTAATGCTTTGCCTGCTTCGTCCTCTCATCCGGGTCCTTGATGAAATTCAAAGCCAGGGAAACGTTTTTCAATATTGTGAGCCACGGAAACAGGGCACCTTCCTGGAAAACGAAAACATGGTCCCCCCTGGGACCCTCAACCAGCCTGTCGTCGATCCAGACGGTCCCGCTGGTCGGTTTGACGAAGCCCGCTATGATTTTCAGAAGCGTAGACTTCCCACATCCGGAATGCCCGAGTATGGATATGAATTCCCCTGCTTCCATTTCGAGGCTGATATTGTCCAACACCAGCTTGGACTTCCCGTTCGAAGGGCCGTCCACCCTGCTGCCCCAGAATCGCCATCCGCGCATTGGGCTGCTGCCGTATTCCAGTGAGACCTGATCGACAAGAATCTTACTTTTGTTCAAGTTTCCACCTCACCGAATCAATTCTCTCCAGCTTCTGCATTATGCAGTCCAGGATCACGCCAATGGCACCGATCGCCGCCATGGAAACCATCACCTGATCCAGACGCAGAGCGTTTCTGCCGTCGATGATGAGGTATCCCAGGCCACTTTTCACGGCAATCATCTCCGCTGCCACTACGACCACCCAGGCTATTCCCAGAGTGACCCTGAGCACCAGGATGATGTTCGGAATGATGGCCGGTAAAATTATGTTGGTGAAAGAATGCCACCGGGTGAGTTCCAGGTTGGCCGCAACCTGAAAATACATCGGATGGATACTCGCGGTTGCGTTGACCGAGGCTATCAGCAGAGGGAAGAAGCAGGTCAGAAAGATAATGAAAACGGCAGGCAGGTCGCCGATACCGAACCAGAGTATGGCAAAAGGAGCCCAGGCCAGCGGCGAAATGGGCCTCAGGAACTGGATGAATGGGTTAATCAGACGGTAGACGGGCCGGCAGCGTCCAAGGAGAATACCGCCGGGGACCGCAACGACTACCGCCATATAAAATCCCACCGTTACACGAAAAAGACTCGCCGTGCAGTGCCGCAGCAAACTGCCGTCCCGGATCAACCCCCAAAGGGTATCCAGTATCTGGAAGATGCCGGGAATAGATTCGCTTCCTGATGAAAGCACTTGCATGGCATTTCGCTCGTTTACGATCGGGTTACGTTCAAAAGTTCATCACTAGTTGGACCCACGTCCCTTTGAAGTCCTCACGGGGGGCTTCTGCTCCAGGGGGCCGATCGAGGTTGTATTGGAATTTTCGGCCTCTTTTGCCTGGGCCTGAGCCGGTGCTTGAGTCGATGCCGGCGCAGGAACCGGAGCCTGGGCGTTCTTGCCGAAAGCGCCGTACTTGATTGCTACCAGGCATTCAACTACGGGCGCGTAGTCCAGAGGTTCCTTCCATCCGATTATCTTGGTATCGAGGGCAGCCTTGTCCGAAGGCTTGATTTCGATGAGCGCCTTCGCAACTGCGTTCTTCAACTCCGGAGGGACGTGCCGGCAGGCCGCGAAAGGATATTCGGCGTAGAGTTGGGTCGAATGAAGGAGCGGAAAACCGTCGTTTTCCTGATGGACCAACTTCAGATCGGTTGCCTTGATTTTCCCTTCCTGAATCATTTTCTCCAGGATACCCGTACGCACGGAACCTGCGGCAACGGCCCCGTTCAAGACCGCCCAGATTACGTTGTCATGGGTTTTCAATTCCCGGAGTGATTTGAGGTCCCGGTTCGGATCGATTCCGTTTTCCAGGAGAAGGCGCACCGTCATGAGCCAGCCGCCGAAAGCGGAACGGGATGCGCACGCGAAGTCCTTATTTTTCAAGTCGGAGAGGTTGGCGATCGGACTGTTGGCTTTTACCACAATCGTCGACGAGAACTTATCCAGAGGCTGTCCCTGGTGCTGGTTGACCTGGGTGGCGATGGCCTCGATTCCATAGAGCTTGTTGTACTCGGCGTACATGGCCGAGTTGGTTAATACAAAATCAATCTGTTTGTCCCTGGTAGCCCCGGGTAGCTGGTCGTAGTCGAGGGCGACTATCGTAAAAGTTCTGCCCGTATGCGCGGACAGGTAATCCGCAGTCGCCTTCCATTCCTTAAGGGCTGCAACTTTGCCGCGATTTGCCAGAACCCCGATGTTGAGGTCCTGACACACTGCTGCCGAAGGGAGCAGCGAGAGCGCAGCAACGCAACCGATTAGAAACGCTTTTCCAAGCTTCATCATGTTTCTCCCTGTGAAGGTTCGACGTCAAACGCGACACATCCACCCGGAGCATTTACCTCGATCACAGATTGGATGTGCGCCCTTTTCCTGGTTTGGCCTGCGGGGCCGTTGCCGCAGGCACGGAGACAGAAGCCTCAGCCGCTTTTTCCACCTGCTCCTGTGGGGCAGGCGCTTTTGCCTGTACATCTTTCCCGAAAGCGCCGTACTTGATCGCCATGAGCAGTTCAACCACAGGCGTGTAATCCAGCGGCTCTTTCCATCCGACTATTTTGGCGTCGATTACCGCCTTATCGGTCGATTTCAGCGCCACCATGGCTTTTCCGACTGCCTGCCGCAAATCGTTCGGAACATGCGGCAAGGCGGCAAGAGGGTTCTCGGGATAAACCGGCGTCGAATGCAGTACCGGGTAACCGTCCTTGATCTGGTGGACCACCTTGAAATCGGTTTCCTTGATCTTGCCGTCCTGGACCATTTTCTCCACGATTGTCGAACGTACCGCTCCTCCGTCAATCGCGCCGTTCACTACCGCATAAACCACGTTGTCGTGCGTTTTCAGTTCTTTCATTTCTTTGAAGAAGTTCGCATTCGGATCTATCCCGTTTTCCAGGAAGAGCTTGTGAGACACGAGCCAGCTGCCGAAGCCAAGGCGTGAGTTGCAGCCGAATGTTTTTCCTTTGAAATCAGCCAGGGTTGAAATGGGATTGTCGTTTTTGACTATGATAACAGCACCGTAGGAATCCAGTGCATGCTCTTTGAATTTGGCAATCTGGGTGGCGATCACCTGTACTCCGTATTGCTTGTTAAACTCCGCGTACTGCGCCGAATTGGTGAAAACGAAGTCTATTTTCTTGTCCTTTGTCGCCTCGGCAAGTTGCCTGAAGTCCATGGGAACGAGTGTAAAATTCTTGCCCGTGTTCGCGGTAAGATACTCGGCGGTCGATTTCCATTCGTTGAAAATCTCTGCCGCCCCGCGGGTGATCATGACACCGATTTTGAATTCCTGGCAGAATCCAGCCGAAGGGAGCATCAGAAGAAAGGCGGCAAGCCAGCCAATCGGTACAATCTTTCTCAACATCAGTGATTCTCCTTCCCATGCGTTTGACATTCTGTTCGCCCGGCAAATGGATTCGAGATCCAGTTCCCGGATCTGGTTGCATTAATCCCCGGCGGCTCCTCTGCAAAACCGGTGATTGATTCTTGGGCCTCTGATGAACGCTCTGGTTATCCAGGCTTGAAGGCGGTGGCTGAAATAGAGCAATATCCGTGCCCTCCGCAAAATCAGTTGAATATCAACGGCATGGCTGTAACTTGAACAATAACGGGCATCATCGAATTACCGATTCGTAATCCACAAACAACCTTTTGGACAACCTCCTCAAACCTGCCCGGTTCGGACCAGACCCGGGCATCAATCGATCGAGTTAATTCAGCACAGTTACCAACCTGTCATTCGGCGGCGGTGATTGAAAAACTCTTACCCATCCGCAATGCACTCTCCATCTATATTTCGGCAACTTTTCCGATTGCGATGAGAAAAAACCGGATGGTACGTCTATCATCAATCCCCGTTGCCGGGTCCGGTGAGACATAGCTGTTTACGGACGAATTCGGGCAAGCGGGGTGCTTTTGCTTTGAGGCCTTTGAAAATATGGTCTCGGGCAATTTGATCGATTCGCTGAGGGTGGAGGTTGAGGAAGTAGAGATATTCATCGAGGAAGGGATCATTCAACGGTTCGAAGTGCCGAGTCTTGAGATAGTTGCAGGCAACGTGCGCAATGTAGAGAAGTGATATATTTACTTTTTGCTCCGTCGGGATTTCCGTGGGAGGACAAAACAGCGGATAAGCCTGATATTCTATCGTCTGGCAAACCTGATGCGGAATATTCCACTTCTTCAGCAGCATGGATCCGACCTTGGCGGGATCGAGCATCTCGACGAAAAGTGACCACTTGGGATTCTGTCTTGCCAGCAGCAGCAGAACACTCTCTCCGACATCATGAAGAAGAGCTATCGTACTGAGAAGCGATGCCCTGTTTTTGTCGTATATCTGCCCCAGTTCGAAAGCGACATAAGACAGGAGGAGCGAGTGCCGGTGAATGTTTCTGAATTCCTCGGAGTCGGGCATCGATGTGATCATGCCGCGAGAAACCGCGATCTGATAAACCTCATTGAATCCGAGATAGGTAACGGCGTAGGAAATGTCCGATATTTCCCTCTGCAGCCCGTAGCGGCTCGAATTAACGGTCTTGAGTATGTCGCATACAAGAGAGGGGTCCTGCTTTGCCAGATCTGCCACATCCTTTGCAGATGCCATCTCGCTTGCAAGCAGCTCGATCAACTGGGTGATATACAGGGGCAGCCGGGGGATGTTTTTGATTATATTGAGGATGATTTCGGATTGTTCGTATTTTTCGAGCGGTTTGCGAAAGTTGTTTCGGACATACCTGGTAAGGGCGGCCCCCTGGTGCTGGGCGGAGTCCTTCTGCCTGCCCAGTGTATCCATGCGAGCGAGCGCAAGGTCGTGGAGCCTTGTGAGAACCGATACCTGGATATCACGGCCAAGCGCTTTGAAAGCACTCTGATCGAAAGCCAGCACCTTCGATGTTTCTTCAGCAACAGCGTAGCAGATTCTTCCATTGGGAGCGGAGAGTATCATTTCTCCGATCCAGTCTCCCACTTTGAATCTGAATCCGGGGTCCCCGTTCCCGTACCGGACTCTGAAGCTCCCGTTGAGCACATAGAAGATCGTTCTATCAGGGCTTCCCTTTTTGAATAGAAATTCCCCGGCAGCAACAGAACGAATCTGCCCGATGTTGAAAAGGGTAATGCGTTCTGTGTCGCCAAGCTCTTTGAAAAACCTTTGCGACACTTGATTTTTCATTTCGGCGGCTTGAAGCATGCGCATACTCTTCAATCTGAAACTGGTCCGGGAACGCTTTCAGGCCCCGCCCGTATCCGGGAAGAGCCCGCGATGGATGCACGCATTGACATGTCACATCGTCATTACTTTTTTGTGAGGCCGTGATGATTAAATCGGAATAATACGGGGTTGCTTGAGGACTATTTTCAAGACGAGTTGGTATGAGGCTTTTCCAAGCCCGGATATCCACAACTCGCTCGTGATTCCCGCAAAATCGGAATTTTGCCTCGGGATCATAAACTATCTTACGCTTTCGGGTACCAGCCTGTGAAATAGAACCTTTTCCTTGAAGAGCGCCTGAATCTTACTTATAATTGCGCCGGTTTTAGAGCATAGTTTGTAATATGCGGAAAGATTAAGGCTGGTCGGGTACTTAAAGGATCTTCTCTATATAAACGTGAAAGTACGACTCTGGGAGTTTTGCCTATGGGGCTGAGACTCCCTTTTTTACTTTTGCAAAGGATGGTGCTGAAAATGCGCGACATATCTATGAAAAGTTCTTCAATATTATTTTTCGCCTTCTTTTTGAGCGGCTTTCTCGTGAGCGCTTCCAATGCGGGAGCAGCCCCGAATCCGTCTGTTCCCGACATGCCCGAAAAACGTACGGCTCTGGTCATAGGAAACGGCACCTACATGTCCGGGCCGCTCCGCAACCCTCTCAACGACGCCCGTGCAATGGCCGGGGCGCTCAAGCAGCTCTCCTTCGACGTCACGCTGAAGGAAAACCTGGATCAGAAGGGAATGAAAATGGAGATCCAGGCTTTCGGCCAGAAGCTGCAAAAAGGAGGCGTCGGCCTTTTTTATTTTGCCGGGCATGGGGTGCAGGTGAACGGACACAACTACCTGATCCCCATCGGGGCTGCCATAGAGCACGAAAAGCAGGTTGAATACGAAGCGGTCGATATGGGCTCCGTCCTGAGTGAAATGGATTATGCCCACAACCGCCTGAACATCGTCATTCTCGATGCCTGCCGCGACAATCCCTTTGCCCGTAGTTTCCGTTCCACAGCAACGGGACTCGCCTCGATAAACGCGCCGTCCGGAACATTGATCGCCTTCGCAACGGCACCCGGATCGACCGCAAATGACGGACAGGGAGAAAACGGAGTTTACACCGGCGAACTCATTAAGGCCGTAATGCAGCCGGGGATAAAGCTCGAGGACGTCTTCAAGCAGGTCCGCTCGGCAGTGCGCGAGGGGACCAGAGGGAAGCAGATCCCGTGGGAATCTTCGTCTCTGGAAGGGGATTTCTATTTCCGGCCGCCTTCGGTCCAGACGCCCCCACAAACTCAGGTTGCCTCCAACCCCACGCAGCAACCCGCCGTCTCCGGACAAATCGACCGTTCTGCCGCCGGGCAGGGCGAGCCCGCATCCCGAGGCGAAAAGCCCCTGAGAAATCTGAGAACCTGGAAAGAACCCGTTACGGGGCTGGAATTTGTCTGGATTCAGGGTGGTTGTTACCTCATGGGAAGCCCTCTATCCGAAAAGAACCGCGCGGAAGATGAAGGGCCGGTGCACGAGGTGTGCGTGGACGGTTTCTGGATGAGCAGGACCGAAGTTACAAACGGCCAGTTCAAGAAATTCCAGAGGGATCACGACAGCCGGGACTATTCCGGCCATTCACTGAAAGGTGACAGCCAGCCGGCTGTATTCGTCGCATGGTGGGACGCCAACAACTTCGCCCAGTGGCTCACGGGTCAGAACGGCAATCAGTACACTTTCCGGCTTCCTACTGAAGCGGAATGGGAGTATGCCGCCCGTGCCGGTTCAGAAGCCTCGCGGTACTGGGGAGATGATTCCACCAGGGCATGCATTCACGAAAATGTCGCAGACTACACTGCTCAGAAACAGCTTGGCATGAATTCGACCCACGAGTGTGACGACGGCTACGCCGCGACTGCCCCGGTCGGTACGTTCCAGCCCAATTCTTTCGGACTTTATGATATGCTCGGCAACGTAGCGGAATGGTGCGCGGACGTATACGGAGTTGATTCATATGTACGCCACGACAGAAACAATCCTCAGATAACCGATGAGAGCATGGGCCGGAGCCGGGTGATCCGGGGAGGCTTCTGGCACGGCGGTCCCGATTCCACGCGTTGCGCCGTCCGAGGCAGCGGTCTGCCCGAAGGGATGAATGACGACCTGGGATTCCGCATCATACGGGAACCCTAATCATCTGAAGGAGAGAACAATGAAAGTGGTAGGTTTCAACGGAAGCCCGCATAAGAACGGCAACACGGCGATTCTTATGAATTATCTTTTCAACGAACTCCAGCAGGAAGGCATCGAGACGGAAATGGTGCACCTTGCCGGAAAGGAACTCCACGGCTGCCGGGCCTGTTACAAATGCTTTTCCAGGAAAGACGGCCGCTGTGCGTTCGATAACGATTTTTTGAATACCTGCATGGAAAAGATGATCGAAGCGGACGGGATAATCCTTGGATCGCCGACCTATTTCACCGACGTCACCGCCGAGATGAAGGCGCTGATCGACCGCTGCGGACTCGTAGCCAAGGCAAACGACGATTTCCTCAACCGCAAAGTGGGTGCAGGCGTAGTTGCGGTGCGCCGTGCCGGTTCGACCCACGTATTCGACACGATCAATCACTTCTTCCTGATCAGCAGCATGATCGTACCGGGGTCGATCTACTGGAACATGGGCTTCGGGCTCGATCAGGGGGACGTCGAAAAAGACGATGAAGGCATCCAGACAATGAAGAAGCTCGGCCTGAATATGGCCTGGCTCCTGAAAAAAATACACGGCACGACAACCGAGCCGCAGGCAAGGCAGACGAAATGAAAACCTGCAGGTGTTTGATTTTTTCGGCCGCATTCCTTTTGCTCCTGCTCTTCCAGACTGCAGCCGCCGCCGTCGACGGCGCTCCCGGCGCGGCAGAGGAATCCGACGTCCAGTTCCGATGGGCTTTTGCAGCCATGACGAACCAGGACGACAAGAGCATTCGGCCGATAACACAGGATATCGCCCTCCAGTCGGGCGACCAGATGAAGATGATGGTCGAGCTGCAACGGAGGTGTTTCGTTTACATCTTCCACTACAACCCCCAGGACGGGTTGAAGCTCGTTTTCCCGTATACGCTGCAACAGTTCGGGACGGACTACCAGCCCACCAGGAAGTACTATATTCCCCGGGGAGACGGCTGGTTCAAGCTAGACGGCACTCCAGGGAAAGAGGTCTTCTACCTTGTCGCTTCGGCAAAACGCCTGGACTCTCTGGAGCAGGCCTATCAAAGGCATGAGTCTGCGGCCGCACTCCAGAAGCCCGAGGCCGCCAGGGCCGTCCTGGACCAGATTCGGACACTCAGGAAGGAACACATCGAACTGAGCGCTCCGGCCGAACGGCCCGTTCCGATCGGTGGTGCCGTGAGAGGGGTCGAGAAGGTCGAAGATCCGTCCCAGTTTGACATATCGGCTTTGGCCAAAGACATAATCTCGACGGATTTCATGGCCAGGACTTTCACGATTGAACACAAGTAACAGGCATCGAGCCCGGATCTTTTTCATTCTGGCAATCGTTGCGTTTGGTATAGTTCAGCTGCTTTTCCAGATTTCGCCGGGCGTTTTCGAAACCTGGAATTCCCAGGTATTTGACAGGTTCTTCCTGATCCGGTCCTCAATTCCGGCGTTCAGGCCGCCGTACGACAAGACCGTCGTTCACGTCGACCTGAACGACACGGCGATTCAACAACTCAAAACCTTTTACCTCACCCGCTCCCACTATGCCGAGGTGATCCGCAATCTGGCCGCCATGGGAACCGCCGCCCAGGTATACGACTTCATATTCGCGGCCGGTACCAGCCAGGCCGAAGACCAGGCAATCATCGGTGCGACGGCGGAGGCAGGCAACGTTTATTTCGGAATGGCATGCGCCCTCCATCCGCAGGCGGAAGCCCGCCAGGACCGCACCGCGCCCGAAGTTACCGAATACCTCAAGCGCACTCAATGGAATGTCAAAACAGTCGGGAGCGTTGACGAATTCTATAGCGGGACCAAACCGATCATTACTTTCCCGCCTCTGGCCGGTGCCGCTAAAGGGATAGGCTTCCTGAGCCTGCAGACGGACAGGGACGGCGTGATACGGCGCGTGCCTCTGCTCATCCGCCATGGAGACGGGTTTTACCCGAGCCTGCCTTTCCGTGTCGCCTGCGACTACCTGGGGGTCCCGCCGGAACGGATCACCCTCGAACCAGGACGCTTCATCCGGCTCGAAGGGGCTCGGCGCCCCGAATGGAAGGCAGCACGAGATGTTTTGATTCCCATAGATGAGCGCGGAGATATGATCGTCAACTTCATCGGCCCGTGGGAATCGATGAGCCACTATAATTTTGCACAGATTATGGCCGCTTCGGGCGATCGCGACGAACTCGAAATGTGGTCCGAAGTGCTCTCCGGCAAAGTCGTCGTGATCTCCGACGTATCCACGGGCGCAACCGATCTCGGTCCCGTGCCGGTCGACATCAATTTTCCCCTGGCCGGTCTGCACGCCAACGTTCTCCAGACGATACTTTCGGGGGACTTCCTGCACGAAGTGAACGGGCTCCGAATGTCGGCCCTGGAGCTGTGCCTCGTATTTCTGATTTTCCTGATTTCTCTCCGACTGTCTCCCGTCTACTTCATTGGCGGCTCGATTCTGATGATCGTCGGATATGCTCTCGGCGCCCTCCTGCTGTTCCTCACCCAGGGGATGCTGATCCAGATCGTCCGTCCGGTGATTTCAGCGGGGACCGCCGCTTCATTGATAATGGTCTACCGCTATTTTCAGGATGAAAAAGAAAAAGAAGTCCTCAGGAGGTCCTTTGAATCGTATTTCCCTCCGACCGTGGTGAAGAGGATCATTGCCAATCCGGCCCTGATAAACCGTGGGCAGAGGAAAGAGCTGACCATTCTTTTCAGCGATATCAAGGATTTCACGACCTACTCTTCCACCCTCTCGCCCGACCGGATCCGGGGTTTTCTCAATGAGTATTTCGAAACCATGGTGGACGTCGTTTTCCAACACAGCGGGACTGTCGACAAGTACATCGGGGATGGGCTGATGGTGTTCTTCGGCGATCCCGAACCATTGCCGGACCATGCTCCGCGAGCCGTCCGGGCTGCCGTCGCCATGCAGCAAAAAGCAGCCGAACTCTCCCGGAAATGGCAGATGGAAGGCGGATTTCCCCTCCAGATCCGAATCGGCATCAATACGGGAGAGGTTGTGGTCGGCAACATGGGATCGTCCAGGAGACTCTCATACACGGTCCTGGGATCTGCGGTCAATTTGGCTAAGCGGCTGGAGTCGAATGCGCCAGTCAACGGGATTCTCATGTCCCAGCACACCCACCAGCTTATCGCAGCCGATACCCCCACGCGCTTTTTCGGTTCGATCCAGGTAAAAGGCTATGCGGAACCGGTCAGCACTTATGAGGTGGTGCCGGAAAAGCCCGGAGTGGACGGTCAAGCGGCGAGCAGTGAGCGGTGAACTGCAGAAAACCTCTCTTCGGAAGGGCACTCAACGTGAGAGTGGTCCGGAATGAAGCAAGAGAACCTCTGAAGGTGGGCACGATAAAGCCTTGTGCCCACCCTACCCGGCTCATCGTTCTCCACCTCCTGTAATCACATCAAAGATTCCGCTCCGGTTCGCCCGCTCTCACCCGGCAAACGGGCCTCTTCCCGGAAGCCTGCGGTCTCCTTCCATTTCTTCTTTTCCACATCGGGATTTATACACAACACCGGCACGGGGGAGTTCCTTGTAATTTCATCCGCCACGCTCCCGAACAGGGCACGCTCCAGGCCGTGCCTGCCGTGGCTCGCCATGATGATCATATCGATTCCAGCCGACTCGACATATTTCCGCATTTCCGTAACGGGATTACCGCGAAGCACCACTTTCCTGATAAGCGGATAGTCCTCCATGTACCGCTCCGCAAACTCATCCAGCTTCTGTTCCGCCAGGGTCATATTCTGCATTTCCAGCAGATCCAAAGACGGATGGGGAACGAAGAAGGTGCTGTATTCTTCGAGCGTGCCGACTACGAAAAGGAGATGCACCTGGGCATCGAATTTTTTCGCCATGAAGAGCACCTCGGGTACGACTTTCGATGAAAACCCGGTCAGGTCAACCGGGAAAAGAATTTTTCTAATTTCCATATAATATCCTTCCAAGCAAGCAGGTCCTAAAAGAAACGAGATTAACCAATTCTTCGATAATGGTAATCACACAAGCAGGAGGATGTTCGGCCCACCCGTTTTTTACTGCGTCGCGGGCAGCGGGTGGAACTCCGGGATCGGCCGGAAACGGGCACCTGTCCTTCAGGCTGCGACCGGGAGGGAAAAGAATCGTACCTTGTAAACTAATTCCGCCTGCCGTTCGTTATCTCACATGGAAGACGGACAAAATGAATTTGGTTGTTTGCGAGCAGGGAAAACTGGATCATAATAGGCGGATCGGGGGGAAGAAAATTCCATACGGAACGGGATGCGCTCTATTTGAAATGAGTACCACGGGAAATCTGGAACTAAGGGCATCCTCCCTGCCTGGCGAATCCGGCGAAATCTCTGCGCTGGTGGAACGTGCCAGAGCGGGAGACAGGAATGCTTTCGAGAAGATCATCATCCTCTATCAGAACGAGATTTTCCGTCTGGTGTTCTTCCGCACCCGTTCACGGATGGATTCCGAGGACCTGACTCAGGATATTTTTCTATCCGCATTCAAGTACCTCCCTCAGCTTAAAGACTCCGACCGGTTTCGTCCCTGGCTCTACAGAATAGCCATAAACCGGGTCCGGGATTTTCATAGAAAAAAGAAGTTCCTGGCGTTCTTCGGGATGAGCAGCGAAGATGTGCGGGAGGAGGCCGAACCGGCCGACGTGGAACCGCACAGCGACCCCGGAGCGCTGGAAAAGGTGATACGAGACGAATTCTGGTCTCATGTGAGGCAGCTTTCAAAGCGGTTTTCTCCAATGGAAAAAGAGGTGTTTTTCCTGAGGTTCGTGGACAACCTGAACCTCAGGGAGACTGCCCAGATCCTGAAGAAAAGCGAAAGCGCGGTTAAAACGCATCTCTACCGCGCGGTCAGGAAATTCAAAGAAGACTCGGCTTTGAGCGGCTTTCTGGAAGGAGAATGGCATGGCGAAACCGGCAACCGGCCATCTTGATCAAGAGCAGATAATCGGGGCCGTAGTTGACGAAAGCGGTCTCGATGAAGCGGCACGCAGTCATCTTCTGGAGTGTTCCGTCTGCCGCGCGGAGAGAGAATCTCTGGAACGTGCCCTGGGACAATTCGGCCGGATCGCCCGGGAACGGACCCCCTTGCCCTTGAGACGACCGAAGCTCACGACGGGCCGATCATGGCTGCCGTCGATTTTCGGACCGGGTTGGAGGATTAACCCTGCGATCGGCGTCGCTGTCGCGTTTGCATCGATTCTCGCATTGGTTCTGAATCCGGCCGTATTCAGGCACAACAATAGCCGGAACCTGGACAAGGTTTATCAGGAAATGGTTCAGGACGAAAAATTCATGGCCGAAGTTGAAAGACTCGAGGAAGAACCCCTGCCCCGATTCCTGGTTGATATTTCGGATCCCTCGGATTTGTCCGACGAGAGGGAAAACAGGTCCTCAAACGGACGCGATGAAAAATTTTCTAAATTGGCGGATCGCGAACAATGTTAAAGAGATTGCTTCTGCTTCTTGCGATTGTGCTGTTGCTGATTCCGGCAGTTTCCCAGGCCAAGGATATCCCGCCCGGGAGGTGGTGGCGCATACCCTACTTTTCGGAGCAATTGAGCATAACCGAACAGGAAAAAGACGAACTGGACAAGCTCTTTGACCATAGTCGGAACAGGCTTGCCGAATTGAAAAAGCAGATGGAGCAGGAAAGACTCGAACTGACCAGACTGATGGAAGAAGAACACCATCTGAATGAAAACGCCGCGGTCGTTCAGATGAAAAAACTGGAGAACACGCGTACAGTTTTGGCGGCGACCCGCTTCAGCTACTCACTGGAAGTACGGAAGCTGCTCGGGTATGACCGCTTCCAGCAACTCAAGACAATATACAGGAACTGGCAGGGGGCGCCCTGAGCCGCGGCCCCCCCGCTTATCGATCAGGCTCATCTGAGACTATATAACACCAAAACCTGCCGCCCTGCGTCAGGTTTTTTTATTACTGCACAATCCTGTGCATGGAATGCGTGTATTTTGAAATATCTATTTCGGCCCGCAATAAAGAGTTCGTATAAATAATCGCGGTTCAAGGACTCGCAGCCGACTAATAAGTTCTTGCACAGGAGGGCAGACGGCTTATCCCGAACCAGTAATTCAGGGCCTGACTCATGACGGTCAAGAGTTCTTCATAGGTTTGAGGCTTGGGAATAAATGTATTTGCACCCATCTGGTAGGATAAATCGATATCCTGTTCACTGCTCGAGGTAGAGAAAATGACCACGGGAATGCCTCTTAAGCCGGGATTGTTCTTTATTTCATTGAGCACCTCGAACCCGCTTTTTTTCGGCATATTCAGGTCAAGGAAGATGAGTTCGGGGCAGGGGTTTTTTGCACTCCCGGTCCGATCGACCGCGAAGGAGAGATAGTCCATGAGTCCCTGTCCGTCGGTTACGGACTTAAACGTTATCGTGGGAGCAACCTCCTTGATTGCGTCCCTTATGAGAAGAATGTCTTCCGGGTCATCGTCAGCCATCAGAACGACATGTCTTTTCCGTCTAGAACTCATTTTTCATCCAGGCGCCTTACAGTAAGTAGGAATTATGATTTAATGTGGAGAATGACTCGCAACCGAAGGACAATGTACTATTGTAGTATATCCTTTTTCGAAGTCAACTTATAAGAGGATAGGCCCACGTTCTCGCAGCGGGGTGCAACCGGTTTACTGAAGTATGGGTTTTCGGATCGAAATCTGCAAGAAGAATCTCGACAATATGAGTAGAGATCCTATCTGCCGGAGGGGTTCACATTCTGCACTTCCGACTTCGAGTCGCAGGCGGAGAGAATCTCCCTGATCAGGACAAGCAACTCGTCATGAGGCACAAGCAGAATCTGCCGCAGCCTCTCCAGAAGTTCCGGCGGGCAGTACTCGGGGATAAGGTTTTTCGATACATCGCCGAGGGTTTCGAGGGCATAGGCGGTAATCTCGCGGTAGAGCCTGTGGAATAGATCCAGATTTTTTTGAAAAGCGGCGTAAGCTATTTTCTGAATATCCCTTTCATACTTGTTCACATCGGGTTCCATAGGTCCGACCCCGTCGACGAGCCATTCCAGTCTGACGAAATAGATCTCACTGATCAACGTCAACAACTGACGCGACGGAACCGCCTGCGCATTTTCCAGTTTCGATATATGGGCTCTGCTGATTCCCAGATTCCTGGCGAAGTCTGCCTGAGAAAGTCCAATCCTTTTTCTGACTTGTTTTATTCTATCTCCGAACATTGGCCAACCTCTGAGCTCAGGGTAACGCTCCCAAAGAAAAATGTGTACTATGCACATTTTTCTTTGACGCTCCGATCATCAGGTGCTATCCTTCTATAGTTTATCCCCCCCAGTCGGCTCCTAGAAAACTAAACCTAGAAGAATAGCAGACTTTTGTCCGAAAGTAATTGGAAATCGGAAGCAGCCGGTTTTACGCCGAAGGGGAAGGGTATACCTATGTTTTCCCGTTGACAAGCATATATGCGGCGCACCTGCTCCGACTGATAATTACCGGGAGCCTTATCGGTCGACTGGTATTTGATCGCTGTGAAATCCGCAAGGCAGTGGACCTGCACTGATGTTACAGAGCTATAATCGGATTCGGTGTGCGGTATCTGAAGCGGTATAACGTCATATGCGGACTACCAGGGGATAAGAATGGCAACGAAAGGCGACAAGTCCCCGGAAAATACGGCAGCAAGAAACCAAAATGCGGAGTCGTCCGTTGGCTTCCAACTCCGGCTCTATGTCGCGGGGCAGACCCCACGTTCATTGGAAGCTTTCACAAATCTCAGGAAAATATGTGAGGAATTTCTGAAGGGGAGTAGTTACGCAATCGAAGTAATCGACCTGCTTGAAAACCCTGAGCTGGCGAAATGCGACGAGATCGTGGCGATTCCGACCCTGGTCAGAAAGCACCCCGAGCCTGTCCGCAAAATCGTCGGGACGCTTGCCGACACGGAACAGGTGCTGGCAGGATTGGATTTGCACCCCCGTCCCATTTGAGTTCCGATCCGATTCAAAAGCCGGCTTTCCCGGAGTACGATAAAATTGGGTTTATCGACGCCGGTGCCGCATCTTCAGCTACGCTTACCGCCTTATTTAAAGATTCTCTCAGCGCTCGAACTCTTTCCTCAAAATCGTCGCCAGACTCTCGGGGGTATTCAGAATGAGTTCGTTCCGCAATAGCTTTTGCAGAAAGTAGTCGTCTGTACGGTAGTTTTCATACACGTTCTGGCGCGAGATAATGCGGAAGAAGCAGCGAAACGCCTCATCGCTTTCGCCCAGAGGCCCGGAGTAGACGGTAAAATTGAATGTTGAAAGCCCAAGTGCGCTGTAGCCGGCAAGAACCGCGGAAAAACCGGCGGCGAGGTCGACGAGGTCTTTCTCCTTCATTTCGAGAAAGTCCCGTTTCTCTGTAAATATGCCCAGCGTTTCGTTCGTTCCCTGAGGGGAATAGCTGGTTATCCAACTGACGCTCCCCATCTGCGCGATGAAACGCACCCCCAATTCCCGCTCTTTTTCGACAAGATCCGTCCAGTAACATGTGCCGTTTTCTTCCCGGTATTTACGGCTGAGCCTCAGCAACTCCTCGAGGTGGGAAAAGGGTATGTCGCTTCCGACCACCTGGAAGTGAGGATGGGGAATGCTTGCACCGGCCGGTCCGAGGTAATTTCCGTTTATCGCAAAAAAGCGGGTACCGCCATCCGAATCGAAGAACGCATTTATGAACCGTGTGGACGCCTGAAAGGCCTCTTCGACGACCGATGGGGAAAATTCATTCAAAGGCACATAGTGCCTGGAACCGACCCGGATGACCGCATGCACCCGGGAGATTGGAAACAGGTTCGGAAAGAGAACCGAGTCTCCGACTTGGACGCGACCTCCCGGCACGATCGCGTCGGGGTAGGTAGGAGTTGTCTTCCTCCAGCGATCACCGCACAGAAAACACTTCTCCTCGCTCTGCTTTGCGAGCCGGTGGATCAGGTCGGTATCGGTTTTACCGAAAAAGGCTATTCCTTTGTCCTCGAGTCGGGGATTGAACACGCTCTGCCTTCCGGTAAGCGGATCTTTCCTGATCTCCAGATCCTGGGTGTCCAGTTCAAATCCCATCATCGGATTGTGAAGAGTGGATTTTTGCATATGTCTTTCAAACCGAATCTTCCCGCTCATACCTGTTGTTCCTCCTCAATTTGCCGGCTCTTTCGGACTGTTTCCGGCCTGAACTTCCGCACCTGTTTTCGTGCTTCCACTTGCGCTGCAAACCTTATCGCTCTCCAGCGGTTTCTGCAAGTCCGCCGTCGCTTGAAGGCACTATCCGATTTCCTGCTGGCGTTTCGAGTCTTTTCTGATATGTTATCGGCATCCATTCATTTATTTTTCATCTTCGAATAAGACATTTTTGGAGAAAAGACCTGATGCCGCAAGATCTTTTGCCTGCCAGACTGGTGCGTCTATGGAGAAATGTCGAAGCCGGTCTGCTTTCCTCGGATGAATTCCACGAAACCCAGGAACGATTTCTGAACGAACACCGCGCGGTGTGGGAAGAAGCCCTTGTCATCCAGCAGGGGATGAGTCTTCAGGATAGTATTCTTCACGAAATTGGCGCTTATCTGGGACATGAGGAAATCGACCAGACACGTCGCCTTTGTCTGGATGCCCTGGCCAGGATCAAAACGGACTGGCACGAGCAGGTGAGTTGCATCGACCAGGACTCCGTAAAATCCTTCTACGACCGAAGCCGGGCAATGTTGTACGAACTGATGTGGTGGCACACTCTGGTGGACGATCTGTCCCCCCTGGCTTATGTGGTCGCCATGAAATTCGCCTGTTCCCACGGCTGCCGGAGCTATCTCGATTTCGGGTCGGGCGTGGGGTCCGGCGGTATTCTATTCGCCAGGAACGGGGTCTCCGCAACTCTTGCCGACATC